>JAYSYZ010000093.1:0-4520 GCA_043727195.1 Paracoccaceae bacterium
GGTTTCGGCAAGGAAATCAAAGCCCATCCGGTGGATCACCTCAAAGGCCGAAACCATGCCCGGCAACCGGTCGGTGGCAAGGGTCAGCAGCGACAGCGCCGCGTCTGGCGACGCCACCGCCAGCATCGCCACCACTTTCGTCGCCGGGATCGGGAACAGCCGCAGGCTGGCCGCCGTGATCACTCCCAGCGTACCTTCGGACCCGATCATCAGGTGGCGCAGATCATAGCCCGCGTTGTCCTTGCGAAGCCGCGTCAGGCCGTTCCAGACCGTGCCGTCCGGCAACACCGCCTCAAGTCCCAGACACAGATCGCGGGCATTGCCATAGCGCAGCACGTTCAACCCGCCGGCGTTGGATGCCAGATTGCCGCCGATCCGGCAGCTGCCTTCCGAGGCGAGCGTCAGGGGGAACACCCGGTTAAGCCGCGCCGCGTGGGCCTGCACATCGGCGAGGATCATCCCCGCCTCGACCACCAGCGCGTTTTCATCCTGATATGCCGCGCGCAGCGCCGCCATTCGTTCCAGCGACAGGACAAGGGGGGCCGGGCCTTGCGGCATCACCTGGCCGCCGACAAGGCCGGTGCCGCCCCCCCAGGGCACGATCCCTACCCGCCCCTCCGCACAGGCGCGGACGATTTCGGCGACTTCGGCGGTTGTGCGGGGCTTTGCCACCGCACCCGCCGTTCCATGCCAGCGACCGCGCGGTTCCTGCAGATAACGCGGTTCGGGGTCACCCAGCGTGCCGTCGGGCAACCGCGCGGCAAGGCGGGCCACGAAAGACGGATCGCAGGGGTTGAGCATCATGCACTCCTTTACCGACCCTTTGGTAAAGGGCCGCGCCTGCCGCCGCCAGCCGCATCTCAATCAAGATAGCCGGGTTCCAGCAGCAAGATGGTCGGGCTGCCCGGCAGATCGTCGCGCGACAGGGTGATTTCCGGCCCGCCGGTTTCGACGATTGCAAAATCGTCCGACATCGCCGCCAGAAACGCCTCAAGCGACGCGGTGGAAAACCAGTGCATCGGGATCACCACCGAAGACCGCAGCCGCTTGACCACCCCGGCCATGTCCTGCAGCCGCATGGTATAGCCGCCGTCCACCGGCACCATCGCCACATCCAGCCGGCCGATCGCGGCGTATTGTTCGGCCGAGGGGATCTGATGCAGATGCCCCAGATGCCCGATGCAAAGCCCGCCCGCCTCGAAGATGAAGATCGAATTGCCATCCGCCCGTGCCCCTTCGCCAAACGGGCCGCGCGTGTCGGTGGTGACATTGCGCACCAGCATGCCGCCAAGGTCCAGCCGATGATCCGCCGGGGCGGCGTCGCCCCAGCCGCGCAGCACGTTAGGAATGCGCGGATCAAGGTCGGATGTCCAATGCGTCGAATGCGCGTTGTTCATCGTCACCACATCGGGAACGATATCCTGCGTGCCGGTATAGCCGGTGTAATCGGTCACCGCGACGCTGCCATCCTCGGCAACGATGGCAAAGCTGGCATGATCCAGATAGCGGATCAGCACCTGATCCTGTTCCAGCCCGTCACCCAGCGCCACGGGGACTACCGTCTCTGCCCCCCGCGCCAAGGCGATGCAATGCGACGGGATGCGGTCTTGCGCCGCGACAGGCAACGCCGTGGCAGGCAGGCTGGCAAAGATCAGAACAGCGGCAAAACGCATGGGGCACCTCCGGCTTGGGAAGGGTAACCCGGATTGCCGCCGCGTCACGCAAGGATCGCATCACGGATGCGCGAGGTCGGCTCCGCGCATGGCGCTGTCAACCGGCGTCGGTGCGCCCGCGCCGGTCGCCGCGCAGATTGGCGTACAGCACATGGTTGCGCCAGCGCCCGTTGATCTGCAGATAGCTTTGCGCCACGCCTTCATACTTGAAACCGCATTTTTCCAGCACCCCACGTGAGGGGGTGTTTTCCGGCAGACAGGCCGCCTCCATCCGGCTGAGATCAAGGTTGGCGAAGGCGTGATGCGTCAGTGCCAGGATCGCCTCGCGCATGTAGCCCTGCCGCGCGAAGGGTTGGCCGATCCAGTAGCCCAGCGTTCCCGCCTGCGACGGCCCGCGCCGGATATTATCCAGCGTCACCGCCCCGAGCAGGCGCTGGTCGTCGCGTCGGATCAGCAGCATTGCCAATGCGGTGCCCTGCGCCTCGGCGCGCTGCGCCCAGTAGACGCGGTTGGTAAAGGCGCGCCGGGTCAGGTGGTCGTTTGACCAGACCGGTTCCCACTGCGCCAGAAATGCCGCCGAAGCCTCGCGCAATTCCATCCATTGCCGCCAGTCGGCATGGTCGGGCAACCGCAGCGTCATCCGCTCTGTCTCGACCCGGACCTTGCGCTTCAGCCCCAGCATCAGGCGGACAGACCCCGCCGGATCGCCTCGATCCCCGGCGCGTCGCCAACCGGCCCGTACAGCGCCAGCGCCGCCTTGGACGCGGTCAGCCCGGCCGCATAGGCGCGCACATCAGCGGTGCCGACCGCATCGATCTTGGCAACCGCCTCGTCCACATCCGGCACCCGGCCCCAGATCGACAACAGCCGCGCATTGCGCTCGGCGCGCGACGAGGGGCTTTCCAGCCCCATCAACAGCCCCGCGCGCAACTGCGCCCGTGACCGTGCAACCTCGGCCTCGGTCATGTCATCGGCGGCGCGTTTCAACTCGTCGATGGTAAGTTGCGTCAGATCGCCGATCTCTTCCTTCGAGGTGCCGGCATAGATCGTCACCTGTCCGGTATCCTCATAAGCGCCGGACTGCGCGTAAATCGTGTAGCAGAGGCCCCGATCCTCGCGGATTTTCTGGAACAGACGGCTCGACATGCCGCCACCCATCGCAGTGGCATAGACCTGCGCGGTATAGACTTTGTCGTCACGGTAGCCCGGCGCCTCGAACGACAGGGCGAAATGCACCTGCTCCAGATCCTTGACCTCGCGCCGTTCGCCGCCGCCGAACCGCGCCGGCGCAACCTTGGCACCGCCCACCGGTTTCAGCGCGCCAAAGATCGCCCCCGCCTCGGCCACGATGGTGTCGTGATCGACGCCGCCCGCCGCCGACAGGATCATCTGATCGGGCCCGTAATGCTGGCCGACAAAGGCCTGGAAATCGGTCTTGGCAAAGGCCGACACCCGTTCTTCCGGCCCCAGAATGGTGCGCCCGAACGGCTGATCGGGATAGCTTACCTCATGCAGCCAGTCAAAGATGATGTCGTCGGGCGTATCCAGCGCCTGGCCGATTTCCTGCAGGATCACATGCCGCTCGGTCTCGATATCGGCTTTGCGGAACACCGGATTCAGTACGATGTCGGAAATGACATCCAGCGCGCGCGGCACATCCGCCGACAGGCAGCGCGCGTAATAGGCGGTCATCTCGCGGCTGGTATAGGCGTTGATATAGCCGCCGACATCCTCGATCTCTTCGGCAATCTGCAGCGCCGAACGCCGCCGCGTGCCCTTGAACGCCATGTGTTCCAGAAAATGCGCGATGCCGTTCTGCTGGGGCAACTCGTGCCGCCCGCCTGCGCCGACCCAGATGCCGATGCTGGCCGATTTCAGGCCGGGCATCGCCTCTGTGACAATGCGAAAGCCGTTCGGCAGGGTGTGAAGACGCAGGCTCAATGGGCAATCCTTTCGCGCACCAGCGCTTCGAGTGTGGCCAGATCGTTCGGAACGCGGGTCATCCGCTCCGGCCGGTCAAACAGATCCGCCATGTGCGGCGGCAGCGCGGGCCGACGGCCTATCGCCGCCTCCACCGCATCGGGGAACTTCGCGGCATGCGCGGTGGCCAGCGTGATCATCGGGACAGCACCGAGATGCGCCTCGGCAACCCGCACGCCCACGGCGGAATGCGGGCACAGAACCTGACCCGTTTCCGCAAATATCCGCCGGATCGTCGCCAGAGTTTCCGCCTCGGAACAAGTGCCCGAAGCGAAGGTGCCCCGCAACATCTCCAGCGCGCCCTGACTGATGTGGAACCCGCCCGCCTTCAGTTCTGCCATCAGCGCGGTGACCGCGCCGCCGTCCCGGCCGTAGGCATCAAACAGCGCGCGTTCAAAGTTGGACGACACCTCGATATCCATCGACGGGCTGATCGAGGGCCGGACCCCGTCCATCACATAACCACCCGACCGCAAGGCCCGGTCCAGAATGTCGTTCTGGTTGGTGGCGATCACCAGCCTGTCGATCGGCAACCCCATCTGGCGGGCGATATGGCCGGCAAAGATATCGCCGAAATTGCCGGTCGGCACGGTGAAACTGATGCTGCGCCCCGGCGCACCAAGCGCCACCGCCGCGTAGAAATAATACACCACCTGCGCCAGCACCCGCGCCCAGTTGATGCTGTTCACCCCCGCCAGCCGCACGCCGTCACGGAATGGCAGGTCGTTGAACATGTCCTTCACCCGGGCCTGCGCATCGTCGAAACTGCCGTCGATGGCCAGCGCGTGGCAATTTGCCTCCGACGGCGTGGTCATCTGCCGGCGCTGCACCTCGCTGACACGCCCCTGCGGGAACAGGATGAACACA
>JAYSYZ010000094.1:0-36310 GCA_043727195.1 Paracoccaceae bacterium
ACGCAGAACCCTCAGCCGCTAACCCGTTGATCGCCCTCACCCCAACCCTTTGTCCGCGTGGACATCCCTGTCCCACGCGCTATCTTTCCCGCATGGCCAGCCCCGTTCTCACCTTCACCGACCGCGGCATCTACTGCCCCGCCGGGGATTTCCATATCGACCCCTGGCGCCCTGTCCCGCGGGCCCTGATCACCCATGGCCACTCCGACCATGCCCGCCCCGGCCACGCCGCCTACCTCGCCAGCAATGCGGCGCTTCCGGTGATCCGCCACCGCCTCGGCGCAATCACTGCCGAGGGCATCGCCTACGGCGAAACCCGGATGATCGGCGATGCCGCCGTGTCGTTCCACCCGGCAGGGCACGTCCCGGGTTCTGCACAGATCCGGGTCGAACACCGGGGGCAGGTCTGGGTCGTCTCCGGCGACTACAAGACCGAACCCGACGGTCTTGCCGAACCGTTCGAGGCGGTCCCCTGCCACGCCTTCATCTCCGAATGTACGTTCGGTTTGCCGGTTTTCCGCTGGCAGCCGCAACCGCTGGTCATGCACCAGATTGCTGACTGGTGGGCCACCAACGCCGCCCAGGGCAAGACCTCGATCCTCGGCGCATATTCCTTCGGCAAGGCACAGCGGCTGATGGCGGGCCTGCCCGCGCTCGGCCCGATCCTGACCCACGGCGCGGTTGAAAACATCACCGGGATTTTGCGCCAGCAGGGCTACCCGCTGCCGCAGACCATCCGCGTCACCCCTGAGGTCACCGCCAAAACCCACCCCGGCGCGCTCGTGATCGCCCCGCCCGCCGCCCTCGGCAGCCGATGGGCCAGCCGCTTCGCCCCCGCCGAAGAGGCTTTCGCTTCCGGCTGGATGGCCGTCCGTGGCATCCGCCGCCGCCGCAGCCTCGGCACCGGCTTTGCCCTGTCTGATCATGCTGATTGGGAAGGTCTCAATCAGGCCATCGGCGCAACCGGTGCGCAGACGGTCTTCGTTACCCACGGCTACACCACCCCCTTTCGCCGCTGGCTTGAGGCGCAAGGCTATGAGGCGGGCGTGGTGGAAACCGAGTATGCCGGCGACGATGCCGACACTGCCGAGGCTGCCGAAGTCGCCGAGCCATGAACCGCTTCGCCGCCCTTTTTGCCGCCCTCGACGGCACCACCAAGACCGGCGCAAAAACCGCCGCCCTCACCGCTTATTTCGCCACTGCCCCAGACCCCGACAAGATCTGGACCATCGCCCTCCTCACCGGCCGCCGCCCGCGCCGCGCCGTTACCTCGACCGAGCTTCGTCTCTGGGCGGCCGAAGTGTCGGGCATCCCCGACTGGCTGTTCGAGGACAGCTACGCCATGGTCGGCGATCTGGCCGAAACCATCGCCCTCCTGTTGCCGCCGCCGGTCAACCCGGTGGATGTCAGCCTGACCGACACCATAACCGCCCTCCGCGCGCTTGCCGGTCAACCGGTCGAGGCTCGCCGCGCCGCCGTGCTGGCCGCCTGGGCCGGATTGGCCCCCACAGAACGCTTCCTGTTCAACAAACTCCTGACCGGCGGCTTTCGCATGGGCGTGGCACAGGGCCTCGTCACCCGCGCCCTCGCCGCGGCGACCGGGGTAGAGGAGGCAACCCTCGCCCACCGCCTGATGGGCAACTGGGATCCCGCCCACACCGCCTTTGCCACCCTGATCAGCGGCGCTGCGGGCGGCGATGCCCGCCCCTATCCCTTTGCACTGGCAAGCCCGCTGGAAGACGCGGCCGAGACGCTCGGCCCCGCCTCCGACTGGATTGCCGAATGGAAATGGGATGGCATCCGTGGCCAGTTGATCCACCGGCCCGGCGCGTTTGCGCTGTGGTCGCGCGGCGAAGAACTGATCACCGACCGCTTTCCCGAATTCGCCCCTTTGGCCGATTTCCTGCCGCCGGGCACGGTGATTGACGGCGAGATCCTGGCCTGGGGCGACGGCGCGCCCCTGCCCTTTGCCGCCCTGCAAAAGCGCATCGGCCGCAAGACGGTGCCGAAGAAACTGCTGGCAGAGGCGCCGGCGCAGCTGCTGGCCTATGACCTGCTGGAGGCAGACGGCACGGATCTGAGAGACACGGCATTGGCCAGCCGCCGCGCGCAACTGGTCAGCATCATCGCGGCGCTGCCCCCCGGCCTGCCGCTCGGCCTGTCGCCAGCGCTGGCCTTCGCCGATTGGCCCGGCCTCGCCGCCACCCGCGCCACGGCGCGTGCAGCCGAAGCCGAAGGGCTGATGCTGAAACGCGCGTCCTCGGTCTACCATGTCGGGCGCAAACGCGGCGATTGGTGGAAATGGAAGCTTGATCCCTACAGCGTCGATGCCGTGATGCTGTATGCCCAGGCCGGCCACGGACGGCGGGCCAACCTGTTCACCGATTTCACCTTCGGCATCCGCGATGGCAATGACCTCGTGCCTTTCACCAAGGCCTATTCCGGCCTGACCGACGCCGAGTTCGCCGAGATCACCCGCTGGGTGCAAAGCCACACCCTGGAACGCTTCGGCCCGGTCCGCAAAGTGCCCGCCGACCTGGTGTTCGAGATCGCCTTCGAGGGCATTCAGGAAAGCCCCCGCCACAAGTCCGGCATTGCCCTGCGCTTTCCCCGCATGGTGCGCTGGCGGCGCGACAAGGGAGTGGCCGAAATCGACAGCATCGAAACCCTGCGCGCGCTTTTGCGAACGCCACCCTGACGACCGGGCCTGCGGCAAATCAAATGGATTTTGCCGCAACGGCTCCCGGGGTTGCGCCGTCCCGCCTCGGCGTCCTAGATAACCGTCAGCAAATCCCGGAGTGTCCCATGCCCCTGCCCCGCCCCGTTTTCGACGCGAACGCCGCCAGCGGTGGTTTCGGCAACCTGCCCGACTGGGATCTGACCGACCTCTACCCCGCCCCGGATGCCCCCGAATTCACCCGTGACATGGCCTGGCTGGAACGCGCCTGCGCCGATTTCGCCGCTGCATATGAGGGCAAGCTGGCCTCGCTCGATGCGCCTGCCCTGCTGGCCTGCGTCGAGGCGAATGAAAAGATCGACATCACCGCCGGGCGGCTGATGTCCTACGCAGGCTTGCGCTATTACCAGAACACCATGGATTCCGACCGCGCCAAGTTCATGGCCGATGCGCAGGACAAGGTCACCGTCTTCACCACGCCGCTGGTGTTTTTCAGTCTGGAATTCAACCGCCTCGACGACGACCACCTTGCCCGGCTTCTCGCCGCCAACGCCGCCCTTGCCCGCTATAAACCCGTGTTTGACCGGATGCGCGCCATGCGCCCGCACCAGTTGTCTGACGAACTGGAACGCTTCCTGCACGACGAAAGCGTGGTCGGGGCTGCCGCCTGGAACCGTCTCTTTGACGAAACCATGGCGGGCCTGATGTTCGATGTCGCGGGCGAGGCGGAACCGCTGAACCTCGAGGCGACACTGAACCTGATGACCGACACCAACCGCGCCAAACGCGAGGCTGCGGCGCGGGCACTGGCCGTGGTCTTTGACAAACACATCAAGCTTTTCGCGCGCGTGCACAACACCCTGGCCAAGGAAAAGGAAATCCACGACCGCTGGCGCAAGATGCCCAGCCCGCAAGCGGGCCGCCACCTCGCCAACCACGTCGAGCCAGAGGTGGTCGAGGCGCTGCGCAATGCCGTCGTCGCCGCCTATCCCAAGCTTAGCCACCGCTACTACCGCCTCAAGGCAAAGTGGATGGGCCTCGACAAGCTGCAGGTCTGGGATCGCAACGCCCCCCTGCCGACAGAGACCCCGAAACTGGTCGACTGGCCCACCGCCACCCGGACAGTGCTGGAAGCCTACGGCGCCTTCGACCCGCGCATGGCCGATCTGGCGAAACCGTTCTTCGACAAGGGCTGGATCGACGCAGGCGTCAAGCCTGGCAAGGCCCCCGGTGCCTTTGCCCACCCGACCGTCACCACCGTCCACCCCTACGTCATGCTCAACTACCTCGGCAAACCGCGCGACGTGATGACGCTGGCGCATGAACTTGGCCACGGCGTGCATCAGGTGCTCGCGGCGGGTCAGGGTGAGTTTCTGTCCTCCACCCCCCTGACTCTGGCCGAAACCGCCAGCGTCTTCGGCGAGATGCTGACCTTCCGCACACTACTTGATGCGGCCAAAACCCCCGCCGAACGCAAGACCCTGCTCGCGGGCAAGGTAGAGGACATGATCAACACCGTCGTGCGCCAGATTGCCTTCTACGATTTCGAATGCAAACTCCACGCCGCCCGCGCCCAAGGTGAACTGACCCCCGACGACATCAACGCCCTCTGGATGAGCATTCAGGCGCAATCCCTTGGCGACGCGTTCGAATTCATGGACGGGTACGAGACGTTCTGGGCCTATATCCCCCATTTCGTCCATTCGCCCTTCTACGTCTACGCCTATGCCTTCGGCGATGGTCTGGTGAACGCGCTCTACGCCGCTTACGCTGACGGCTTGCCGGATTTTCAGGAGAAATACTTCGACATGCTGAAAGCAGGCGGGTCCAAGCATCACAAAGACCTGCTTGCCCCCTTCGGCCTCGATGCGTCGGATCCCGGATTCTGGGACAAAGGCCTGTCGATGATTGCAGGCTTCATTGACGAGCTGGAAAGGATGGAGGGCTGATCAGCCCTTCTTGCTGATCAGCCGCGTCAATTCGGCCAGATGCCCGTTCAGCGCTGCCGCCGCATCGTCCAGGGTGCCGGCCACCGCGTCGGCATCGACCAGATCGCGCAGATGCGGGTCCAGCGGCACGATCTGGCCCGCGACAAGGATCCATACCTGCGGGCAGCGCACCCGGATGGCAACAATCAGCCGTGCCAGTGCAAAGGTCTGCTGCGTGGTCGAGGCGGACAGCCCCACCATCGTCGGCCTCGATCTGACGATTTCATCGACCAGCGCGTCGTGGGAATACCCCAGCTTCAGATCGATCTCCCACCCCCGGCGGCGCATCGCATCCGCCGCCATCGTCACCCCGATCGTGTGGGTTTCCCCCGGCACCTGCGCGAACACCGCCTCCGCCCCCGGCGGATGCATCCGCCGCGCCGCCAGAAATACCGTGCGCAATTCGCGCAGGATGCCGTAGACGCGACCGGCGCCGATGATCACCTGCGACACCGTCGCCTCATCGTGCTCCCACCGGGTGCCAAGCATGCGGACCGCTTCGGCAATGTAGCCGAAATACAGCACATCCGCCGTCATCCCGTCCAGCCGCGCCAGCCGCACCATGCCGGGCGCTGCCGTCTCGTCCTCCGACATCAGCGCGTCACACAATGCGGCGACTTCTGCCGTGTCCGGCCGGCGGTCTGCCAGCACGACCACCTCATCGGCCGATTTCTGGGCCAGCCGCAGAATCACCTCGCGCGCCAGTGCTTTCAATGCAACCTGCGGCAGATCACCCCCACGTTGTTCCAGCACCTGCCGTGCTCGGGTCAGCGGCGCCAGGTCGCTCACGGAAAAAGTCGCGTATTCTTCTGACATTGGCGGTGCTCTCCAACTGAGGGGACGGTGATGGCCAAGTTCGACATACAAGACACATGCAGCCCCCGATACAACCGCCGGAAGATTTCACTGCAAAAAAACCGACGACAGGTTTACACTCTGTATCACAGGCCCGTTACAGTACCGCCACAAAAATCAGTGATCCCCCCACGAAATCGCAAGTTTTCAGATCTCCACCGCCACCTCGTAAACCCGGTCCATCATCGCCTGCGTGCCGCGCACAAATTCCAGCGGGCAGGGATAGGCTACCCCCTCGCGCACCGACCGGCTGAACGCCTCGACCTGCAGCTTGTAATGGTTCGCGGTCGGAAACCGCTCCACCGTAACCCGGTTGCCGTTCTGGTGCAGTTCCACCTCGGCCAGATCGTTGACATTCGCATTGAAGGGGCCACCCTCCAGCCGGATCATCCCCTTGGTGCCCTGAAAGGTCGCGACCTGCCGGTTGTACATCCGCATCGAGGTGACCGAGCCATAGGTGAACCGTCCCCCCGGCCCTTCCATGGTGCCCGCCACCTGGGCAAAGACGTCGACACCGTTTTCGCGGTGGATACGGGCCGCCAGGTCCACAGGCTCTGCCCCGGTCACGAAACGGGCCGACCCAAAGGTATAGACCCCGATATCGCGCAGACTGCCGCCGCCGGTTTCGGGTTTGTTGCGGATGTTGTCGCCTTCGGTCAGATTGAACGAAAACGCCACATCGGCATGCATCAGCGTGCCGATCTCGCCCGCCGCAAGCCATTCCCGGGCGCGCTGCCACTGCGGGTGGTGCACGATCATGTAGGCCTCTGCCGCCAGCAGGCCGGTGCGGTCGCGCGCAGCGATGATCTGGTCGATGTCGCGCGCCTTCATCGCGATGGGCTTTTCGGTCAGCACATGCTTGCCCGCCGCCAGCGTCTTCAGCGTCCACTCCACATGCATGTGATTGGGCAGCGGAATGTACACCACGTCAATCGACGGATCAGCCAGCAGCGCATCGTAACTGCCATGCACCGCCAGCGCAGGGCAAAACGCGCGGAACCCTTCCGCCTTCGCCGGATCCGAGGTTGCAAGCGCTGCAAACTCCGCTCCCGACGCTGCATGGATGGCCGGCGCCATGTGCTGCAACGCAAAATTCGCCGCCCCAAGTACGCCCCAACGGACTGGCTTCATCGCAGTTCTCCCCTTCTGGTGGTTACGGATTTTTCGTCCCGCACTTGTCCAGAATTCGGCGGTTCATTCAACCCGCCTGAACCGCAGAAAGGTCATTAACCCGAAAGGCGGCACCTGAACCTGATCCTCCAGCTGCAGGCGGGCATCGCCCAGCACCCGGCTGATCGCGAAATCGGAATGCCAGCCCAGCAGGTCCGCCAAGGGCGCGGCCACCCGTTCGGCCAGCCGCCAACCCCGCGACATCCCCGCGAAATGGTTGGCGATCAGCACCGACCCGCCCGGACGGCACAGCCGTACCATCTCGGCCAGCACCCGCTCGGGTTCCGGGACCACCGACATGATATGCATCGCGGCCACATGATCGAAACTGGCGTCCGGCAGCCCGATCCGGCGCGCGTCCATCCGGTGCAGACCTTGCACGTTGCGCAGCCCCAGCGCCCGGGCGCGCGCCTCCGCCTCGGCCAGCATCTCGGCGGAAAGATCGATGCCGGTGACCTGCACCTTGGCCCCGTAATAGCCCAGCGCCAGCCCGGTGCCGATGCCCACCTCCAGCACCGACCCGCCCGTCGCATTCACATGCCGCGCCGCCAGAATACGGCCGCCTTGGGTGATCCGGCCAAAGGCCAGGTCATAGACCGGCGCCCAGCGGCGATAGGTTTTCTGAATGGCATCCACTTGCATGCATTTGCTTCCGTTTACGTTGCAACCCAGACCCCGGCGGATTCGGATATGATGGCCAGCAGAGTTTACCCCTGCGCTACTCAGCCCCACCAGCCTTCGCCGGGCGAAGACCCCGGATGAACAGCATCACGATGCCCCCAAAATACCCCATCGCAAGCGCCAGAAGCGTGACCCAGGGATAGGTCAGCAATGCCGCCACGACCGTGACACCCGCCACCAGCGCATACCGCGCGAGGTCCGCTGAAATCCTGATCCGCTTCAAGGACGGGGTGCGCACCCGGCTGATCATCAGCGCCCCGATCCCCACCATCCACACCGCCACCAGAACCGGCGGCACCACCAGCCCCCGCTCCACCGCAAAGGCCAGATACATCGGCGCCAGCACCAGCATCGCCCCGGCAGGCGACGGCACCCCGATGAACGAGGTTTTCTCCGCGACCTCGCCCATCGCCCGCGCGCCCACGTTGAACCGCGCCAGCCGCAGCATGCAGCACACCGCATAGACCAGCACCGCGATCCAGCCGAGGCTGGTCTCCGCCCTGAGGCCCCAAAGATACAGCACGATGGCAGGCGTGACCCCGAAGTTCACGAAATCGCACAGGCTGTCCAGTTCCGCCCCGATGGCACTTTCCGATTTCAGCATCCGCGCCAGCCGGCCGTCCAGACCGTCCAGCGCCGCCGCCGTGCCGATCAGCAGCACCGCCAGCCCGAAATTACCCGCAATCGCAAAGCGGATCGCCGTCAGGCCGGCACATAGTGCCAGGATCGACACCAGATTCGGCAACAGCTTCAACAGCAGCAGTTCCTTCTGGCCCCCGTTCGGCTGACGTGCCATCGGCTATTCCACCCGCGCGGCCCGCGCCGGGGGCGATTGCCCGATCAGCGCGATCACCGTCTCGCCCGCGCACATCGTCTGGCCCAGCGCCACCTGCGGTTCCACCCCCTCGGGCAGGTACACATCCAGCCGGCTGCCGAACCGGATCAGCCCGAACCGCTCGCCCGTCCGCAGGCTATCGCCCGATTTCGTCCAGCAGACGATCCGCCGCGCCACCAGACCGGCGATCTGCACCACCGCGATCCTGCGTCCGTCGGCCATCTCGATGGCCAGTGCATTGCGCTCGTTCTCCTCCGACGCCTTGTCGAGCGAGGCGTTAAAGAACTTGCCCGGCCGGTAGGCAACCGCCGTCACCTTGCCCGCAATCGGGGCGCGATTCACATGGCAGTTGAACACGTTCATGAACACCGACACCCGGGTCAGGGCCTCAGGCCCCATCCCCAACTCCGCCGGCGGCACCGCAGGCTCGATGAGGCTGACTACGCCGTCCGCCGGGCTGACCAGAAGCCCCGCATTCACCGGCACCGCGCGCTTCGGGTCACGGAAAAAATAATAGCACCAGATCGTCAGTCCCACCCCCAGCCAGCCAAGCGGCGCCCAGATCCAGAACAGCACCAGCGTCACGGCGGCAAAGCCCGCCACGAAGGGATAGCCCTCGCGGTGCATCGGTTTCAGAAAGGTCTCAAGCATGGTCATGGGCGGGCCTCCGGTTGCCTGCGTCTTAGCCCCTTACCGCCGGATGGGCAATCTGCCCACCCCGGCGGCACGCGACGCACGGGTCATTACGCGGGAATGACCATCCCCTTGCCGCGTGCCAGGTCGCGCATCCGTGCCTGCAGCTTTTCAAACGCCCTGACCTCGATCTGGCGGATACGCTCACGGCTGACACCATAAGCCGCCGACAGTTCTTCCAGCGTTACCGGATCTTCGGCCAGCCGCCGCTGCATCAGCACATCCTTCTCCCGGTCGTTCAGCACCGACATGGCCTGCGTCAGCAATTCGCGGCGCGTATCCAGCTCGTCCTTCGCCTCATAGGCTTCGGCCTGATCGCTGTCCTCGTCCTCCAGCCAGTCCTGCCACTGCGTCGTGCTGTCGCCGTCCGACCCGACCGTTGCGTTCAGGCTGGCATCCGATCCCGACAGCCGCCGGTTCATGTCAATGACCTCGGCCTCGGTCACGTTCAGATCCGTGGCGATGCGGGCCACATTCTCCGGCCGCAAGTCGCCCTCTTCCAGCGCCCCGACCTTGGCTTTGACCTTGCGCAGGTTGAAGAACAGCTTTTTCTGCGCACTCGTGGTGCCCAGCTTCACCAGGCTCCACGACCGCAGGATGTATTCCTGGATACTGGCCCGTATCCACCACATCGCATAGGTGGCCAGCCGGAAGCCCTTTTCCGGATCGAACCGCTTGACCGCCTGCATCAGGCCGACATTTGCCTCCGAAATCACCTCGGCCTGTGGCAGGCCATAGCCGCGATATCCCATCGCGATCTTGGCCGCCAACCGCAGATGGCTCGTCACCATCTTGTGCGCCGCCGTCGGATCCTGATGGTCCACCCAGCGCTTGGCCAGCATGTATTCCTCTTCCGGCTCCAGCAGCGGAAACTTGCGGATTTCCTGCATATAGCGGTTCAGCCCCTGTTCGGGGCTCGGTGCGGGTAAAGTCGTATAGGTGCTCATCAACTGCCCCCTGTTCAGCCCCGGTGCAAGCGCGCCCCCGGGGATCGTGCAAGATAAAGTGCGGCAGGTGCGCGCGCAAGTGCGGGACATGCCACAGTTTAACTAACGAAATATGTTTGTGGTTCCGTCACATGTGAAGCTTTGTGACATCGCAGTCACACGAATGTCAGGCACATTGCCCTCGGCCCGTGCTCCGGCCGCTCGGGATGGCACCCTGATCTCGATTTGGCTGCGAGACGGATCGCCATTGTAACTGCCCTGAACCTGCAAATGGGTTGCCAGTGTGGTTACCAAAAAGTTAATGGAAAAATGGTATTACGTTATATTTCAAATGGTTATCCTCTATAACACGCGTGTTATCACCCCTCTCGCAGCGCCGAAATCAGCCCTTCCATATCTTCTGGCAGGGCCGAGGCAAACTCCATCGCCTCCCCAGTCCCCGGATGCACAAATCCAAGCGTCGCCGCATGCAACGCCTGCCGGGGAAACCCGTTCCCGATGGCTGCCCCACCACCCAGCACCTTCTCCGACAGCCGCTTCTTGCCACCATAGGTCTGATCGCCCACCAGCCCATGCCCGGCATAGGCCAGATGCACCCGGATCTGATGCGTCCGCCCGGTTTCCAGCCAGCATTCCACCAGCGCCGCCTGCCCGGCGAACCCCTCGATCACCCGGCCCCGCGTGACCGCGTGCCGTCCCGCCTCCCAGACCACCGCCTGCCGCTGCCGGTCCGTCTTGTGGCGGGCCAGGCCGGTGGCGATCCTTACAATCCCGCCCGCCTCGAAACTCACCCCGCGCAAGCCGCGCAGACGGGGGTCCGCCGCCCCCGGCACCCCGTGCACCACCGCCAGATAGCGTCGGTTGACGGAATGATCCTCAAACTGCCGCGCCAGCCCATGATGCGCCCGGTCCGACTTGGCCACCACCAGAAGGCCCGTCGTATCCTTGTCGATCCGGTGCACGATCCCCGGTCGCCGCGCGCCGCCGATCCCCGACAGACTGTCACCGCAATGCGCCAGCAACGCGTTGACCAGCGTCCCCGACGGCGTACCCGGCGCGGGGTGAACGACCATTCCCGCAGGCTTGTCGATCACGATCAGATCGCCGTCCTCCCAGACGACCGTCAGGGGAATATCCTCGGCAACCGTCGCCACCGCCGCCGCCGGATCAAGGCGCAGCTCATAGACCTCCCCCTCCGCAACCTTCGCCTTGGGATCGGTGACTGCCACACCTTGCCGGCTGACCGCCCCCCCGGCGATCATCCGCATCAGCCGCGACCGCGATAGCGCCGCCGCCTCTGGCACCGCCGCCGCAAGCGCCTTATCAAGGCGCAAAGGCGCGCCCTCGCCGATCCGCACACTCAGCGACACCGCATCCTCGGTTTCGTCCTCGAAAGGCTCCATCATGTCCGACGCTCCCGAAGCCGAGGCCCTGCCGCCCAGCCTGCGGCTTTTGAAATGGCTGGTGATCGTGCTCACCCTCACCATGATCGGCGGTGTCATAACCGTGGTCGGGCTGATTGTCACTCGCATGCCGCAAGCGTTCACCAGCACCTCCCCCATCTTGCCCGATGGCCTGACCCTGCCGGCAGGCGACACCGCCGCCGCCGTCACCTTCGGCAAGGGCTGGATCGCGGTGGTCACGGATCAGGATCACATCCTGATCTACGGCAAGGACGGCAAACTGCGCCAGGACATCCCGATCCTTCCGCCAACGCCCGCACCGACTGCCAAATCCCCATGACGACTGGTCTGGCTGCTCCCCCCCCCGCCCGACCGTCGCTTGCCGGAAATGCCATCCACCCCGACGTGGGCCAAAGCCGTCCGCGCCGCATCGGCCGCAGTTTTACCGATGCGGGCGCTGGCCTGCGGGCAGGTATGTCATCTTGCCACCGACTTGCCGGCCACGCGCCCCCCCGCCCGCTCTGGCAATCACGGGGCAATCAGGCTAACGCTTTGCGCAAGATGCGAGGATCGGCATGGCCAGCGGGCTGAAAGTTCTGGTGGTGGGGGCGGGCTCGATCGGGCAGCGGCACCATGACAACCTTACCAGCCTTGGCGCGCGGTCCGATCTGATCAGCTGGCGCGAATTCTCGGTGGAAATGCTGGCAGAGCAGTTGACCGCCGGGGCCGACGCGGTGGTGATCGCCACGGCCACCGATCTGCGATTGCCGCTGATCGCGGTTTGCGCCGCGGCAGGCGTGCCGTTCTATGTGGAAAAGCCGCTGGTATTCCGTGCTTCGGACCTGGCCTTGATCGAGGTGGCAGCGGCCCCGGTGGCCAGCCGATCCATGCTGGGCGTGATGATGCGCTATCATCCCGCCTTTAGGGCACTGGCAGTCGCGGACCTGTCGGACATCTTTCAGTTCAGCCTCACCATCGGGCATGATGTGACGCAATGGCGGGCAAACTGGCGGTTTTTCGAAAGCTATGCCGCGCGCGCAGAAGGCGGCGGGGTGCTTCTGGACCTGTGTCACGAAATTGACATGGCGGCCTGCCTGTTCCCGGGGCTGACGGTTCAGTGCGTGGTCAGCCTTGGCCACCCTGCTTATTCCGGCGTCGACATGGCCAGCCGGATCAGCCTGGGCCGGGCCGGCCTTTCGGGTGAAGTTGCGATGGATTATCTGACGCCACAACTGCATCGCCGGGCGATCCTGCGCGGAACCGAACGGATGCACGACTTTGATTTCGCCGCCGGCAGATATGTCACCACCGATGCGGGCGGTCGGGTCATGCTGGACAAGCCGCATGACCGCAACGCGTTGTTCCTTGCCGCGATGCGCGATTTTCTGGCGCTGGTCGCAGGCCGCCGGGTATCGGATGTCGAACATCTGCCCCGGCTCGACCTAAGCCTCCCCGCTGCGCGGCTGGTGGCGGAAGCTTGGGGCGCGCGCCGCTTTGAAGGTCAGATCACAAAGGAAATCATATGATCCTTGGCCATATCGGGGCGCGCAAAGGTTCCAAGGGCATTCCGGGCAAGAATTTCCGTCCCCTTTGCGGCAAGCCCCTGATCGACTGGTCCCTGGATCAGTTGCTGGACAATCCGCGCGTCGGGGCAGTTGTCGTATCGACAGATGACGCGGAAATCTACGATTACGCCACCGCCAGGGGCGCGCTGAAAATCGGCCTCCGCCCCGCCCACCTGGCCACCGACACGGCAGGCAAGTGGGGCGTATGGCAGCACGCCCTTGCGGCATCAGAGGCGCTGATTGGTCCGGTTGGGGCGTTCCTCGACCTCGACTGCACCTCGCCACTGCGTCGTCCTGAAGATATCGACGCGGCACTTGATCTTTACAAAATCGAACATCCAGATCTGGTAATGAGCTGCTGTGAGGCGCGAAAGAATCCATATTTCAACCTTGTCGAACCTGACGCCAGCGGCGCGCTGCATGTGTCAAAGCCGCTGCCCGGCGGTGTGGTCGCGCGGCAGCAAGCACCGGTTGTCTACGAGCATGCAGCGTCGACCTATGTCGTGGATTCGGGCTATCTCAAACGCTCCAACGGGCTGTGGGAGGGGCGGGTGATCCCCTACCTCATGCCACCCGAGCGCTGCATGGATATCGATACCCCGTTCGATTTCCGCCTTGTCGAATTCCTGATGCAAGAGGCCCTGAAGCAGCATGACTGACCAACTTTCCGGACGCACCATCTTTATAACCGGGTCCGGAGGCGTTCTCGGCTCCACTTACGTGCGCCGCATGCTTGCGACAGGCGCGCGCGTCATTGCTACCGATCTGCCCGGTCACCGGGCTGACACACTGCAAGCTGCGCATGCGGGCCATGACAATTTCCGCTTTTACGACCTTGATGTCGGCGACGAGGATCAGGTGACCGGCATCTTTGCCCGGACTCTCGCCGATGGCTGGGAAATAAATGTGGTCTTGAACAACGCCGCCATCACGGGTGAGCTTCTGATGGGCGCAGGCAAGCCTTTTCCCGATTTTGCCAACACCTCCGTCAGCGATTGGGAACGTACGTTGCGCACCAACCTGACCGGAGCTTTCATGATCGCCCGGCAGATGGACCGCGACATTGTCGGCCGCTGGCCTGTGACGCTGATCAATGTCGCCTCGATGTATGCCCTGAACGGCCCGCATCACCGGATTTACGACGGCATGCCATTCAAAAGCTTTTCGGCCTATTCCACCACCAAGGCCGGCATTCATGGCCTGACCCTCTGGCTTGCGGGCTATTGGGCGAAACGCCAGGCCACGGTCAACACCATCGCGCCGGGTGCCGTGTTCAATGGCCATTCCGACGAATTTCAGCGCCGCGTGGGCGAATTGATCATGGCGGGCCGGATGGCCCAACCGGACGAGATTGCCGATGCCATGCTGTTCCTGTGTTCCGCGCAGGCGGGATATATGACTGGGCAGCTGATCAATGTAGATGGTGGGTTCAGCGGCTGGTAAGCATGTGGTCCAATGCCGCAATGGTGCGCTGCGTGGCGCCTGAATGGGCACCAAAGAACGCTTCGATCGCGGCGGGGTCGGGGGCCGTACCTGCCAGCAGCACCTCACGCAGGTCATCGGGGTTCGCCACCTCCCAGCAGATGCCGGCGGCAATTGCCTCGACCGCAGGATATTCGATCGTATGAAGCACCGGGCCGACGATGACGGGTTTGCGCAAGGCCAGCGGCTCGATGATGTTATGGGCACCTTTGGGGGTGAATCCGCCGCCGACGATGACAATGTCTGCCATGGCCAGATAGGCATACATTTCGCCCAGACTGTCACCCAAGAGAACGTTGATTGCGGGCGCATCGCCAAGCGGAGCAAGGGACCGATCCAGAAGCTGGCTACGCCGACCCACAACAAACCCTTCAGCCACCAACAGCGCAGCAACGTCGTCAAATCGTTCCGGCTTGCGCGGCACATAGACAATCAGCGCGGGCCGACGCTGCAAAACCCGGTCTTGTGTCAACAGAGCTGCAATCGCAGCGACATAGACGGCATCCTCACCTTCAACCGTTGAGGCCACAGTGATGACGCGGCGGTCCCGGGCCCCAAGCCAGGTGCGCAGCGCAGCCCCAGCGGCAATCAGATCTGGCGGGATCGGTTGGTCAAACCGCAATTCCCCCGTCACACAGATGTTCTGCACCCCGACCGACGCAAACCGCTCCGCCTGCAGATCGGATTTCACAAAGGCCCCGGCAAAGCCGCGCATCAGGTCATGGCGCAGCAAGAACCCTGCGTCCCGCGCCATGCTTTTCGTCGGATACTGCGCGTTGCACATGAACAAGGGCATCCCCGCCCCCCGTGCGGCAAAGATCATCCGTGGCCAGATCTCGATCTCCATCACCAGACCCGCCACGGGCCGGAACGCCCGGAAGAACCCGGCGTAAGCCCATGATGTCTCAAGTGGAACCCAAACGGCAGCCATTCGGCCAGCGGCGATCTCATCGGCAAAAACCCGCGCCGCTTCGCGCCGCCCCGCCGGGGTGAAATGGGTGGTCACCACGCGGTCGCCCCGGTCCAGCAGCGCCCGCACCAGGGGCACCGCCGACCGCATTTCGCCCAGCGACACCGCGTGGATCCAAACGGCCCCCGGCAGCTTGACCGGATAGCGCCCGAACCGTTCCCCCAGATGCTGCGAGTAAAGCGCGTCCTTGCGACCGCGCCACCAAAGATAGCCCAGCACCACCGGCAACCCCAGATGCCACAGCGCCGACCAGAAGCGCAGGAAAAGCCACAACTTCATCGCTGCACCAGTGCCAGCAGCGCGCCGGCCAGCGCCGTCACCACTTGCCGAGCCGTCCCGGCCAGCGCCTGCCCCTTGGCGCCCATCCCCGCAAGGTCTCCCGACACCGCCGCGACCACCCCCTCCGCCGATACCTCGCGTGCCGCTCCGGCATTTCCCAAAGCGGCATAATCCGCAGCAAAGTTCGCCACCCTCGGCCCGTGCAGCACCGCCACAGCCAAGGCTGCCGGTTCCCACGGGTTATGCCCCTCAACCGGCCCGAACGTACCGCCCAGCAGCGCCACCTTGGCCAACCGGTACCAAAGCCCCAGTTCAGCCACCGTATCGGCCAGATAGACCGCCCCGGTCGGACCTTCGCCCAACGACCGCACCGTGAACGGCAGACCGTCCGGGACCATGGTACAAACCTCGGCGCGCCGCGCGGGCACCCGTGGCACCAGAATCAGCAGCCAGCGCGGATCGGCTTGCCACAGCGCCGCCTGCGCCGTCAGCGCAACTGCCTCGTCCTCGGCATGGGTCGAGGCCGCGACCCAGACGTGCCGCCCAGCCACCGCCGCCTGCAGCCCCGCCAGCACCGCGCCGTCCGCAGTCAGCACCGGTGCCGCCGATTTCAGCGACCCAGTCACCTGCACCCCTCGCGCGCCCAATGCCGACAGATACCCCGCAGTTGCCGCATCCTGCGCCGCGATCAGCGAAAACCGCTGGTACAAATCGGCGAACAACCCGCGCCAGCGCCGCCGCCGCGCAAATGCCGCGTCATTCATCCGGGCATTGACCAGCGCCAAAGGGATGCCCCGCCGCGCCACGGCCACCACCGCGCCGGGCCACAGGTCCTGTTCGGCCCAGACCGACAGGTCGGGCCGCCAGTGATCCAGAAACCGCGCCAGATATCCCGGCGCATCCAGTGGCAGGAACTGGTGTTGCGTGCGTTCCGGCAGGTTGCCCGCGAAAACCTCGGCCGCCGCGCGCGCAGTCGACGTGACCAGAAAGTGCAGGTCCGGCTCCGCCTCCGCCATCACGGCAATCAACCCGCGCAGCGCCATCACCTCGCCGATCCCCACCGCGTGCAGCCAGATCAGTCGACCGGCTGGCCGCACCGCGCCGGTTTCGGCCAGCTTTTCACGCCAGCGCGCCGGGTCTTCCCTGCCCCGCGCCAGCCGCCGCGTCAGCACCCAGCGGGCCAGCACCGGAATGCCGCGCGCCGCCAGCAGATAGGCGCGCAAGGTAACGCCGGTGCGCGCCTCAGCCAAGGTCGCGAAAGGCCTTTTGCAGGCCCCTGTCCCAAAAGCCCGGGTCCTGCAGCACCGCGACGAACCGCTCCGCCGCCGTGCCCGCGCCAAAGCCGTGATGCGCCGAATGCCGCCGGCCCCAATGCGCTGCCAGAAACCGGGTGATCGCCGCCCCGTCCGTCGCCGCACAGGCGCTGACCGATCCTGCCTCGGCCCGGTTGGTCTGCCGTGTGCCTATGTCCAGCGAGGGCACGCCCAGAAACGGGGCCTCACGCACCCCGGCACTGGAATTGCCCACCATGCAGGCCGCATTCCGCATCAGTTCCGAAAAATGCGCGAACCGCATCGACGGGATCAGCCGGAACCTTTCCTGCGGCAGCGCCTCGATCACCGCGAAAATCGCCTCCGACCCCGGATCGTTGTTGGGCGCGATCAGCACGAAATTCCGCCCCGATGCCGCCAGCGCGCCGTACAGCGCCCGCGCCTGCGCCCCCATGTCTGCCGCCTCGGAGGTCACCGGATGGAACACCGCGATCCCGTAGTCGTCGAACCGAATGCCGTAGCGCGCCTTCACGTCGGCAATCGTCACCCCCGACGGCCCCGAATGGAAATCCAGTTCCGGCGAACCTATGGCATGCACCGTCTCCTCCGGCTCACCCAAAGCCATCACCCGCCGCGCCGCCGTGTCGGAGGACACGAAATGCGCATGCGCCAGCTTGGTGTTGCAGTGGCGGAACACCTCGTCGATGGTGCCCGACACCTCGCCGCCTTCGATATGGGCGGCGCGGATGTAGTTCGTCGCTGCCACCAGCGCCCCCGCCATCGCCTCGACCCGGTCGCCATGCACGATGATCAGATCGGGGCGATGCTCGGTCACATAGTCGGAAAATCCGACGATGGTTTTGGCCAGCACGATGTCCTGCGCATCGCCATGGCGCTGGTTCAGAAACTCGTGCACGCGGACCCCGGCCATCCGGTGCACCTCCAGCTTGGTCAGCCCGTAGCGGTCGAGCATGTGCATGCCAGTGACAAAAAACGTCACCCCGAACCCCGCCGCAAGCGCAGCCGAGGCCAACGGCTCCAGCTTGCCGAAATCAGCCCGCGTGCCGGTGAGGAAGAGGAGGGAGCGGGTCATGGGGATGTATTCGCCTAAGAGAAGCCAGTTGACAAGGTACGGCGGAACCGCCCATCAATCGATCTCTGCTTCTATTGCCTCAATCTCGCACTGAATCTCGGGCAGCAGTGGAAGAAGATCGCCTGCCGCCACCGCACGCAGCAGTTGCCGCCGCATCTGGCTGTAAACTGAATGGCCTTCTTTGGTTGCTGCGCCGCGAGACTTCTTCAGGAAGTCCATTCCAAATAACATGTCCGCAGGATAGCAGAAAACGGCATTAAATCGCCCAAGCTGCATAGTCCTGCCAATATGTTCCAAAGCCTCGCGACGCCATTCTTCGTCATCACGAAACCGGTCATACAAATCCTGTCCGTGGCGAGTCGCTTCGCCGGACATATCTGACGCATAAAGAATCGTGAGTTTGAGGAATTCGTTTGTTTGCCCCGCGATGGCATCACCAAAAGTGTCAATGGAAAACAAACCGCGTGCGCTCAAACCACCCTCGACCATCTTTGTCGTGAACTCTCGTTCGCCGCGACGGACTGCGTTTCTCTTGATGCTTGATGCTGGATAATTCTCCCAAAACGACAGGAAAGAGCGGTTCTGCATTGCTGAAGGGTTAACGAGCAAAAGATATGATTCGAGAAACGACTTTCGAATCCGTCCAGTCTGGCGAACAAGTTCTGGCTGTCTGATCCCTCCCACGATGTCTTCACTAGCAGCCTCCAATCTCTTGATTACCGTTGAGTTGGCCCTTGTGGGCATCCAGATGGAATCGTTAAGAATTAGCAAACGGTCCGGTTCAAGACCCCATGACTTGAGAAGTAGAACACCGTCTCGATACCCCCCAAAATCGTACCCAAAGTTCGGTCTTTCAAATATTCTCCACGCCAAAGTTGCCAACTTAGAGTAATCGGCACTTGAGATTGGTGAGTTTGAAATGATTAACGGCGCATACCCATTGTCGACGAGCCAACGCAAAGTTGCCATGATCGATGGCACGACACCGCGAGGTTGATAAATCAGAAATATGGCAATTTTTCTGGTTAAACTTATGCTTAGATCATGGGGTGTTGGTTGTACACCTCTCCATCTATCATGCTTTCGTCTAAGAACCGGCTCGTAGAGATTGCCAGTCCACGCATGCATCTGCACCTTTAAGCGTCTGAGTTCACGCTGAATTTTCCATTTTGGCAGCAAAGGCATACGTGCTCCGCGTTGACGCCGGTCGTCCATTATGAACAATTAAACAAGTATCACAGGGCTCGGTCGCTTGGCCAAATCATTCGATTACGAGAAAGCCATGCCAAGCGCCTAAAATAGTTGGCAGCTTTCAACCGATAGTAGGGCAAGCGTTGAAGTTTTGGAAGTTTTCTCACATCGCTGTAGTTCGATCCAGTAATTAGACTTGGCATTCCCTGCTCTAACTCACTTGGAAAAGGCTGCAGTCCAAGCAAACGAAAATCATGGAAAAAGAACCGGTTTATCTCATGGTCGGTTGAGCGCGTGATTGGCAACATACTTTTCAGCAATCGCTGGGCCAAATCACGCTTTATCAGATATGCGCCTGTGCCCGTAGCAGGGCCAAGGTAGGCATTTAATTCGTATCGTCCGAGGCGCCCCTGTAAGATCGGCAGTTTTGCCCGAATGGAATTGAGTTTCAAGAAATCCCAATGCCCGGCGGCGCTGATGCCAACTGTGACTGCCTTCATGAAATCATCGTGAAAGATGACGTCATCTTCAAGCACCAAAGCTAGCGATTCTCCCGAAGCGATGAATTCACGCCACACGCCCAGATGCGAGTGATAGCATCCAATGCCACCGATAAGTATTCGACGACCCATATTTCGTTCGAACGCATCTACGTCCACGCTCTCGAGTAGTCGCTTTTCTTCCGCTTTTCCGTCGACACCGCGAAAGACGGTGTAACTCAGCCCGAGTTCAGCAAGCCTTTTTTCCATGCGATCTCGTCGTTCAACGGCGCGAGGCAAGTTTATCAACCACACAGGAATTCCCAGACGAGGATCATTCACCCCAAATCCCCCCACCCCAGTTGTGTATTCCTTGCCACCGCCCGCTTGAGCCTCTTCCCCACCACCTTGTCGAAGTCATAGCCGGCAATCTCGCCGGAACCCGGGCGGCGGGCCCAGATGTCGGCTTCGGTGATCACATGGCCCGCGGCCAAGTCCCGGTCGGCCACCACCGAGGCGCGGGCAAAGCGGTAGACCGGCTCCTCGGCTGCCGTTCGCTGTTTGGGGTTGTGCAGGGCCAGGTGGATCTCGCGGCTGCGGTCGATCAGAAAGCGCAGTTCCGCCGGGTCCATCGAACAGCTGATGTCGGGGCCCTTGCGGTAGCGGGTGTCGGTGAAGTGCCGTTCCAGGATGCAGGCCCCGAGGGCGACCGACGCCAGGGCCATCTCGGGCCCGATGGAATGGTCGGAAAAGCCCACGACCGCCTGCGGAAACGCAGCGCGCAGGTCCGTCACCCCCCGCAGCGACACGATTTCCGGCGGCGAAGGGTAGAGGTTGGTGCATTCCAGCAGCGCATACTCCACCCCCGCCGCATCCAGAACGGCCACCGAAGCGCGCAGGCTTTCAATCGTCTGCATCCCCGTCGACAGGATGACCGGCTTGCCCTTCCTGGCGATGTGGCGGATCAGCGGCAGATTGTCCGCCTCGCCCGAGCCGATCTTGTAGGCCGGCACCTCCAGCGTTTCCAGAAAATCCGCCGCCGCGCGGCTGAACGGCGTGGAAATCCAGATCATTCCCAGCGATTCCGTGTAGCGTTTCAGTTCCGCCTCATCTGGCAGGCTCAGCGCGCACCGTTCCATCACATGCCAGATCGACACATCGGCATTGGGCGGAAATATGCTCTTGGCCTCCTCCGTCATCTCGTCTTCGATGATATGGGTCTGGTGCTTGATCATCTCGCAGCCGGCACCCGCCGCCAGCCGGACCATCTCTTTTGCCACCGCAAGATCGCCGCCATGGTTGATGCCGATATCGGCAATGACCAGCGGCGGATGGTGCGGGCCGATCTCTCGGTGGGCGATCTTCATGGGGACACTCCTCACAGTCTGGCCCCGTGCTGCATGACCGCCCCCGGCTTGTCAAGAAAGCGGATCGCGGGGCGCCGCCTCAGGCAGCGGCGCAGGCCGGGTGGATCATCGCCGCGCCAGCTGCGCCAGACGGTCCCGCACCTCGGCACGCACCGGCCCCTCGCGTGGCGGGTCAAGCAGCGTGGTCAGCATCGCCTCGCCGGGCATTGCCCGCCCGCCGCCGCCCCAGCTCAGGCCCCGCAACACCGCTTCCGCCTCGGGCGGCAACCGGTCCGGCACCTCGGCTGCCGACAACATTCCCCAGATCAGCGTCCAGAGCCGCCCCGCCGACCAGGGGTTATACCCGCCGCCGCCCAGGACCAGAAACCGCGGCGACAGGTCGCGCAGCGCGGCCACCACCGCCAGATAGGCCCGATTCGACAGCGCCAGCCGCGACAGCGGGTCTTCCAGCAGCGAATCCGCGCCGCATTGCAGGATCACCGCATCGGGCCGGAACTCTGCCACGCGGGGCAGGATCAGCTCGTGCAGCACCGCCCGCGCCTCGCTATCGTTGAAGCCTTTCGGCACGACCATGTTAAAGGCGCTGCCCGCCGCGTCATCCGCCAGCGCTCCGGTGTACGGCCAGCGCATCTCCTCATGCACAGAAATCATCCGCACGCCCGCATCGCCGGTGAACGCCAGTTCCACGCCGTCACAATGATGCGCGTCAATATCGACATAGGCGATGCGCGCCAGACCTGCCATCTGCATGACCTTGATCCCGAGGACCACGTCATTCAGGTAGCAGAACCCGTTCGCCCGGCCCGGTAAGCCGTGATGCGTGCCGCCGCCCGGAACGTGGAACACGCCCGGTGCGGCTGCCAGCAACTCTGCCGCCAGCATCACCCCGCCCGCCCCGGTGGCCGGGCGGCGGAACACCTCGGGAAACACCGGGTTGGCGGTGGTGCCAAGGTTGAACCGCGCCCGCATCTCGGCCGTTGCCTCCCGCAAGCCCTCGGCTGCTTGCAGTGCTGCGATGTAGGCGGGCTCATGCCACAGTTCCAGTGCGGCTGGCCTTGCCCGCGGGCTGGTGCGGTAGCGGGGTGCAGGCATCCAGCCCAGCGACCGCGCAAGATCCATCACCGTGGATACGCGCGGCACCCGCAACGGATGCGTCGCGCCATAGGACGAGCCGCGATAGATTTCTGACCCGAAGAAGACCGCGCCATCGGCACCGCCATTGCCGCCGGGGACTCCCTGATTCACTGCAGCAGGGCCTCGATGCGGCCGGTGATGTCACCCCCATCCGGCACAACCGCCGAACCCCAGGTCGCCACCACCGCCCCCTCCGGCCCGATCAGTACCTTGTTGAAATTCCACTGCGGCGCAAAACCGGTTTCCTTTGCCACCCAGGCATAGAACGGATGCGCGCTTTCGCCGGTAACAGGGGTGATCTCGGTCATCGGCAAGGTCAGGTCGTAATTTATGGAGCAGTATTCCTTGACGGCGGCTTCGTCCGCCAGTTCCTGATTGAAGTCGTCCGATGGCACGGCGAGGATCAGCACACCCAGCGGCCCATAGGTTTCGTGCAGCGCCTGCAGCGCGTCATACTGGCCGGTGAAAGCACAAAGCGAGGCAGTATTGACCACCATAACCGGCTTGCCGCGCCAGTCCGACAGATGGATCTGCCCGCCGTCGATCGACGCGAAGTGAAATCCGTCCCCCGCATTGGCAGGCACGGCGACCAACATGGCGCAGAAAGTGATCAGAAGTGGTCGCATTGTGCTGCCCCTGCGGCTCTCTCGATGCAAGTGATGTAATCCTGCGGGATAATCGGTCAAATGTCCGGGATAGTCCTGTAAAAAACCGCAGAACCATGCCATGTTGCAGTTGAGGGGACTGAGTAGTGACCAGATCCGGGAACCGGACGGTCGGGTGGGCGTGATATGGGTTGGCAGAACATGACTGTGGCGCTTGATCCCAACGGGACCTCGGGCGCACGGATGCAATATGGGGCACTTTGCTGGCGCAAGTCGGCTGAGGGTGTCGAAGTCCTTTTGATCACCAGCCGCGACACAGGTCGCTGGATCATTCCGAAAGGCTGGCCGATGCTGGGTCTGGCCCCTGAGGGTGCCGCCGCACAGGAGGCTTGGGAGGAAGCCGGGGTCGAAGGCGCGATGAACCCGGTCTGCCTTGGCCGCTACGGCTATCAAAAATGCCTTTCGGTTGACGCGACGGTGCCATGCGCGGTCGCGGTATATGGGCTGCGGGTGACCCGGCTGGCGGACAAGTTTCCGGAATGGAAAGAACGCCACCGCGCCTGGTTCAGCCTGGCGGTGGCCGCCGGCCTGGTGGAAGAGCCGGACCTTGGCCTGCTGATCGCCGGTTTCGCCCCCCCGACCGAAGGGCGGGCGGGGCCGATCGCTGCGGACGAAGGCGAGGGAATGCCGGCGGGCCGCCGTCCCGGAACGGGCGCGCGATGAGGCCGGGCATTGACCTCGGCTGCGCCTCTTTCAGGTTTGCGATCTGGTGACGGCAGGAATTCGGGGATGATCCGCTACAATCTGAAATGCGATGCGGGCCATGCTTTCGACAGCTGGTTCCAGTCTGGTGCGGCCTTTGCGGCCTTGCAGGGCGCCGGGCAGGTCAGTTGTCCGATCTGCGGGTCGGCGAAGGTTGGCAAGGAGATGATGGCCCCCGCCGTCCGCCCGGCCCGCACGGTCACCCCCGGCAAGGGCGCGCTGTCGGAACCGGGGTCGGCGGTGGAGGCGGCGCTGGCCGCGCTGCGAAAGCAGATCGCGGAAAACTCGGAATATGTCGGCATGAACTTTGCCGCCGAGGCGCGGCGGATCCACGAGGGCGAGGCACCGGAGAGGTCGATCCATGGGGAAGCCAGACCTGACGAGGCGCGAAAGATGATCGAGGAGGGGCTGCCGGTGGCCCCCCTGCCCTTCGTTCCGGGTCGGAAAGTCAACTGATCAGGCGTGTTAACACGCGTGTTATGTCATATAACTCATTGATATAATTAGGTTATCGAAATTTTGTTAACTTTTTCGAAAGGTTTTCCGGCGGCGGCAACTGCTGGATCCCGCCACCTCAAACCATCTTGCTACGGTCAGCTGGCGCAGGGGCGGGGGTCATGGTGACCGCCCTCAGTAGATATACCTGATCTGTTCGGTCCAGAACCGTTCCATCCGTTTCAGTGACGTGTTGATCTCATCCATACCGGAGGCGTCGATCAGGCTGCGCTTTTGCATCCCTTCGGCATGGCGCGCGAACAGATCCGCCAGCATGCCGCGCACGTTGCGGCCTTTTTCGGTCAGCCGCACCCGCACCGACCGGCGGTCAATCTCGGACCGCTGGTGGTGCATGAAGCCCAGTTCGACCAGTTTTTTCAGATTGTAGCTGACGTTCGAGCCCTGATAATAGCCGCGCGATTTCAGTTCGCCCGCCGTCACCTCATTCTCGCCGATGTTGAACAGCAACAGCGCCTGAACCGAGTTGATCTCGAGTATGCCAAGCCGTTCGAATTCATCCTTGATCACATCCAGCAGCAACCGGTGCAGCCTTTCGACCAAAGCGAGGTTATCAAGATAGCAGCCGAGGAACGCCTTTTGCGAACCGTCGAGCAGGGGTGCGTAATGGGTCATGCCGTAATTCTCCGCCGCGATTGGAACGGCGGTAGAATCGGTACAAACGGCAAACATTTCGTAAACTAATGCGGACTTTGCCTCAATTTCCTGGCATCAGCCGGGTTTTCGCAAATTCGGCGATCCGGGCCAGCATTGGCGCGATGGCTGCGGCGGGGGTGCCTTGCCCCAGTATCCATGCCATCAGATCCTGATCATTCTCGGCCAGCAGCGCCTCGTAGACGTCAAGCTCTGCCTTTGGTAACGCGGCCAGATGCGCGTCGGCCCAAGGGCCGAGCACCAGATCCATTTCTTTGGTGCCGCGCCGCCAGGACCGCATCGCCATCCGCTTCAGGCGCGCCTCCGCTGTCTCGATCATCGCCTGTCCGATCCCGCTTGAACCCGTGCCGCCCGGACCCTAAGACAGGCTTCGCCGAAACTCCACCGTCGAAAAGGACGCATCATATGGCCTTTCTGTCCGATACGCTGGCGCGGGTGAAGCCGTCGCCCACCATCGCGGTGACGACCAAGGCTGCCGCGTTGAAATCCGAAGGGCGCGATGTGATCGGCCTTGGTGCTGGCGAGCCTGATTTCGACACGCCGCAGAATATCAAGGATGCGGCCAAGCGGGCAATCGACGCGGGCAAGACCAAATATACCGCTGTTGACGGCATCCCGGAACTGAAGGCCGCGATCTGCAGCAAGTTCCTGCGCGAAAACGGGCTGACTTATACGCCGCAGCAAGTGACGGTCGGCACCGGTGGCAAGCAGGTGCTGTACAACGCGCTTGTAGCGACCTGCAATCCCGGGGACGAGGTGATCATCCCGGCCCCCTATTGGGTGTCTTATCCGGATATGGTGCTGCTGGCGGGCGGCACCCCGGTGGCGGTCGAATGCGGCATCGAGACCGGTTTCAAACTGACGCCCGCGCAGCTTGAGGCGGCGATCACGCCCAGAACCAAATGGTTCATCTTCAACAGCCCGTCGAACCCGACCGGTGCGGGCTACACGCGCGACGAGCTGCGCGCGCTGACCGATGTGCTGATGCGCCATCCCCACGTCTGGGTGATGTCGGACGACATGTACGAACATCTTGTGTTCGACGATTTCGAATTCTGCAGCCCGGCCGAGGTGGAGCCGGGCTTGTATGACCGCACGCTGACCTGCAATGGCGTGTCGAAGGCCTATGCGATGACCGGCTGGCGGATCGGCTATGCGGCAGGCCCGGTGGCGCTGATCAAGGCGATGGGGACGATCCAGTCGCAATCCACCTCGAACCCGTGTTCGGTCAGCCAGCATGCGGCGCTGGAGGCGCTGTCGGGTCCGCAGGATTTTCTGGCCCCGAACCGGGCGCTGTTTCAGGGCCGCCGCGATCTGGTGGTGGCAATGCTGAACGAGGCCAAGGGGATCAGATGCCCCAAGCCGGAAGGCGCGTTCTATGTTTATCCCGACATTTCCGGCTGCATCGGCAAGATCACCGCCGCCGGCACCGTGATCCGCAGTGACGAGGAGTTTGCCACCGCATTGCTGGAAGAGACCGGCGTTGCCGTGGTGTTTGGCGCGGCCTTCGGGCTGTCGCCGAACTTCCGTGTCAGCTATGCCACGTCCGACGACGTGCTGCGCGAGGCTTGTGGCCGCATCCAGCGCTTTTGCGCATCGCTGGTGTAAGGGTGACCGCCGACCTGCCACCCTTTTACTTCCGGGTCCGCGAAAACGGGGCTGCGGTGTTCCGCGTCAGCACCGACAGCCGCCAGAGCCGGATCGCGCTGGAAGAGATTGCCAGCGTCAATGTCAGGAACGGCACCATCAAGCCGCATGGCGAGGCGGCGCTGAGCGAGGCTGATCGGGCGGCCATCGGCAACTGGCTGGCCGCCCGGCAGGCGCAACTGGCGGCGCGCGATGTGGATGATATCCTGCGCGCGGTGGATCACCTGAACCTGACGGCGCAATGGGTACAGGCGCGGGCGACGGATGACCAGCTGGACGCGGTGAGAGGCACGCTGTTGCTGGCGATGCATGATCTGCGGTCGGTGCTGGTGCGCAAGAAGGCCGACCGGCTGGTCAAGGGTGCTGCGGAGTAGCCCGACACGGCGCTGACGGGAGCGTCAGAGATGCCCCTGTCACCGCTTTGTCGCCTGTCGTTCGAAGAAACCGGCTTCCACCGGTCTCGGGCAGAGTTGGCTCAGCACGGCGGGATCGTCAGGCCCTGGGCGGGCATTGGTCCGATATCGCGCGCCACCCCGCCCCGCACCTGCATCCTGCGCGACCAGTTCTTTGAGGCAAGGATGAGCTCCGGCCCGAGGCCGCAGTCGCGCAGCCCGCCCGAGATGGCGGTGTCGCCGATCCGGTGATTGGTCAGCCCGGGCAGGCGCAGCGTCTCGATCAGCCGGTCACCTTCCAGCCGCACGAAAACCAGTTCGGCCAGCAGATGCGGGCGGTCGACATAGGCGATCTCCACCCGGCCGTCGCCGTCGAAATCGGCGATCCCGGCGGGGGCAAGCCAGCGGTGGGGCCGCCCGATGTAGGGGGTGGCAATGCGGCGGCCAAAGCCGTCGTAGACCGCAAGCGCCGCACCGCGCCCGACGTGGGTTTCCACCACCACCACCTCGGCCAGACCGTCGCCGGTGACATCGGCGAGGCGCGCCTCGATATCCTCGAAGACGCGGGATGGCGGCAGGGTCACGATCAGGGTCTGCAGCCGGCGGTCGGCACAGGGCGGGCAGGTATCGACCGTCAACCGCAGGCCGCCCCATTCCAGCGCATCGCCCAGAATGGCGTGATCATAGCGGTCGGTCGGCTGGATCAGGTCTGCCGCGATGATGTTCGGCACCGGCAGGGGGGTGCGCGCCTCCAGCGGCGGGGCGGCAAGGGCCAGCAACAGCGCCAGCCGCAGCTGCATCAGATCTGCTTTTCGGGCATCTGCACGCGCAAACCGTCCAGCGCATCCGACACCTTCAGCTGGCAGGTCAGGCGCGAGCGGACCGGATCGGGGTTCCAGGCGAAATCCAGCATGTCCTCTTCCATGCTGTCCTTTTTCGGCAGTTTGTCCACCCAGGCAGGATCGACATAGACATGGCAGGTTGAACAGGCGCAGGCACCGCCGCAATCGGCCTCGATTCCCGGGATGCCGTTGTCGCGCGCGCCCTCCATCACGGTCAGGCCATTCGACACCTCGACCAGATGTTCCTTGCCGCCATGTTCCACGTAGGTGATCTTCGCCATTCCGGTCCTCTTGCCGCTGCCGCGCCCCGTGACATAGGCCAATCCGCAGCGCTTTGCCAGAGGGGCCGCGCGTGGGGTGGCGGGACGGTTTGAGGCCGGGGTTTGCGCCGCTTGCGGTCACTCCACCCCAAGCGCAACGGAGGGCCGCGCCCTCCCTCGGGATGGCGCCCCAACGGTGGATGTAGGCGGTTTATGGTGCCGCCACTCCAACAGTCGTTCGGGTTGAAACGCTGCAGAGCGCCCTCCCTAGGGGGAGGGAGGGCGCGGCCCGGCGGCGCGTGCCGCGCCTTGTTCCGGGCAAGGCATGGGCGGGGTGGCGGCAGCTACGTCCCCACCCGGCGGGCAGGCGCTGCCCTGTGTTGCGCGGGGTGTGAGGCGCGCCGTCCTGTGCACAGGCCATTGGCAAGCAGGGAAATCAGAACTAGAACATAAGAAGAACATCAAAAGGGATTCTCTGTGCAGTGGCGATCCACAGCTTTATCAGGCATGGGCGCAGAACCGATGCAGGGCTTCTTGCAGGCGAAGGCTTGCACCCTGTCGGAGGTCTTTCCCCTGACCGCCACCGATGGGGCGGCCCCGGGGTTTGTGCTGGCGGCCCTTGCCAGAACCGATGCGGCGATCCTGTGGGTGCAGGACCGGCTGTCACAGGTGGAATCCGGCCGGCCCTATCTGCCGGGGCTGCGGCCAAGGCGGCAGGTGCTGCACCTGACCCTGCCGCGGGCTGCCGATGTGTTGTGGGCGATGGAGGAAGGCTTGCGCTGTGCCGCGCTGAGCGCGGTGATCGGCGAGGTCTGGGGCACCCCCGCCGTGCTGGACTTTACCGCCACACGGCGGCTGGCCACAAGGGCCGAGGCCAGCGACATGCCCTGCTGGCTGATCCGCCGCGGCGCCAGCGCCGATCTGAGCGCGGCCCGCAACCGCTGGCGCATTGCCGCACTGCCATCCTTGGCCCCCCCCGACGATCCGCAGGCCCCCGGCGATCCGCGCTGGCAGGTGGAACTGTTCCGGTCGCGCCGGGCGCATCCCGGAGCCTGGGTGGCCACCTATGACCGGGCGGCGGATCGTGTCGATTTTTCTGCCGCATTTCGCGATGGAGCGGTGGCACAAACAGATGGAGCGCAAGTGCGACGCGCCGCCGGATGATCTGGCCGTCGTGCTGGCGGATGAGGGGCCGCATGGCCCGGTGATCCATGCCGCCAACCGGGCGGCGCGGCTGGCGGGGATTGCGGCAGGGGCGCGGGTGGTCGACATGCGGGCGGTCTGCCCGGACCTGCGGGTGGAGTACGCCGATATCGAAGGCGACGGCCAAGCGCTGAAGCGGCTGATGCTCTGGGCGCGGCGCTGGTGCCCCTGGACGGTGACGGACGGGCCGGACGGGCTTATCCTCGATACCACCGGGTCCGATCATCTGATGGGCGGCGAGGCCGCCATGCTGGAGGAGATGGAGGCGCGGCTTTCCGCCCTGGGCCTGACGGCCCGGCTGGCGGTCGCCCCCACCTGGGGTGCGGCCTGGGCTTTGGCGCGGCACGGCACGGTGCGGGCGATCTGCCCCGAGGGCGGCATCGCGGCGGCGGCAGAGCGATTGCCGGTGGCAGGCCTGCGGCTGGATGGCGAGACGCTGCTGTTGCTGCAGCGGCTGGGCCTGAAGACGATCGGCACCCTTGCCGCGGTGCCCCGCCTGTCGCTGGCGCGCCGCTTTGTGCGCAGCCCGCTGCCCGCCAACCCCCTGTTGCGGCTGGATCAGCTGACGGGGGCCCTGGCCGAACCCGTCGCCAGCAAGGACACGCCGGTCAGGATGCGGGCCGAGGCGCGGCTGGCCGAACCGATCCAGGACCCCACGCATCACCTGCCGTCCTTGTGCGGAACGCTGTGCGCGCAACTGGCCCATGCCGGATTGGGCTGCCGCCAACTGCATCTGACCGTCTACCGCACCGATGGCGAGGTCAGCACGGTTGACCTGGCCATCGCCAGTGCCAGCCGGGATGCGCACCACCTGCACGGCCTGTTCAAGGACAAGCTGGAGCGGATCAACCCCGGCTTCGGCTTTGATCTGATCACGCTGGACGCAGGCATGGTCGAACCCCTCGGCACGCTGCAGACCCGGCTGGACGGCGCGGCGCAGGAGGATCTGCACCTGCCGCACCTGATCGACCGGCTGGCCGCCCGGTTTGGGGCCAAGGCGATCAGGCAGCCGGTTCTGCAGGCCAGCCATGTGCCGGAACGCGCCGAAAACTGGGGCAGCATCACCGCCGGAAATCACCCGGCACCCGCCGATCCGGTCAAGGAACGCCCCATCCGTCTGCTGACCCTGCCCGAGGAAATCCGCGTGCTTTATGCCGTGCCCGAAGGCCCGCCGGCGCAATTCGTCTGGCGCAGGCAAACCCACCGCGTGACCCGCTATGAAGGCCCCGAACGGATTGCGCCGGAATGGTGGAAAGACCGCCCCGGCACCCGGCTGCGGGACTATTTCAAGATCGAGGATCAGACCGGCAGGCGCTTCTGGCTTTTCCGCGAAGGCCTGCATGAAGACGGGCGCGGCGGCGATCCCCGCTGGTTTTTGCACGGGATCTTCGCCTGATGCCCGAAAACGATCACCAATATCCACGGCGCAGCCTGACGGAGGATGGTTTTGCCCCGAACCCGACCGCCCCCTTTGTGGAACTGGGGGTGACCAGCTGCTTTTCCTTTCTGCGCGGCGCGTCCGATGCGGTCGATCTGGCCGCAACGGCGGCGGCGCAGGGGCATCACGCGCTTGGCATCGCTGATCTGAACACGATGGCGGGCGTGGTGCGGCTGCATGGTGCGGCGCTGAAGGCGGCCTTGCGCCCGCTGATCGGCTGCCGGCTGGCGCTGGTGACGGGCGAGCAGTTCCTTGCCTACCCGCGCGACCGCGCCGCCTATGGCAGGCTGTGCCAGCTTTTGTCGAAGGGCAAGATGCAGGATGTGAACGGCGACTGGCAGGCCAAGGGGGTCTGCGACATCACGCTGGATGACCTTGCCGCGCATGCCGAAGGCGTGCAGCTGATCGCCCTGCCGTCCGCGGACCTTGACCGCTTTTCTACGGATCTGCCCCGCCTGACCCGCGCCCTGCCAACGCTGCGCCACATCGCGGCAAGCTGCCTTTATCGCGGCCATGACCGGGCGCGGATCAACCGGCTGGATGCGCTGGCACGCAGCCATGGCCTGTCGATCCTGGCCACCAATGACGTGCATTACCACGCGCCCGACCGCCGCCCCCTGCAGGATGTGATGACCTGCATCCTGCACAAGACCACGATCGCACGCGCGGGTTACCTGCTGGACGCCAATGCCGAACGGCATCTGAAATCGCCCGCCCAGATGATCCGGCTGTTCGCGGCATGGCCGCATGCCATCGCCGCCACGCGCCGGGTGGCGGATGCCTGCACCTTTGATCTGCGGGAATTGTCCTACGAATACCCGCAGGAAAGCATCCCCGCGGGCCGCACCCCGCAAGGCCATCTGGAAGAGTTGACATGGGCGGGCGCCGCGTGGCGCTATCCCGAGGGTCTGCCGGACAAGACCCGCGCCGTGATCCACAAGGAGCTGGCGATGATCGCAAAGCTGAACATCGCCCAGTATTTCCTGACCGTGCATGACATCATCCAGTTCGCCCGCACCGAGGTGAGCCCGCCGATCCTGTGCCAGGGTCGCGGGTCGGCGGCCAATTCGGCGGTGTGTTATGTGCTGGGGATCACGGCGGTCGATCCGTCGAAACATGACCTGCTGTTCGAACGCTTCGTCAGCGAGGAACGCAAAGAACCCCCCGATATCGACGTCGATTTCGAACATGAACGCCGCGAAGAGGTGATCCAGCACATCTACCGGAAATACGGCCGCCACCGCGCCGGCCTCTGCGCCACCGTGATCCACTACCGCCCCCGCATGGCGATCCGCGAGGTGGGCAAGGTTATGGGCCTGTCCGAAGATGTGACCGCCGCGCTGGCCAAGACGATCTGGGGCAGTTGGGGTCGTGACGTCGGGGCGAAAGAGGCCGCCGAGGCGGGGCTTGATCTGAACGATCCGCTGATGGCACGCACGATCCGGCTGGCCGGTCAGATGATCGGCATGCCCCGGCATCTGTCGCAGCATGTCGGCGGCTTCATCCTGACCGAAACGCCGCTGACCCGGACGGTGCCCATCGGCAATGGCGCGATGCCAGACCGCAGCTTCATCGAGTGGGACAAGGACGACATCGACGAATTGCGCATCCTCAAGGTCGATGTGCTGGCGCTGGGGATGCTGAGCTGCATCCGCAAGGCCTTTGATCTGATCGATGCGCATCATGGGCGGCGGTTCGATCTGGCGACGGTACCGAAAGAGGATGCGGCGGTCTATGACATGCTGTGCAAGGGCGACAGTCTGGGCACCTTTCAGGTGGAAAGCCGGGCGCAGATGAACATGCTGCCCCGCCTGAAGCCGCGCGCGTTCTATGACCTTGTCATCCAGGTTGCCATCGTCCGCCCCGGCCCCATTCAGGGCGACATGGTGCATCCCTATCTGCGCCGCCGCAGCGGCAAGGAGGTGGTCGAATATCCCTCGCCCGGCCCGGACCATGATCCCGACGAGTTGAGGAAAATTCTGGGCCGCACCCTTGGCGTGCCGATCTTTCAGGAACAGGCGATGAAGATCGCGATTGATGCTGCAAAGTTCAGCCCCGCCGAGGCAAATGAGCTGCGCAAGGCCATGGCCACGTTCCGGTCGCGCGGCACCATCGAAAAGCTGCAGGAAAAGATGGTCGGGCGGATGATCGGGCGGGGCTATGACGGCGCATTTGCGCAACGCTGCTTTGACCAGATCAAGGGCTTTGGCGAATACGGCTTTCCCGAAAGCCATGCGGCCAGCTTTGCGCTGCTGGTCTACATCTCCAGCTGGATCAAGCTGCATTATCCGGATGTGTTCTGCGCGGCCCTACTGAATTCGCAGCCGATGGGATTTTACGCCCCGGCCCAGATCGTGCGCGACGCGCGGGAACATGGCGTGACGGTGCATGCGCCGGATGTGAATTACAGCGACTGGAACAACGTGCTGGAACCGCTGGGGCCGGGGCGTTTCGCGGTGCGGCTGGGCTTGCGGCAGGTGGACGGCATGGCGCAAGGGATGGCGCTGCGGCTGATCGCCGCCCGCGATGCGCCTTACGCCAGCCTGCAAGACCTGAAAGACCGGGCAAAGCTTGACGCGGGCACCATGCGCAGGCTGGCGGCAGCGGATGCGTTCCGGTCAACCATGCTGGACCGCAGGCAGGCGCTGTGGGATGCCCGCGCGCTGAAGGATGCGCCGGACCTGCCGCTGTTTGCCCAGACGCGCGATGAGGGGCATGAGCTGCAGTTCACCCTGCCGCAGATGCCAACCTGCGAACATGTGGTTGCGGATTACCAGACCCTGCGCCTGTCACTGAAGGCGCATCCGATGGCCTTTCTGCGTACCAGCATGGCGCGGCAAGGCTATACCGCCGCCGGTGAACTGCCCCGGCTGCGCAACCGCGCCCAGATTTCCATCGCCGGGATCGTGCTGATCCGCCAGCGCCCCGGCAGCGCCAAGGGGGTGTGTTTCATCACATTGGAGGATGAGACCGGCGTCGCCAATCTGGTGGTCTGGCCCCAGGTGATGGAGGCGTTTCGCCGTGTCATCATGCGATCCCGCCTGATCGACGTGCGCGGCACCCTGCAACGCGATGCCGATGTCATTCACATCGTGGCGCACCACCTGACCGACCGCAGTGACGCGCTGGACCGGTTGTCAAAAGATCCCATGCAGGTGCCCCTTGCCCGCGCGGATGAGGTGCGCAAACCGGTTCCGAACGGCACGCACCGTCATCCACGCGATGTCAGGATCATTCCCCGATCGCGGGATTTCCATTGATCCCGGCGCCTGATGCCCGTCGCTGATCCCCGCCCGCTTTTTCCAAGAAAAAGGGCGGCGGGTTTCCCCACCGCCCCTGTTCAAGCCTTGGCGCCCATCACTCGATCGACAGGGCCACAAAGCGCGGATCGCCACCACGGCGGATCAACAGCAGCAGCGATTTGCGCCCGGCATCCTTGGCCTGCGTGATCATGTCTTCCAGATCCTGCAGCCGCACCACCTTTTGCTGGCCCGCCTCGGTGATCAGATCGCCTTCGCGCAGGCCCTTTGTATAGGCCTCCGACGCGGGATCGACGTTCATCACCATCAGCCCCACGGCCGTAGCCTCAAGCCCGAGGCGGGCGCGGATCGCATCGTCCAGCGGCACCAGCGTCAGCCCCAGCGACTGCATTTCCTTCGGCTCTGCCGGGGCGGCGGACGACGCGGGCATGGTTGCCGCCTCTGCCTCTTCGCGCCGGCCGAGCGTCACCTGCAGCGTTTCGGTCTTGCCTTCACGCTCCACGATGACCGGCACCGCCTCGCCGATCGGCGCATCGGCCACCCGGCGGGTCAGATCGCCCGCATCGCCGACCGGCTGGCCGTCAAACAGGGTGATGACATCGCCGGCAACAAGCCCCGCATCCTTTGCCGGGCCATCCGGCACATCGGTGATCAGCGCCCCCTTGGACTCGGTCAGACCCATCGCTTCGGCCACGTCCGGCGTCACATCCTGAATCCGCACCCCCAGCCAGCCACGCCGGGTTTCGCCGAATTCCTTCAGTTGTGCCACGGTCTTGGACACCACGTTCGACGCCATCGAGAAGCCGATGCCGATGGAACCACCGTTCGGCGACAGGATCGCGGTATTCACGCCGATCACCTGCCCGTCCATGTTGAACAATGGCCCGCCCGAGTTGCCCCGGTTGATCGCGGCATCGGTCTGCAGATAATCGTCGTAAGTGCCCGAAAGCTCGCGGCCCCGCGCCGACACGATGCCAGCCGATACCGAAAAGCCCTGGCCAAGCGGGTTGCCCATGGCCATCACCCAGTCACCCACCCGCATCAGATCGGAATTGCCGAAGGCGACGAAGGGCAATGGCTTGTCGCTTTCCACCTTCAGGAGTGCGATGTCGGTCTTGGGGTCGGTGCCCACCAGTTTAGCCTTCAGCCGCACGCCCGAGAAAAACTCGATCTCGATCTCGTCGGCACCTTCGATGACGTGGTTGTTGGTGACGATGTAGCCATCCTCGGAAATCACGAAGCCGGACCCCAGCGCCTCGGATCTTTGCGCACCGCCGGGGCCGCCGTTGCCGCCGGGGGCGTTGAAATCATCAAAGAAATCCTGAAACGGGCTGCCTTCCGGCACCATCGGCATGCCATCGGCGGGCGCTGCGATCATTGCGCTGGTGGTGATGTTCACCACTGCCGGGCTGATCTGATCGGCCAGTTCGGCAAAGCTTTCCGGCGCGCCGAAGGCCTGGGCATCCTGAGCCGGCGCCATGGCAAGGCCGAAGCCCAGCACCAGCGCCAAAAGTGTGCTTGACCGCAAGGCAGAGCGGATCGAAGGGGTAAGGTCGGGCACGATGCGAACTCCTGTTCATCGTTCGGAACGGCGCAGAGGACGGGCCCATGCGGCCCGGTCGCGTCACCAGATACAGAATATCTAGTCAGGCGCGCGCACAATGCAAACCCCGTCACGCCCCATCAAAGGGATGTGAATGGATTTGTCACGCGCCCAGCACGCCGCGCGCCAGCCAGACCATCGCCAGACCCAGCGCCAGCGCGGCGAGGCCGATGCCCCGGCGCTGGTCCCGGCTGAGGCGGGCGATCAGCCGCAGCACCTCTTCCATGCGCAAAGGGGCCAGCGCAAGCGCCAGCCCCTCAATGATCAGCACCAGCCCGAGGGCCAGAACGGCCAGGCTCATGGCGACGGCGCGGCCGGTTCGGCTGGGGCCGGTTCTGCTGGAGCCGGTTCGGTTGCGGCCGGTTCAGTTGCGGCCGGTTCGGTTGCGGCCGGCTCGTCTGGGGTTGCCGGGGCCGTTGCGTCCGGAGCCGATGCGGTTGGGATGTCGTAGGACCGCAGATATTCGAAGAACGCGCTGTCCGGTTGCATCACGATCGACGAGTTTCCCGCCTGCAGCGACCGTTCATACGCGGTCAACGAACGGGTAAAGGCAAAGAACTCCGGGTCGCGGCCAAAGGCTTCGGCATAGATCCGGTTGCGCTCGGCATCAGCCTCGCCGCGGATCACTTCGGCCTTGCGCCGCGCGTCCGATGTCAGTTCCACCACTGTCCGGTCCGCGCTGGCACGCACCCGTTGCGCCGCCTCGCCACCGCGCGCGATCTCGTCCGCCGCCTCGCGTTCCCGTTCGGCCCGCATCCGGGCAAACGTCGCCTCGAGGTTCTGTTCCGGCAGATCGGTGCGGGTCAGCCGCACGTCGATCACGTCGATGCCCAGCGCAAGCGCCTGACGCCGGGCAATATCGCGGATCTGGTTCATCAGTGCAGTCCGGTCCTCGGACAGCACGCGGGAGGATGGGACCGAACCCAGAACCTCCTGAATGGCCGGGTTCACGATGCCTTCCAGACGCCGCAGCGCCTGCGCTTCGGCCCCGGTGCCCACTGCTTCGCGAAAACGTACCAGATCGACGATCCGCCAGCGCGCAAAGGCATCG
>JAYSYZ010000095.1:0-4470 GCA_043727195.1 Paracoccaceae bacterium
GCAGGGGGTGGTGAAAGTGGTGTTCGATGCCGGGTTTGGCCCGAACTGGGCCGATGTTCCGGCGGACCTGCGTCAGGCAGTGCTGCTGCTGAGCGCCGAATATTACGAGCATCGCCACGACGACAACGCGCAAACCGCGGGGTTGCCCTTCGGAGTCGTGACGTTGATCGAGCGGTGGCGGACGGTGCGCATTCTGGGCGGGGGACGAAAATGAAGGCGGCAGACCTGAACCGGGCGCTGACCCTGGAGGGGGCGGTGCGCGTCGGCGACGGCGCGGGCGGTTATACCGAAAGCTGGGCTGTGCTGGGAACTTTGTGGGCCGCCGTCACACCGGGATCGGGGCGCGATGTGCCTGGGGAGGAGTTGATCCTGGCCACGGTGCCGTACCGGATCGTCGTGCGCGGCGCGCCTTATGCATCGGTGTCGCGCCCCAAACCTGAACAAAGGTTCCGCGAGGGTGCGCGGATTTTCACCATTCTGGCGGTGACGGAGCGTGACCCGGCGGGGCGGTTCTTGACCTGTTTTGCCCGCGAGGAGGTGCCGACATGAGTTATGCTGCAGCCGCTGCCCTGCAGTCGGCGATTTATCAGGCGCTGACGGCGTTTCCGGCGCTGGCCGGGGTGGCGATCTATGACGCCGTGCCACCGAATGCCACGGGCACGTTCGTGCTGATCGGCCCGGAAGAGGCGCGCGACCAATCCGACAAATCGGGGTTGGGGGCAGAGCACCAGATGGCGATCAGTGTGATCACCGATGCCACGGGGTTTCTGGGCATCAAGACCATCGCAGCGGCGGTTTCGGATGCGCTGATTGAAGCGCCGATGGTGTTGAGCCGGGGTCAGCTGGTGAGCCTGTTCTTCGTCCGCGCCTCGGCCCGCAGGATTTCGGAAGGCGTGACGCGGCGGATCGACCTGACCTTCCGCGCGCGCTTGCAGTTGTAGCGTTTTGGCCGGACGCCCCCACCCCCATCCCCTCCCCACGAGGGGGAGGGGAGCCGCCCTGAGGCGAACAATCTTTCAGACGGAGTACGGACATGGCTGTGCAAAGCGGCAAGGACCTGCTGATCAAAATCGACCAGACGGGGGACGGTCAGTTCGTGACCATCGCCGGGCTTCGGGCGACGCGGATCAGTTTCAATACGGAATCAGTGGATGTGACCAGCCTGGAGAGCCAGGGCGGCTGGCGTGAACTGCTGGCGGGGGCTGGGGTCAAATCGGCCTCGATCTCGGGCTCTGGCGTGTTTCGCGATGCGACCACGGATGAACGGGCGCGGCAGATCTTTTTTGACGGAGAAATTCCGCGGTTTCAGGTGGTGATCCCGAGCTTTGGGGTTATCGAGGGGCTTTTTCAGCTGACGTCGATCGAATATGCGGGCAGCCATAATGACGAGGCAACGTATGAGATGTCGATGGCCTCGGCGGGGCCGCTGACGTTCACGGCGCTGTGATGGCCAACGGGATTGCAAATCCTTGGACGGGCGAAGTGGCGATCTGGCTGGACGGCCAGCGCCATGTCGCGAAGTTGACGCTGGGAGCGCTGGCCGAGTTGGAGACGGCGCTGGACACCGGATCGCTGATCGACCTGGTGGAGCGTTTCGAAGCCGGGCGGTTTTCGACGCGCGACGTGCTGGCGCTGATCGTGGCCGGCCTGCGCGGCGGTGGCTGGCAGGGAACGGCGGCGGATCTGCGCACGGTCGAAATTGGTGGCGGGCCGGTGGAGGCGTCGCGCGCGGCGGCCGAATTGCTGGCGCGGGCGTTTTCGCTGCCGGGCGAAGGATGAGCGGGCCCATTGCCGGGATCGACTGGCGGGGGTTGATGCAATCGGCGCTGCATGGGCTGGGGCTGGAGCCTGCAGTGTTCTGGCGGCTGACGCCGGTGGAGTTGCGGATCATGCTGGGGGCGGAGCAGGCCAGCCTGCCCCTGACCCGCGCGCGGCTGGCGGAACTGGCGGCCGCATTTCCGGATGTGAAGAAGGGGCAGGACGATGGCGGATATCGAGACGATGCAGGACCAGCTGACCGCACTTGAGGCGCAACTGGGGTCTTCGGCCAACATGGTGGCCGCGTTCGATGGCGAGTTGGCGCGGATGCGGGAAACCATGGTGTTCACCGGGCGCGAGGTGAACACTCTGTCGAGTGGAATCAACGGCGGCTTGCGCAAGGCATTCGACGGGTTGGTTTTTGACGGGATGAAGCTGAGCGATGCGCTGAAATCGGTGGCGAGCACGATCGTCGACACGATTTATTCGATTGCAATCAAACCGGTGACCGGTGCGCTGGGCGGGCTGCTGGCGCAGGGGGTATCGGGGGCGATGGGGTCGCTGATGCCGTTTCAGAACGGTGGAGCGTTTTCGCAAGGCCGGGTCATGCCATTCGCCAAGGGCGGTATCGTGTCGTCGCCCGCGATGTTCCCGATGCGGGGCGGGCGCGGGCTGATGGGCGAGGCCGGACCGGAAGCGATCATGCCGCTTTCGCGCGGGCCGGATGGCAAGCTGGGCGTGCAGGGCGGTGGGGGGCGTGCGGTGACCGTGGTGATGAACATCACAACCCCGGATGTGCAGGGCTTTCAGCGCAGCCAATCCCAGGTGGCGGCCCAGGTCAGCCGCGCCCTGGCGCGCGGCCAGCGGAACCGGTGAGGAGGGGATCATGGCATTTCACGACGTACGCTTTCCGGCCAACCTGAGCTTCGGGTCGGTTGGGGGCCCGGAGCGGCGGACCGAAGTGGTCACGTTGGCCAACGGGTTTGAGGAGCGCAATACCCCCTGGGCGCATTCGCGCCGGCGCTATGATGCGGGGGTAGGACTGCGATCGCTGGACGATGTGGAAACTCTGATCGCCTTTTTCGAGGCGCGGACCGGGCAGTTGCACGGGTTTCGTTGGAAAGACTGGTCAGATTACAAATCCTGTCCGGCATCAAGAGTGCCGGGACAACAGGACCAGTTGATCGGCACGGGCGACGGGGTGACGACGGTGTTCCGGTTGCAAAAGACATATGTGTCGGGGCCGCAAAGCTATGTCCGCCCGGTTCTGAAGCCAGTTCAGGGTTCGGTGCTGGTTGCGGTGGCAGACGATAGCAAGGTGGAAATGCTTGAGTTCACAGTGAACTACGACACTGGCGAGATTACGTTTACGGTGCCGCCCGATCTTGGCGCGCGGATCACGTGCGGGTTCGAATTTGACGTACCAGTCCGGTTCGACACGGACGGGATCCAGACCTCGGTCGCGTCATTTCAGGCAGGTGATGTGCCGACGGTTCCCATCGTGGAGATCCGGCTGTGAGTGCCGAGGCGCTTTACGCGCATCTGCAAAGTGGGGCGACAACGGTGTGCCGCGCCTGGACCGTTACGCGCAGTGACGGTGTGGTGCTGGGGTTCACCGATCACGACTGTGATCTGCTGGTGAACGGGGTGGTTTGCCGGGCATATACCGGGATGACCGCGCGGGCCCTGCAGCAGACAACCGGGCTTTCGGTTGACAACAGCGAGGCGCTGGGCGCGCTGAGCGATGCTTCGGTGACAGAGACAGACCTGCTGGCCGGTCGGTATGACGGGGCAGAGGTCAGGGCGTTTTTGGTAAATTGGGCCGCCCCCGATGACGGGGTGGAGCAGTTCCGCGGCTCGCTGGGCGAGGTGTCGCGGTCCGGCGGCAGTTTCCGTGCCGAATTGCGCGGGCTGAGCGATGCATTGAACCGGCCGCAGGGATTTGCCTATCAACCGTCCTGCTCGGCGGTTTTGGGCGATGCACGCTGCAGGTTTCAGTCCCGGCAACCGGGTTATTTCGCTGAGCGCGCGGTGGAGGCGGTGGACGATAACCGGACCTTTCGTTTCGCGGCGTTTGGCGGGTTCGATGACCGATGGTTCGAATTTGGTCGGTTCGAGATGCTGACCGGCGCGGCTGCCGGATTGATCGGTGTCGTCAAGATCGACCGCCTGGAAGGTGTCATGCGTCGGATCGAGTTGTGGCAATCCATCGGTGACACCGTACAGGTGGGCGATCTGTGCCGGGTCACCGCGGGGTGTGACAAGGCGGCAGAAACTTGCCGGACCAAGTTTGCCAACTTTCTGAATTTTCGGGGGTTTCCACATATCCCGGGTGAGGATTGGCTGGCATCCTACCCGGTGGCGGATCGCGCGAAAACCGGCGGCGGTCTGTTCGGCGGAACGACCGGATGACGACCTGCGCGGTGATTGTCGCCGAGGCGCGCAGCTGGATCGGCACGCCCTATCTTCATCAGGCAAGCGTAAAAGGGGCGGGTGCGGACTGCCTTGGGCTGTTGCGCGGGGTGTGGCGCGCTGTCTGCGGTGCCGAGCCGGAGCCGGTTCCGGCCTACACGGCCGATTGGGCGGAACCGGACGGGCGCGAGGTGCTGATGGACGCTGCGGCACGGGTGCTCTGCCCGAAGCAGGCGCGGGATGCCTTGATCGGAGATGTGATTTTGTTCCGGATGCGGGACGGCAGCATTGCCAAGCATC
>JAYSYZ010000096.1:0-11960 GCA_043727195.1 Paracoccaceae bacterium
CCTCGAAACAGGCCCAAAAAACCGAAATGCCCTGATAATTCCCTGTTCTTTGCGCGCGGGCAAACCGAACGAGACGCGCGGCCCGCGGAGACGCGGGGCGCAAAAGCGGCGATCAGGGAAGACTGGCGGCGTCTCTGTCGGTGGCAAACCCACCTAAGCGACGGGAACACGGGAGAATTCCCTGCTGGAACGGAAAGAGAAGGAATTTCAAGGGGTTGGTGGCGGAGGCGGTGGGATTCGAACCCACGGAACGGTCTCCCGTTCGCTCAGTTAGCAACCGAGTGCTTTCGGCCTCTCAGCCACGCCTCCGACGTGGATCATTTAACCGGGCCGGGTAAAAGGGGCAAGGGGGAAAGGTTGCGGGGCAGAGGTCCGGCCGCGCCGGTGACTGCGCCGCGCGAACGGCATCGCCCGCAAGGGAAAGACGGGGACACCGTTTCCGTAGAAGATTTCGCTGTTTCCAAAACATATCCAATCTGCGGCACCGGAATTCCTTATTTCGGCCATTCTCGGGCAGGATATCGGCTGCTGTGATCTGACCCGGGAACAGGAAACCCAGATGGACTACACGGCGATCTTCATCCTGGCCTGTATTTTCATTCCGCTGGAACGGCTGATCCCGCTGGATCCCGAACAGGGCACCTTGCGGCGCGACTGGATGAACGATCTGTTCTATCTTTTGGTCAACGGCTTTGTGGTGCGTGCCGGGTTCACCCTTGTCGCGGCAGTACTGATGGTTGGCTTCAACCAGGCCTTTGGACCGGATCCGACCCCCTGGGTCGCCACCCTGCCGGTCTGGGTTCAGGTGATTGCGGTCATCGTCATCGCCGACATCGGCTATTACACGGCGCATCGCATCAGCCACGCGGCGCCCTTGCTGTGGCGGTTCCACGCCGTCCACCACAGCATCGAACAGATGGATTGGCTGGCCACCCACCGTGTCCATCCGGTCGACCAGATCTTCACCAACACCCTGTCGCTTTTGCCGATATACTTTCTCGGCTTCTCGCTTGAGGCGGCGGTGATCTTTCAGGTCATCTACCAGGCACAGGCCGTGCTGATCCATTCCAACATCAAGGTGAATTTCGGCCCGCTGCGATGGCTGATCGCTTCGCCGGATTACCACCACTGGCATCACGCCAACGAAAAAGACGCCTACGACCGCAACTTTGCCGCCCAGCTTGTCATCATCGACGTCATCGCCGGAACCCTGTTCCTGCCAAGACGCCAACCCACGGCCTACGGGATCAACGAACCGATGCCGCGACTTTATCACCAGCAGTTCCTGCACCCGTTCCGCGGCATCGCCAAAGTGTTCCGCCGCCGGGACGAGGTTCCGAAAGGCAAGACCCATGAACAAGACGCTTGAAGACCACCTCGGCAAACTTGCGATGCTGCTGATCTTTGGTTACCTCGGCTTCCGGCAGGTGCTGTCTTTCATCATCTCGTTCGACCTGCGCGACAAGATCGCGCTATGGCCGCTTGCCTTGCTGTCACAGCTTTGCGGCGTTCTTTTCGTCAGCCTGATTCTTTATTACACCGTCACCCGGCTGCCGCCGCGCGATAACGCCGCCGGGATGATGCCACGCCTTGTCGCGGTCGCCGGCACATTCGTGATGATGCTCCTCATCGTGTTGCCGCCAGACCAGATCGGTCCGACCCAGCGGGTGATTTCCACGGCGATGATCATTCTTGGCACCTGTCTGTCGATCTGGTGCCTGATGCAGCTTGGCCGGTCGTTCTCGATCATGGCAACCTCACGCGAGCTTAAAACCGGGGGCAGCTACAGTGTTGTCCGCCATCCGCTTTACGGAGCAGAAGTGCTGATGATCCTCGGTGTGGTGCTGGCGCATGGATCGGCGCTTGCCTACGGCGTCGGGCTGATGTGGCTGCTGCTCCAGATCCGCCGCGCCCAGTACGAAGAAAGCGTCCTGCGCCAGACTTTCCCGGAATACGAGGAGTATGCCCGCCGCGTGCCGATGCTGATCCCCGGCCTGCGCCTGCCCGGTCTTGACACTCCGCATCCTGCCAGACCAGCCCCGTCAGACATCGGTGAAATCAAGCGTCCCGCGAACCATTCCTCGCACAGGCAAACGCCCTCAGCCTGAAAACCACAGCCTGAAAACCTCAGCCTGAAAAGAGGAAGTGCAGCACGTCGCCGTCCTTGACCTCATAGGTCTTGCCTTCAACCCGGAATTTCCCCGCTTCCTTGGCGCCCGCCTCACCGTTACCGGCGATATAGTCTTCGTAGGCCACGGTTTCCGACCTGATGAAGCCCTTCTCGAAATCGCCATGGATCACCCCGGCCGCCTGGGGCGCCAGTGTTCCCGCAGGAATCGTCCAGGCCCGGGCTTCCTTGGGCCCGACAGTGAAATAGGTCTGCAAGCCCAACAGCGCATAGCCCGCCTTGATCAGCCGGTCCAATCCCGCTTCGTGCAGGCCCATCTCCTCCAGAAACATCGCCGCCTCATCTTCGGCCAGCTGGCTGATCTCTTCCTCGATCCGCGCGCTGATCACCACCGACGCTGCGCCCTGCCCCGCCGCCATCTGCGCCACCCGCGCCGACTGACTGTTGCCCGACGCCGCCGAGGCTTCTTCGACGTTGCAGACGTAAAGCACCGGCTTTGAGGTCAACAGCTGCAACAACCGCCACTGTCGCTGATCATCATCCGATACCCTGACCGTGCGCGCGGGCCTGCCCGCCTCCAGCGCCACCAATGCCTGCCGCAGCAGCCGGTCCTGATCGACACTGTCCTTGTCACCGCCCTTGAGCTTGCGCGCCAGCCCCGCCCGCCGCCGCTCCACCGATTCCAGATCGGCCAGCATCAGCTCGGTCTCGATGGTTTCGGCATCGGCCACCGGGTCGATGCGGCCCTCGACATGGGTGATGTCGCCATCCTCGAAACAGCGCAGCACATGGGCGATGGCGTCGCATTCGCGGATGTTGGCCAGGAACTGATTGCCCAGCCCCTCACCCTTCGACGCGCCGCGCACGAGGCCCGCGATATCGACGAAGGTCATCCGTGTCGGGATGATCTGCTTGGAGGCCGCGATGGCCGCAAGCTTGTCCAGCCGGGGGTCGGGAACCGCCACCTCGCCGACATTCGGCTCGATCGTGCAGAACGGAAAGTTCGCCGCCTGCGCCGCCGCCGTCCGGGTCAGCGCGTTGAAGAGGGTGGATTTGCCCACGTTCGGCAGACCCACGATACCCATCTTGAAACCCATCGGACCCTCCATTGGCGACCGCCCGCTTCTAGTGGCGGGGCTTGCAAGGATCAAGCGGTTGCGGCCCTGCCATGGGGCATTGATTTTCCCCGCCTGCCCGTGCAAACCCGGGGTTCGGGGATGCACGGGGATGGCCATGACACGGATCGACGACACTTTTGCCCGGCTTGGTGCCGCCCGGAAGAAAGCTTTCGTTTCCTACATCATGAGCGGCGACCCGGACGTCGCGACGTCGCTTGCCATCATGCAGGGCCTGCCCGCGGCCGGTGTGGATATCATCGAGCTGGGCATGCCCTTCACCGATCCGATGGCCGACGGGCCGACGATCCAGGCCGCCGGGCAACGCGCGCTGGAAGCTGGCATGACGATGGATGCGACGCTGCAGATGGTGCGCGATTTCCGCAAGGCTGACGCCGTCACCCCCATCGTGATGATGGGCTATTACAACCCGATCTATTCGCGCGGGGTGGACCGGTTTCTGGTCGATGCCAAGGCCGCCGGGATTGACGGGCTGATCGTCGTCGACCTGCCCCCGGAGGAGGATGCCGAGCTTTGCATACCCGCGCAGGCCGCGGGGCTGAACTTCATCCGGCTGGCCACCCCCACGACCGATGCCAAGCGCTTGCCGAAGGTGCTGCAGAATACGTCCGGCTTTGTCTATTATGTTTCGGTTACCGGGATCACCGGGGCGGCGGCGGCGGTGGCGGACGAGGTGGGCCCCGAGGTGGCGCGCATCAAGGCGTCGACCGGCTTGCCGGTGATCGTGGGTTTCGGAATCTCTTCGCCCGAGCAGGCGCGGGCGATTGCCGGGGTCGCGGATGGCTGCGTGGTGGGGTCGGCCATCATCAAGGATATCGGCGCCGGCAAGCCGGTGGCAGAGGTGTTGGCCAATGTCGCAGCCCTGGCTGCGGGGGCGCATTCGGCGTGATAACACGCGTGTTATAAACCGCAAGTCATTGACATCCCTATATATCCGAAATTTCTTTAACACTTTGTAAAGCTTTCGCCGGTCAGGCGGCCTGGTCATCCTGCTGCGTCGACCGGACCACCACCCCGGCATTGCGCCGGGCCGGACGAACTGGTTACAAGAGATGACCATTTTGCGGAGGCTCCAATGCCCGTCATCGCCTGCATCGACGATCTGAAGCAGCTTTACCGCCGCCGCACGCCGAAGATGTTCTACGATTACGCGGAAAGCGGCAGCTATACCGAACAGACCTTCCGTGACAATTCGGCAGACTTCGGGCGTATCCGGCTGCGGCAACGGGTGGCGCGCGATCTGTCGTCGCGGGTGCTCCAAACCCGGATGATTGGCGAGACGATCACCATGCCGGTGGCCCTGGCCCCTGTCGGATCGACCGGCATGCAATGCCCCGACGGCGAGATCAAGGCGGCGCGGGCAGCGGCAAAGTTCGGCGTGCCCTACACCCTGTCCACCATGTCGATCTGTTCGATCGAAGATGTGGCGGCGGCCAGCCCGACGCCGTTCTGGTTCCAGCTTTACGTGATGCGCGACGAGGATTTCGTCGACGCGATCATCGAACGGGCGCGCAAGGCAAAGTGTTCCGCACTGGTGCTGACGCTTGATCTGCAAATCCTAGGCCAGCGGCACAAGGACGTGCGCAACGGGCTTTCGTCACCGCCGAAACTGACGATCCCGAACCTGATCAACATCGCCACCAAGCCTGCCTGGGCGCTGGGGATGCTGCAAACCCCGCGCCGCCAGTTCCGCAACATCGTCGGCCACGTGAAGAACGTGGAAAAACTGTCGGACCTGACCGCCTGGGCCAATGAACAATTCGACCCCAAGCTGGATTGGGCCAAGGTGGCCCGCATCCGCGACCAATGGGGCGGCAAGTTCATCCTGAAGGGCATTCTGGATGCCGACGACGCCCGCATGGCTGCCGATTTCGGGGCGGATGCGATCATCGTGTCGAACCACGGCGGGCGGCAGTTGGACGGCGCGCTCAGTTCGATCCGCATGCTGCCGCAGATTGTCCGCGCGGTGGGCGACAAGGTCGAGGTGCACATGGACGGCGGCATCCGCACCGGGCAGGATGTGCTGAAGGCCGTGGCGATGGGGGCAAAGTCCACCTATATCGGCCGGTCGTTCATCTATGGTCTGGGCGCGATGGGCGAGGCCGGGGTGACCAAGGCGCTGGAGATCATCCAGCGCGAGTTGGACATCACCATGGCGCTGTGCGGCGAGCGGGATGTCAAGGATCTGGGGCGGCACAATCTGCTGGTGCCAAAGGATTTCGAGGGCGACTGGGCCGGTCAATAGGCACCGCGGCGCGCGTCGCTTGCCTTTTGATCAAATTCCGGCGCATAACCAGCCGGCAACCAAGAGTATCGCCGCATGCCTGCCGAATTGATTGCCGGGGTCCGCAAGGACCGTCTTGATGCGCTGGCCGCGCGTGAGGCGCGCCGCTTTGCCGCCAGCCGCCCGCTGTCGGCAAAGGCCATGGCGGCAGGCGCGGGGGTGTTTCTGTCCGGCGTGCCGATGCACTGGATGACCGACTGGCCGATGCCGCACCTGCCGCTGATCGCCGAGGCGCGGGGCGCGCGGATCACCGATATCGACGGCTACGGCATCGACGATTTCTGTCTGGGCGATACCGGGTCGATGTTCGGCCATTCCCCCGCACCGGTGGCCAAAGCGATCCGGCGGCAGGCGCGGCGGGGCCTGACCTACATGCTGCCGTCAGAGGCGGCGCTGGAGGCGGGGCGGTTGCTGTGCGACGTCTTTGGCGATTTCCGCTGGCAGATTGCCACCACCGCCACCGATGCCAACCGCTTTGCGCTGCGGGTGGCACGGGCGGTCACCGGGCGGCCAAAGGTGCTGGTTTTCAATGGCTGCTATCACGGCTCGGTGGATGACACGATGGTCACGCTGGCGAAGGGCCGCACTGTCACCCGGCCCGGTCTGCTGGGGCAGGTGACGGATCTGTCGAAAACCGCCGTCTGCGTGGAATTCAACGATCTGGCGGGGGTAGAGGCGGCGCTGGCGCGCGGCGACGTCGCCGCGATCCTGACCGAGCCGGTGATGACCAATTCCTGCATGGTGCTGCCTGATCCGGGGTTCCTTGACGGGCTGCGGCGGCTGGCAGCGGCGGCCGGTACGCTGCTGATCATCGACGAGACGCATACCCTTTCCACCGGTCTTGGCGGCTATGCCCGGGTGCATGACCTGACGCCGGATATCCTTGTCATCGGCAAATGCGTGGCGGGCGGCATGCCCACGGCGGTCTGGGGCCTGACCCCGGCTTTGGCAGACCGCTACGCCGTGGCCAATGCGGATCGTCCCGCAGGCCATTCGGGCATGGGAACCACCCTAAGCGCCAACCCGATGCAGTTCGCCTGTCTTGTGGCGACGCTGCGGGAGGTGATGACCGAAGCCAACCATGCCCGCATGGAGACAGGGGCGGCCCGGCTGGCCGATGGCCTGGCCGAGGTCATCGCCCGCCACGCCGCGCCGTGGCACGTCGTCCGCGTCGGCGCACGGGTGGAGTTCATCTGCGCCCCCGGCCCCTTGCGCGATGGGGCTGCGGCGGCGCTGGCGCATCAACCGGCGATCGAGGCGGCGGTGCATGTGGCGCTGTTGAACCGGGGCAGTCTGATCGCGCCCTTTCACAATATGATGCTGGTCAGCCCGGCCACGAAAAAGCGCCAGATCGACCGGCTGATCACCAGCTTCGACGAAATCCTCACCGACCTTTTTATTTGAGTTTCAGATGACCGATATCAGCCCCTCTGGCTCCACCCCGGCGGAAGCCGAAGCCTTTCTGGCCGCCCACCCGGGGATCGAGGCATTTGACATAATCCTGCATGACGCCAATGGCATTGGCCGGGGAAAGATCATTCGTCGGCATGAGCTTTTGTCTTTTTACAACAACGGGCGGCATCTGCCGATCTCGATCCTCGGCCTCGATATCTGCGGCGAGGATGTGCATGAGACCGGCCTGATCTGGGATCAGGGCGACGGTGATCTGCGCGCCTGGCCCATTCCCGGCACCCTGAAACCGTTGCACAATACCACCCCCCCGCGCGGCGAGGTGTTCATGTCGATGTATTCGCTGGACGGGGTGCCGATGACCTCGGACCCGCGCCATGCGCTGCAACGGCAGGTGGCGGCGCTGGCGGCGGATGGCCTGCACCCCTCGGCCGCGTTCGAGCTGGAGTTCTTTTTGCTGGACCCCGAGCGGGATCAGAACGGCAAGATGCAACCCGCCCGCGATGTGCTGGACGGCCGGTCGAGCCGCAAGACCGAGGTCTATTCCGTCGATCACCTGCACGGCATGCTGCCCCTGTTCAGCGATATCTATGCGGGCGCGGAAATGGCCGGGATCACGGCGGAAACCATGATCAGCGAATATGCCCCCGGCCAGTACGAGCTGACGCTGCACTACGGGGCGGATGTGTCGCAGGCTGCCGATGATCTGCTGCGGTTGAAGCGGATCGTCCGCGCCCAGGCCCGGGCGCATGGCGTGGTCGCCTGCTTCATGGCCAAACCGAACGAGGATTATGCCGGGTCCGGCATGCATTTCCACGTCTCGATGATGGATGGTACGGGCAAGAACGTGTTCATCGAGACAGAGGCGGGTGTCTGGAACCCGAAAATCCTGCATGCCCTTGGCGGGCTGAGGGAAACGATGGGCGAAAGCATGCTGGTCTTTGCCCCGCATGCCAACAGCTGGCGGCGCTTTGCCAGCCAGTCCTACGCTCCGGTCAGCCCGACCTGGGGGGTCAACAACCGCTCGGTCGCGCTGCGCATTCCGGCGGGGGACATCAAGGCGCGGCGGATCGAGCATCGGCCTGCCGGGGTCGATGCCAACCCCTATCTGGTGGCGGCGACGGTGCTGGCGGGCATCCGGCACGGCATGGCGAACCGGATTGATCCCGGGCCGGAAACCACCGGCAACGGTTATGAGGATACCGGCGATCAGGTCATCCCGGTGGATTGGCGGCAGGCGATCGAGGCGGCAAAGGCCTCGGCCTTTCTGAAAGACGCATTGGGCGAAGACATGCACCGCACCTTTACCGCGATCAAGACGGCGGAATACGCCCGGGTGATGCGGACGGTGTCGGAGGTTGATTTCGACCTCTATCTGCACACGGTCTGACGCAAGGAGACGCCGCGGCGCTGCCTAGCCCCGCTTCCACCGGCAGTCCGTGTCACAGACCGCCTGCCCCCTGCGGATGGCAGCGGCGATCAACGCGGGCACCCGCGCATCGAGGCCCACGGGTGGCAGGATACGGCCCTGAAACCCGGCGCGGGCCAGGGCCGCGGGAATGTCATCGCTCACATGCCCCCCGGCGGCGGCAAAGAACGGCAGGCACAGCGACCCCGGCCCGAAGCCGGTCATCGTCGCCAGTTGCGGCGACTGGTCGATGAACCCCACCGCCACCCGGCCCACACCCGCCTCTGCCGCGATCCGCCCGGCAACGTGGCGGGCAATGTCCGATGGCACCGAAGATTTGAACGACCCATGCGCCGCGAGGATCAGATCGGCCCCGGCGGCATCGCTGGCAATGGCAACGCAGAGATCATGCAAGGCGGGATCGCAGCCAAACGGCTCCAGCACCCGCCAGCCGCCGACCCCCGCCCCGGCCAGCCGCGCCGGGATCTGCACCCGGGTGAACCAGCCCCCCGCCATGAACATCGGAAAGACCACGCCGGGGGCCATCGCGCGGGCGGTATCGGCCAGCGTCTCGCCTTCCGCCAGGGTGGCCGAGCGGACATCCCAGCCGGGCAGCAAGGCCGCCACCCGCGCCGCCAGTGCCGCCAGTTCGGTCGCGGCGGGCGTGGGATCGGAGGGCTGGCCATGGGCCAGGATGAGGGCGGATGTGATCATGCGGCAAGACTTGATCCGCCGCTGGCCGGGGTCAACCCCCCGTGCCGCCGATGACAAGACCGGGCAGGCTGGCCTCGGCCATCGCGGCGCGGCAATGGTCGATGAAGGCGCGGATCTTCAGCGCCGCCCGCGCCCGCCTGCAAACGGCCAGCCCCAGATCCCGAGTCCGCTTTGCCAGGATGGGGGCAAGCCCGGGCGGCAAGGGGAGGCCATTGGTGACGCACCACCTGCGGCTCCAGCGCCAGCAGGGGCAGAAAGCCAAGGTCTGGCGGGATGTCCGGCTGGCAGGTCAGCGCCACATCCAGCCGCGTGACGCGCAGACCGGCAAAATCCCGGCCTGATCCGGTTCATGTCGCCGGAACTCCCCCTCGGGATAAGGGTCGCAAACGCTGCGCCGGACGCGGGGAAGCACCATCTGCGCCAAGGTCGCGGGGCGATCCAACGACAGCCGCCCGCACCCTGCCGGTAATCACCCTCGCCGACGCCGAGAAGGTATTCCCGTTGGCGAAGCGTGAAGCGAAGCGGCATGGGCTGTCGCCTACACATCGCCCGGCACCCCGTAGGAGGGCGCCTCGCGGGGATCGCGTGCGCGCTGGACATAGGCCGCCATCTGCGGGGCATAGACCTCCCAGGCGCGGGCGACGGCCTCGATCGGGCGCGCGGCGTCCGACCAGTCGCAGCGCAAACTGGCCACGGGCCAGCTTTCCCGGTCCACGATCAGCATCCCCGCCGAATGCAGCGGCCCCGCCTCGCCCCCGGCGTCCTGCCCGGCAAGAAGGGCGGCCATGAGGCGGTCGCCGAGCGCCCCCCTTGCCACTTCGAACCCGGCCAGCATCGCGGCGGGCACCCCGGAGGACGCCAGCAGATTACCGCCCGCGACCACCCCCGGCGCGGCGGCATGGCCCCAGACCCCCAGCGTCCGCGCGCCGGAGTGAAAGGCGGTGCCCCCGGCATGGTCCACCGCCATCAGCTGGCGGTAATCGACAAACCGCGCCTCGCCCACCAGCCGCGCCATCGCCGCTTCGGCAGCCAGCCCCGCCGCCATCAGGTCCAGAAGTTGCGGCCCGAGGGCGGGGTCGGTCATGTTCTGGCTGGCGGCAACCCCCACCCCGGCCCGCGCATGCGCACAGCGCGCCGCGACGGCGGGCGAGGACGAGGCGATGACCATGCCGAACTGGCCGGTATCGGGGCAACGGGCGAGCAGGGAAAAGGTCATCGGTGCCTCTCGTGACTGGCCCCCGGGGGCGCTTCGCCCCCCGGACCCCCGGAGGATACTTCTCCAAGATGAAATCAGCGGGCTTTCATCTTGGCGGAAATATCCTCGGGGGTCCGGGGGCAGAAGGCCCCCGGGGGGATGGGGTCAATCCGGAATGACGGCGGTCGCGTCGATCTCGACCAGCCAGTCGGGGCGGGCCAGCGCCACCACCGTCAGGCCGGTGCAGACCGGATGCACGCCGCGGATATACTCCCCCATCGTCCGGTAGACCGGTTCGCGGTGGCGGACATCGGTCAGATAGACGACGAGCTTGGTCAGGTGTTCCATCCGTCCGCCGCATTCGCCGATCAGTTGCCGGATGTTCTGCATCACCTTGTGGGTCTGTTCAACCGGGTCGTGGCTGTTGATGTTGGCAGCCGTATCAAGATCTTGCGGGCATTGGCCGCGCAGATAGATCGTCGAGCCGCGCGCCACCACGGCCTGACAGAGATCGTTGTCGAGTTTCTGTTCAGGGTAGGTATCGCGGGTGTTGAAGGGGCGGATGCGGGTATGGGCCATGGGATCCTGTCGGGGTCAGAGGGTTTCCAGCGCCGGGGTGGTGCCATAGGCAAGATAGCCGCGCAGCTTGGCGATGTGATCGGCCACATGGCCGGCATCATGCCAGACGCCCCAGATGAAGGCAGAGCCGCGCCGTGCCTGCCAGGGCAGGCCCAGAAAGTACAGGCCAGGTTCCACCGACACGCCGCGCTGGTGGCGGGGGCGGCCCTGCGGGTCAAACGCGTCAAGCTTGATCCAGCCGAAGTCGAAGGCATAGCCGGTGGCCCACAGGATCGTGCTGATGTCCGCGCGCGCCAGATCCAGCGACAGGATCGGGCGGGTCACGCAATCGGGGTCGGTACCGGTCTGCCGGGCTTGCGGATCGGGCGGCAGGTCGACGCCGTTGCGCAGGGCCCAGGCATCGGCTGCGTCCAGCACCGCCAGATGGTCGGCATCGCCCCTGGCCAGATTGGCGGCAAGGTCGGGTGCGAAATGCATCACGCCGTCCTGAAACCCCTGTGTCCGGCCCACGAGGGTCATGCCCGCAGCGGCGAAGCGGCGGAAATCCACGGTCTTGCCGCCATCCGCGCCGCTGACCGCGATGGTGACGTGTCTGGTCCCCGGCGGCGCCTCGGCATCCCAGCGGTTCAGCACGCCCAGCCACCAGACGAAATCGCGCCCCCGGTAGCGGCGCGGCGGGCGGCCATGCGGGCCGACCGACAGGATGACGCGCCGCCCCGCCTGCAGCAATTCCTCGGCGATCTGCGCGCCGGACGAGCCTGCGCCAACCACCAGCACCCCGCCCGCCGGCAGTTGAGCCGGGTTGCGATAGGCGGCGGAATGCAATTGCAGGATCGCCGCGCATTCGGGCACGATCTGTGGCAGCAGCGGGCGTTGGAACGGGCCGGTCGCAGCCACCACGTAGCGGGCTTCGATCACGCCGGTGGCGGTTTCAGCCAAGAACCCCGGCCCGCCCGGATTGCGGCGCAGCGCCGTCACCGCCACCCCGCAACGGATGGGGGCGGCGATCTGGCGGGCGTAATCCGCGAAATAATCGGCAACCCGGTCCTTGCCCGGAAACGCCTCGGGGTCGCCTGCGAAATGCAGCCCCGGAAAGCGGTCGTGCC
>JAYSYZ010000097.1:0-11956 GCA_043727195.1 Paracoccaceae bacterium
CGCGGCCCAGGCCGAAGCTGACGCCGCCGCCGCTGCCGCCGCGCAGGCAGAAGCAGACGCCGCCGCCGCAGCACAAGCCGCCGCCGAAGCCGAAGCCGACGCTGCCGCCGCTGCGCAAGCCGAGGCCGAAGCCGAGGCTGCGATGGAAGCAACGGCAGAAGAACCCGCCGCCGAGGAGCCCGCCGCCGAGGAGCCCGCCGCCGAAGAACCGGTAGCCGAAGAACCTGTCGCCGAAGAACCGGTGGTTGAAGAACCCGTCGCAGAAGAGCCGGTAGTCGAGGAGCCGGTCCTCGAAGAACCTGTTGCAGAAGAGCCTGTCGCTGAAGGACCCGTCGCCGAGGAGCCGGTCGCCGAGGAACCGACAGCCGAAGAACCCGTCGCCGAGGAGCCCGTCACCGAAGAGCCGGTCGTCGAAGACCCCGCCGCCGACGCTGCTACGGAGGCGGAGGCCGAAGCCGAGGTTGCGGTTGACCCCGCAATCGCCGCCGAAGAAGCCGCCGCTCTGGCCGCCGCAGAGGCCGAACTTGCGATCACAGCCGATGGCCCGGTGGTTGATCCCACCGCCGGCCTCAAGGTGGCGGAAACCGACCCGGCCGAAGTTGCGGCAGAACCGGTCGACGCGCCTGTCGTCTCCGAAACCGAAGTCGAAAGTCTGACCGAACTTCTCAGCACCGATCCGACGGCGATCGACCCCATGGGGTTCGGTGCCGCTGCTACGGTGGCCGAAGCACCTGCCCCCGCGGAAGGTGAGAAGCTGCTGGAAACCGCGCCCCCCGCCGATGTCGTGACGGCGGTTACCGAAGTTCTGACCGAAGACAATGTCCGCACCTCGGCCGAAGAATTCGGCGCCGCACCGAAGGCGCTCTCCAGCGGCAAGAGGGACAAGCTGTCCAACCTTGAAAAGGCCGGTCTGGTGGTGCTGGGTGCACTGGTCGTCGGCTCGCTGATCAGGGGCGGCCAGAATTCCGGCGTCGTCAACGAAGGCCCGGTTGTCAACGAAGGCCCCGTCGGCGGTGGCCGCGTGGTCTCCAACACCGGCGACCGTGTGATCATTCTGCGTCCCGACGGCACCTATCAGGTGCTGAAGGATGACGATTCGATCATCCGGCGGCCCGGCTCGACCGTGCGCACGGAAACCTTCCGTGACGGCTCTACCCGGACCATCGTCGAGCGGGCGGATGGCACGCAAGTGGTGACGATCCGCGATGCCACCGGACGCGTGCTGCGCCGCGCGCAGTATGACGGGCGCGGTCGCGAGTTGATCCTGATCGACGATCTCGCGGAAGAAGAAATCGTGATTGTCCGCGATCTGCCAAGGCCGCAAAAACGCATCGTCATCTCCTCCAAGGACAATGACGCCGTGCTGAAGCGCGAGCTTGCGGCGGTGGAGGCGGACAGGGCAGGGCGCAAGTTCTCGCTGCGTCAGATCCGGGAAATTCCGGAAGTGCGGGCGCTTGCGGCAACGATCGACGTCGAAAGCGTGACCTTTGCCAGCGGGTCGTCGGCGATCGCTGCCGACGAGGCGCGCAACCTGGCCGATCTTGGTCGGGTGATGCAGGAACTGCTGGACGAAAACCCCGGCGAGGTCTTCCTGATCGAGGGCCATACGGATGCGGTCGGCAAGGCGGCGATGAACCTCGCATTGTCAGACCGGCGCGCTGAATCCGTGGCGCTGGCACTGACGGAATACTTCGATATTCCGCCGGAAAACATGGTGATCCAGGGCTACGGCGAGACTGAGTTGCTGATCGACACGCTGGATGACGAGCCTGCCAACCGGCGGGTCGACGTGCGGGTCATCACGCCGCTGCTGCGGACAGCCGCGCTGCGCTGAGCAGACCCGGTAATAGACAGGGGGCGGGGGTCGATGATCCCCGCCCCCTTTCGTTTGACCTGAGGTACGTCGACGCCGCCCGCCCGGCGAAAATTCCCGCACCGGCACATCAAGGTGCATTTCGGTCTGGCGGGGCGGGCTGCCCGCGTCATATCCTTGGCGCAAAGGAAGTCCGCACCATGACCCCAACCGCACATGACAGCATTCCCGAAGCCGCCCTCGACTGGCACCGCCAGGGGCGCGGCGCAGCACTTGCCACGGTGGTGGAGACGTGGGGGTCCGCACCGCGTCAGGCGGGCAGCCAGCTGGCGGTGTCCGGCACGGGCGAGATGATGGGATCGGTGTCCGGCGGCTGCGTCGAAGGCGCGGTGGTAACCGAAGCGCTGGAGGCTTTGACAGACCGCCGCCCCCGGATCCTGACATTTGGTGTCAGTGACGAAACGGCATTTGCGGTGGGTCTGGCCTGCGGCGGCACGATCCGTGTGCTGGTGGAACCGGTGGGCGAAGGGGCCGAGGCGCTGCCCGAGGCGCTGTTGGCCGATCTGGTCGCAGCGCGCGCCGCGTCGCGCGGTGTGGCCATGGTCACGCGGCCAGACGGCTGGGTCCGGGCGCTGGTGCCCGCCCTTGCCGATGCGGCAGTCGATGCTCGTCTCAGGGCCGACCGGTCGGGGATGGAGGATGACGGTCGGTTCATCGCGGTACACAACCCGCCCTTGCGACTGATCGTCGTCGGCGCGGTGCACATCGCGCAGCCCCTGCTGACCATCGCGCGGACCTGCGGCTATGCCTGCACCCTGATTGATCCTCGCGCCGCCTTCGGATCAGAGGCGCGGTTCCCCGATGAACGGATTCTTGATGATTGGCCGGATGATGCGCTGGCCACCCTGGCACCCGATGCCCGCACCGCCGTGGTAACCCTGACCCATGATCCCAAGCTGGACGATCCTGCATTGCGCTTTGCCCTCAGGGCGCCGGTTTTTTACGTCGGCGCGTTGGGTTCAAAGAAGACGCACGCGAAACGGGTGGAACGTCTGCAGGCCGCAGGCTTTACCGAGGCCGAAATTGGCCGCATCGCCGCCCCGGTCGGCCTGGCCATCGGCGCAAAAACCCCGGCCGAAATCGCGGTCAGCATCATGGCGCAGATCACTGCCGCGCTGCGGCACTGATGCAGTTCGGGCCGGTTCCCCTCGATCAGGCGGATGGCGCGATCCTCGCACATTCGGTGGCTCTGCCGAACGGGCGCTTGCGCAAGGGCACGGTGCTGGGCGCGGATGATCTGGCCCGGCTGATGGCGGCAGGGGTGACACTGGTTACCGTCGCGCGCCTTGACCCCGGCGATGTACCCGAAAATGCCGCAGCATCGCGTTTGGCCGCGGCTTTGGTGCCCGATCCGGTGGGGCAGGGGCTGACCCAGTCTGCTGCCTTTACCGGTCGGGTCAATCTGAATGCTGTTGGGCCCGGGGTGGCTGAACTGGATGTCGCTGCGGTTCATGCGCTGAACCGGATACATCCTGCGATCACGTTGGCGACACTGGCACCCCTGACGCGGGTGGCGGCGGGGGTGCTGACCGGCACCGTAAAGATCATCGCTTATGCGGTGCCCGAAGTGGCCCTGCAGCAGGCCTGTCAGGTGGCGGCGGCAGCCATCCGGGTACTGCCGGTCGTGCGGCAAAGCGCCAGCCTGATCCTGACCGAAGTGCCAGGGATGGACGCAAAACTGGCCGCCAAGGGCCGCCGGGCCGTCGAGGCGCGGGTCCGCGCGCTGGGGATGCGGCTGATCGAGGTGGTGGTGGTGCCGCATGACACTGCTGCGGTTGCCAACGCCTTGCGCCGCATGAGCGGAGAGGTCCTGCTGATCCTCACCGGCTCCGCCACATCGGATCTGCACGATACCGCGCCAGAGGCCCTCCGCACCGCAGGGGGCGAGGTTTCGCGCTACGGCATGCCGGTCGATCCGGGGAACCTGTTATTTGTGGGCAGGCTGGGCGCGCGCCCGGTCATCGGCCTGCCGGGATGCGCACGCAGCCCGGCGCTCAACGGCGCGGATTGGGTTCTGGAACGGCTGGCCTGCGGCCTTCCGGTCGGTGACATCGAGATTGCGGCGATGGGCGTGGGTGGTCTCCTGAAGGAAATCCCGATCCGCCCACAGGCGCGGGAGCCGTGAGATCAGGCCCAGGTCGACTGCCTGCGCCGGAAAACCGGCCGAAAAGCGGTGAATGAAATCCTAACAAAATTTTCGAAAATGTTTGTTATCAATCACTTATGTCACTTAACACGCGTGTTATCACACCTTGAAAGTCCAGTTTGTGGGGCGGGCCGCTCAACGCGGGCGCCCCCTGACCGGCCCGTCCGACTACTTCGGCCCGATCATCATCACCATCTGGCGGCCTTCAAGCCGGGGAAAGGACTCGATCTTGCCGATCTCGACCACGTCGGCTTCAACGCGTTTCAAAAGTTCCAGACCCAAATCCTGATGCGCCATTTCCCGGCCACGGAAGCGCAAGGTGACCTTGACCTTGTCACCTTCCTCCAGAAACTTCACGACCGACCGCATCTTGACATCATAATCGTGGGTATCAGTCCCGGGACGGAACTTGATTTCCTTGATCTCGATGATCTTTTGCTTCTTGCGCGCCTCAGCCTCGCGTTTCTGGGTCTCATACTTGTACTTGCCGAAATCCATGATCTTGCAGACCGGCGGCTCCGCCGTCGGCGAAATCTCGACCAGATCAAGCCCGGCTTCCTCGGCCATCTGCATGGCACGGGCGGGCGTAACCACTCCCACATTCTCACCATCTGCGCCGATCAGACGGATTTCCGGCGAACGGATGCGATCATTGATCCGAGGGCCGGTTTCGCGTTGCGGCGGGGCATTGTGCGGTCTGCGGGCTATGGTGGTCGTCCTTGAATTGCTGACTACTGCGGGCGCAATCTAAACGGGCGGCCCGGCCACTTCAACCCGGCACGCGGCTGATTCATGCTGAAATCCGCGACGCCGACCGGGTATTTCGGTCCGTTTCGGCGCTCCGGTCTTTTCAATTGGCGCCCGAACTGCCATATCACCGCGCATCCGGATCCTTCCTCCGGTCATGGGAGCAAAGAACATGAACAGAAACGTGATCATCGGCGCCATCATCGTGCTGCTGGCGGCGGGCGGCTATTACCAATTCAGTTACAAGCCTGCACAAGAGGCCGCCATGGTGGCCGAAGCCGCCAAGAAGGCGGACGAAGCGGCTGCCGCTGCCAAAGCGGCGGAAGAAGAAGCCGCTGCCGCCGCGAAGAAGGTTGAAGAGGAAGCAGCCGCTGCTGCCGCCGCCGCCACTGAAGCGACGACTGGCGCGGCCGATGCTGCGATGACCGCCCTCGACCCGGCCACGTTCAACGCGGACGCCGTCGTGACACTGATCGACGGCTCGGCGCTGGACGATGCGACCAAGACTACGTTGAAGACCGCGGTCGAAGCCGCAAGGGCCAACCCGGCCCTCGTCGCCGATACAATCGCACAGGTAAAAGCTGCGCTCGGCATGTGATATCCGCAACCAAGCGCACACAAAAAGGCCGCGAGGAGACCCCTCGCGGCTTCTTACATCGGGGGCAGCGGGGTGGTTTCAGATGCCGTCCCCGACAAATGCCTTTTCGACCACATATTCCAGCGGCTCGGAATTGGCCCCCTCGCGAAGGCCAAATTTCTCCAGTACCGCCTTTACATCGTGGTTGAAGGCCAGGCTGCCACAGACCATCGCGCGGTCTTCCCCGGCGTCCATCGGCGTAAGGCCGAGATCGGCGAAAACCTTGCCTGAGGTCAGATTATCGGTGATCCGGCCCATACTGGCGGACGGTTCACGGGTGGTCGTAGGATAATATTTCAGCTTGTCGCCCACCATGTCGCCGATCAGAGGGTCATCATTCAGGCTGTCTATCAGTTGGCGACCGTATTCCAGTTCAGCCACCTCGCGGCACGTGTGCATCATGATGACCTGTTCATATTTATCGTAGGTATCCGGATCGCGCATCAGACTGGCAAAGGGGGCCAGTCCGGTGCCGGTCGCCAAAAACCACAGCCGGCGCCCAGGCAGCAGCGCGTCATGTACCAGTGTGCCCACGGGTTTGGGGCGCAGAATGATCTCATCCCCCACGGCAATGTGCTGCAGGCGCGAGGTCAGCGGGCCATCCGGCACCTTGATCGAATAGAACTCCAGTTCGTCATCCCAGGAGGGCGAGGCAATTGAATAGGCGCGCAGCAAGGGTTTGCCTGTGTCGCCCATCAGCCCGATCATGACGAATTCGCCAGACCGGAAACGCAAGGATTGCGGCCGCGTCACGCGGAAGGAGAACAGCCTTTCGGTCCAGTGGGTGACTGCGGTCACGATCTGGGCGTCGGGCAGATGCGCCTTTGTTGGCGCCAACGTCGCGTCTTGCATGGCCATTGCTTTGGTCATTTCGGTCACTTTCGGCATAAGGTTTATGCGGGCTGGATGAAACCCGGAAAATCAGGCGCGCAACCGCGACTGATAGTAATTCGCAAGCCAGTCGGCCCGAAAAACCCATTGATCTACCGGCTGGCGGGCTGCCAGATCGTCGGGAATTTCGACGGCGTCAAAGCCGACCCGCCGAACCATGGCATATTGATCTGCGATGACCGGTCCAACGGCACAGAGTTTGCCGCCATACCCCAACATCCGCAACCGGCGTGCAATGGTGAAGGAGCGTCCATCGCTGAAGGCGGGAAAGGTGACGCGGATCAGGCTAAGCTCGCTAAGGTATGGCGCCACTAGTGCCGGGTCGTCGGTATGGGCGAGTTCCAGCGCGCCTTTATGCGCGGCGATTTCGTCGAGGCCAACCGTTTCCACTGGTTCGACCGGGTGAAATCCGGTGTCGGTGACAAGGATGCTCATGCGGCAGACTCCGTTCTGGTCAACGGTGCCCGAATGGCTTTTCCATCGACGAAATGAATGCCACATTCCACTTTTGCACTGCCGCGCCAACGGCCTGCCCGCGGATCTTCACCCGCTTTCACCGGACTTGTGCATGGCGCGCAGCCGATGGAAGGAAAGCCCTTCGCCACCAGCGGATGCCGGGGCAGACGGTTTTCAACCATGTATTCCTCCAGATCTTCGCGACCCCAATGAGCGAGAGGGTTTACCTTGATCCGCATATTACCTTCAGCTTCGAAGAATTCCACTGCCTCCCGGCTGGACCCTTGATAGCGTTTGCGCCCGGTGATCCAGCCATCAAATCCTGACAGCGCCCGCTGCAGTGGTTCCACCTTGCGCACATTGCAGCAGGCATCGGTGTTGAATTGGTGAAGCGTGTTGTCAGGATCCTCGAAGGCGACACGTGGCTGGGCGGCACGGATGGTGCGCAGGTCGCAAAGATGCAGCTTTTCGGCCAGCTCGCGCTGGTAAGCGAGGGTTTCGGGGAACAGCATCCTCGTGTCGATGAACAGGACCGGCGTTTCCGGGGCAATCACGCTGACAAGGTGCAGCAACACTACCGATTCTGCACCAAATGACGACACAAGCGCCACGTGGCCCAGGTCTGCGTCATTCAGCGCGTGTTCCAGCACCGCCGTCGCCGAGTGGTGGCGATAGCGGGCGTTGAGCGCTGTGACCCGTGTCGCCACATCACCTGAGTGCAGGTCACGCGGCATCTTTTGCACCTTCAATCCCATAAAGGGCCAGTTTAAAAGGTGCCATCCCGAGCCGGCGGTAAGCCTGCAGGAACGTTTCGGACGGTTCCGTTCGCAGCGCAAGATAAGCGCGCAGGATGCGTTCGATGGCAGGCGTGATCTCTTCATAGGAGAAGCCCGGACCGATCTTGTCGCCGATCACGGCGGTTTCGGTGCCGTCACCGCCCAGAGTGATCTGATAATTCTCAACCCCCGCCCGATCAAGGCCGAGAATGCCGATATGGCCGACGTGGTGATGGCCGCAGGCGTTGATGCAACCCGAGATCTTGATCTTCAACGGGCCAATGTCATGCTCCAGCTTCAACGCCTCGAAATGCGTCGCCAGTTCTTGGGCAACCGGGATCGACCGGGCGGTGGCCAGCGCGCAATAATCCATGCCGGGGCAGGCGATCATATCGGACAGCAGCCCGACATTGGCTGTGCCCAGACCAGCCTGCTGCAGTGCGGCATGGAGCACAGGCAGATCGGATTTGTGCACATGCGGCAGGATCACATTCTGCTCGTGGCTGATGCGAAGGTCCGAATGGCCGTATTTTTCCGCAAGATCGGCCATTACCCGCATCTGATCGCTGGTCGCATCGCCGGGGGTATGGCCATGCGCCTTCAGGCTGATCGTGACGATCGCATACTGTGCGTTGCGGTGGGTGGTCAGGTTGGTGTCGGCCCACGACCGGAATATCGGGTCTGCGGCGTAGAACGCATCAAAGGCGTCGACCGGTACATTGCGGAAGGCCGGTTCGGCAAATGCGGCGCGAATATCAGCGAGCAGGATCTGGTCATTGCCATGAAACAGCGGGCGCAGTTCTTCAAAGCGCGCTTCGATCATCCGGGTGATTTCTTCCGCCCCGGTCTCATGCACCGTGATCTTGATCCGCGCCTTGTACTTGTTGTCACGTCGTCCAAGCGTGTTGTAGACACTGAGCACCGCCTCCACATAGGGGAGCAGGTCGGCGACCGGCAGGAATTGCCGCACCGTGACACCTATCATCGGGGTGCGACCAAGGCCGCCGCCGACCATCACCTCGAACCCCGGCTCGCCAGCCGCGTTGCGGTGCATGCGTAGACCGATATCGTGGGCGCGGGTAACGGCGCGGTCATTTGGCGACCCGGTGATGGCGATCTTGAACTTGCGGGGCAGGAACTGGAACTCGGGGTGGTCGGTGGACCATTGCCGCAGAAGTTCGGCATAGGGGCGGGGGTCTTCGATCTCATCCGCCGCGGCACCGGCGAAATGGTCGGCTGTGACGTTGCGAACGCAGTTGCCCGAGGTCTGGATGGCGTGCATTTCCACATCTGCCAGCGCGCCTAAGATCGCAGGCACATCGGGAAGTTTCGGCCAATTGAACTGGATGTTCTGCCGGGTGGTGAAATGGCCATAGCCTTTGTCCCAGGTGTCGGCAATCATTGCCAGTTGCCGCATCTGGCCTGGGCTGACTGTACCGTAAGGAATGGCGATACGAAGCATGTAGGCATGCAATTGCAGATACAGCCCGTTCATCAGGCGCAGCGGGCGAAACTCTTCCTCGGTAAGCGAACCGTCGAGGCGGCGTTCCACCTGAGCCGTGAACTGCGCCACGCGGGAGCGGACGAAGGATGCATCGAAATCAGAATAGGAGTACATGTTCGATCAGGTCCTCGGCCTTAGGTCGTCAGATCGGCTTGTTTGCCGTGGTTGTAGTTGGAGGGGCCGCGGGTGCGGAACTCCTCGCGGAAATGGGTGGGCTCAGGTCCGTTCTGCCCCGGCTTTGCATCGGCAAGATATGCGCCGACGACAAGCAATTTTTGCGCCGATGCAAACAGCAGCCGCATCTGGGCATGAGCCTCGTCCTCGATAAGTTCAGCCTGATTGTGCAAGGGCGACCACTGATCCTGGGCGGTAAGGTAGACGACATCGCCTTCGCGCAGCAGATTGGCTGTCACGATCTTGGGTGCGAAACGACGGCTCATGCGCGATTCTCCTTCAAAGTTGTCAGGGCGGCGGCGGCACGACGTGGGGCTAGGCCGAACAGGATCACTGCCGGGCCGCTGGCCTTGGCCACCGCCTCGGGCAGGGTGGCGAGGGTGGCGGGGATCACCCGTTCCTCGGGCCACGACACATATTCGACGACGGTAACAGGCGTGTCACCGTTTGCCCCGTGCATCATCAGCCGGCCCTGAATGAAGCGCGCTGATTTCTTGCCCATGTAGATGGCGGCCACTTCGCCCGCACGGGCAAGACCGCGCCAATCCTGCTCGGCAAAACCCGCCATGTCGTGGCCGGTGATGATCCTCAGGCTTGAATTGCGGCCCCGCCGGGTCAGGCTCTGCCCGATGCTGGCGGCAGCAACCGTGGCCGAAGTCAGACCGGGCACGATCCTGAAGGTCAGGCCCGCCGCCTCCAATGCTTCGATTTCCTCGTCAAGGCGTCCGAAGATGCCACAGTCGCCCCCCTTCAGCCGCACGACGCGTTTTCCGGAACGCGCATTGGCCAAGAGGGCCGCGCTGATGGTGGCTTGGGTGGTCGAGGGGCCGAAGCCTTCCTTGCCGACATCGAGGCGGGTGGCGTCTGCAGGGATGAGTGCCAGGACCTCAGGCCCGACCAGCCTGTCATGAACCACGACCTGAGCCTCGGTCAGCGCGCGGTAAGCGCCCAAGGTCAGATGAGCCGCTGCGCCGGGGCCAGCGCCTACAAAGGTAACCGGAAAAAGAGCGGGCAAGCCGGACACAAAGTGCCTCCATGATCATAAAGCCTAATATAGGAGATTTTCCCGGTTCTGAGCTAGTGGCCCTTGCAGATAAGGACGATTGTTCCGATACTGACTTGGATCGGAACGGGGTTCCAGGAAACCGGAGACAATACGAATGGCGGCCCAACTGGATGAACTGGATCGGAAAATCCTGTCCGAACTGCAGACTGATGCAGAGCAGTCGCTGGATGAAATCGCGCGGAAAGTCGGGTCCTCAAAGACGCCGGTCTGGAACAGAATCCGGCGCATGCGTGAACAGGGTGTAATCGTCCGAACCACCGCGATCCTCGATGCCGAGGCGCTTGGGCTGGAGGCCTGCTTTTTCGTACTCATCCGCACCAGCGAACATGAGGCCGAGTGGCAGCGAAGATTTCTAAAAGCGCTACGCGAGCGCCCCGAGGTGCTGGAGGCCCATCGTTTGGCAGGAGATATCGACTATATTCTGAAGGTTCGGGTCAAGAATGCGCGGGCCTATGACACCTTCTATCAGGCGTTGATTTCCGAGGTGCGGATTTACAATGTGACGGCGCTGCTGAGTATGGAAGAGATCAAGTCGACCACAATCCTGCCATTGTAGCGCGGTGATTACCATCCCAGCCTCTTCGATAAGGCTGAGAGGGAGGCCGTTATCACGATGGAACTGTCTTCCCTGTCGCTTGGTCAAGCGGATACCATGAGCCGTTGCAGCCCATGAAAATGGTAGACGTCCGCGTAAACCGGCGGCTCGGTCATCTTCAGCCCCGGTAAGCGCTTGAACAGGATCGGCAGAGCAGTTTGCAGTTCCAAGCGGGCGAGCGGTGCGCCGACGCAGAAATGCAAGCCCGCACCAAAGCTTGCATGGGGCCGGATCGAACGGTCGGGCCGAAATTGCTCCGGCGAGTCCCAAATAGCCGGGTCGCGATTGGCCGCCGCAAGTAAAAGGCCGACCCGGTCGCCGCGCCGAAAGCGGTGCGACATCACATCGACATCCTCATAGGCCCAGCGGGTAAACATGTGCAACGCCGGATCAAAACGCAGGATCTCTTCGACCGTTGCCGCGACGGCGGTCGGGTTCAACACGCCGAGTGGCCCGTCTGTTTCCAGCAGCAGCTTCACCCCATTGCCGATGGTATGCACCGTCGCTTCGTGCCCAGCGTTCAACAGGAGGATACAGGTCGAGATCAGCTCTTCCGTCGTCAGCCGCTCGCCCTCACTTTCAGCAGCGATCAGATGGGTGATCAAATCATCGGCGGGAACCAGGCGGCGTTGGTGGATATATTCGGTGAGGAAAGCCACGAAGGCATCGGTTGCCGTGACAGCGGCGGCCTCCATGGCTTGGGTTCGGCGGGCTTGATACATCCCGACCATCGCATTCGACCAACGAAGCAGTTCGGGTGCCATCACCTCGGGCACGCCAAGAAGGCGCGCGATGATGATAACGGGCAGCGGTTGGCCGAATGCTTGCAGCAAATCAAAGGGGGTGGTCGGAAACCTGTCGATCAACTGATGACTGAGACTTTCGATCTCGGGCTGTAACGCGGCAATCCGACGCGAGGTGAAGGCACGCAGCACCAGCGAGCGCAGGCGGGTATGGCGCGGCGGCTCCAGCTCCAGCATGGAATGCTTCTCGACGGCATAGAAGGCGGCCAGGTGTTGCGGGGTCGAGAGGGCCTCGGGCGCTTCACGGCCAAAGCGGCGGTCACGGAAAATCGCGTTGACCGCTGCCGC
>JAYSYZ010000098.1:0-1815 GCA_043727195.1 Paracoccaceae bacterium
TCGGCTTCGGCACGAATACGCTCCAGCCCCAGCCGCAGATCTTCAAGCCCGGGCGACACGGGGAAGGTGCAGTCGATGAACGCCACCTGATCGCCAAAGCGGTTCACCAGCACGTCAAACTCGGCGTTGCCAAGGAACGGGCTTTCCAGCACCAGAATCTCGGTCTGCGCGTTGCTTTCGTCCAGCACGTTGCGCAGGTTGCCAAACCGCGTCTTCAGGCTCATCACCCGCCCCTCACGAAGCGAGTCGATGGGCGGGTTGGTGACCTGGCTGAAGTTCTGCCGGAAAAAATGGCTCAGCGGCCGGTAGACCGATGACAGCACCGCCGCCGGCGTATCGTCGCCCATCGAGGCGATCATTTCTTTGCCGTCCTCGGCCATCGGCGCCAGAACCTGCTCCAGCTCCTCAATGGTGAACCCCGCCGCGATCTGACGGCGGCGCAGCTCCGCCCCGGAATACATCGCCACCTCCGGCACGTCTTTCAGCAGCGCATTCAGATCGACGATCTTGCCCACCCAATCGGCATAGGGCTGCGCCGCCGCCAGCCGGTTCTTCATCTCGACATCGTGGTACAGCCGCCCCTCGGCCATATCGACGGCGATCATCTGCCCCGGCCCCAGCGCGCCCTTTTCGCGCACGGTGGCCTCATCCACCGGCACCATGCCCGCCTCGGACCCCGCAATCAGCAGCCCGTCGCCAGTGACCACATAGCGCATCGGCCGCAGACCGTTCCGGTCAAGGCCCCCGCAAACCCAGCGCCCATCGGTCATCGCCAACGCGGCAGGCCCGTCCCACGGTTCGATGACGCTGTTGCAGTAGGAATACATATCCGCCCAAGCCTGCGGCATGTCGGTGGTGGCCTTCGACCACGCTTCCGGCACCAGCATCGTCTTGGCCAGCGGGGCGCTGCGACCAGACCGCACCAGCACCTCGAACACCGCGTCCAGCGCACCGCTATCGGACGTGCCCGCCGGGATGATCGGCTTGATATCTTCCGCCGCGTCGCCAAAATTGTTGCTGGCCATGCGGATTTCGTGGGACTTCATCCAGTTGACGTTGCCCTTCAGCGTGTTGATCTCGCCGTTATGCGCCAGCATGCGGAACGGCTGCGCCAGCCACCACTGCGGGAAGGTGTTGGTGCTGTAACGCTGGTGATAGATCGCAAACGCGCTCTCGAACCGTTCGTCCATCAGATCGGGGTAGAACACCGCCACCTGTTCGGCCAGCATCATGCCTTTATAGATGATCGACCGGCACGACAGGCTGCACAGATACATACCCTGAATATGCGCGGCCAGTGCCGCCTTCTCGATCCGCCGCCGGATGATATACAGGTCACGTTCGAACGCCTCGGCGTCGATCTCCTTGTCGCAGCGGATCAGGATCTGCTCGATCTCGGGCCGCGTTGCGTTGGCTTTGTCACCCAGAACTTCGGTGTTCACCGGAACATGCCGCCATCCATAGATGTAGTGGCCCATCCGCAGAACTTCGCTTTCGACGATGGTTCTGCACCGCTCCTGTGCGCCGAAATCGGTGCGCGGCAGGAAGACCTGCCCCACGGCGACCAGCTTGTTCATGTCTGGCTCGTGCCCCGTCCGGCGCACCTGATCGTAAAAGAACTTGACCGGGATCTGCACATGAATGCCTGCCCCGTCGCCGGTCTTGCCATCGGCATCGACCGCGCCCCGGTGCCACACCGCCCGCAGCGCGCTGATCCCGTTTTCCACCACCTTGCGCGATGGTTTTCCGGAAATCGCCACAACCAGCCCGACACCGCAGGACGAATGCTCGTCTTCGGCCTTGTACAGCCCGTTG
>JAYSYZ010000099.1:0-4356 GCA_043727195.1 Paracoccaceae bacterium
CGCCCGCCCCGCGCCGCAACATAGGCCAGCCGCGCCCCATCCGGCGACCAGCCATGCCACCAGCTTGGCGCATCCGTGGTCACCGGGACGGGCGTGCCACCCGCTGCGGGCAGCAGAAATATCTCCGACCCGCGCCCGGTATGGTGCGAGATGACGATGTGCCCGCCATCCGGGCTGATCCCGTGGTCATTGTTGCACCGGTCGGCAAAGCCGGTCTCCACCGGCACCAGCGTCGGCTTGTCCAGCGGCAGCCGAAACAACCGCCCGCCGCCGTTCACCAGCAGACTGCCACCCGATGGGTCCCAGTTCGGGGCCTCGATCCGGCCGTCCGTTTCCAGCACCACGCGCACGCGCCCGGTGGCAACGTCATAAACCTCGATGATACTCCTCACCGGACAGCCCCCAATTTGAATAAAGTTTTCGTTCACCTGGCCAAATATCCCACGGGGGCTCCGGGGGTGTGAAACCCCCGGCGGTCAGCCCCGGGGCACAACGCTCAGTCCTTCACCTTCGGCACCAGCAGCCGCTTCGGCCGCAACGCCTCCGCCGCCTTGAACAACCCGAAGGTCTGATTGACATAGTTCACCACCCCGCCGATCTTGTCCATGTAGGCGGCAAGTTCCGGCGTCCGCTCGGCCTCGATCAGTTGCACCGGTCGGGCAGGGTCCATGGCCTCGAACTGCACATAGAACAACGGCTCGCCGCGTTTCACGATCAGATCCTTCTCTGGCGCGTGCCACTCGAATGCCCACATCAGCGGGCGCGGCCAGATCGACAGCGCAAACCGCCCGCCAAAGATCGTGCCGGGCAGCGGGTCGGGGCGGTAATGCGCAAAGGTGCCAACCTGCGAGATATAGACCATCTCGTCGGCGATAAAGCAGTAGGGCAAGGTCAGTTGCAGCGTCGGCCGGTCGGGAAAGCGCCATTCCGCCTCGTTGGCCAGACTCAGCACCTCGCCCAGCTTGCTGGCGCGGATCGGGCTGCCGGTTCCGGCGCGGTTGATCAGCACCGCCTTTCCGCTGTCTTCGCGCTTGAAACCGATATGCAGGTCATAAGGGCATTTCACCACGAAATACCGGCTTTCCAATTGCACCACCGCCGGGCATCGGGCCGCACTCTTCGCATGCCCCCGGTTCGGCGGGCGCAGGGTCAGGCGTTCCGGCGGGTCGTACAAAACCGCGCCCTTGTCGGTGGTCAGGAACCAGCCAACCGCGACAGGCCCCGATCCCGGCCCGTCCTCGGGCCGCTCGAATGACAGGTTTATCTCCATATGCCCCTCTGCGTGATCGCCCGGCACCGTCGCGCCAACGCCCCGCCTTGTCAACGAATCCGCCCCAGCGCCGCCCGCAAGGCCCGCACCATCGCCGCATCCGTCACCCGCTCCACCCCCGGACCAAAGCCAAGGTCAACTGCCCGCCCCGCCACCACCCGTGCGACGGAACAAGAGGCATGCACCTCCTCGGGCCGCATCGGGGCCAGTGCCGCAACCGTCCTGGCGGTGATCCCGGCCCCCGGCAGGATGATGATCCGCCCCGCCGCCTGACGCTGCAGCGCCACCAGCCGCACCACCCCCGCCGCCGCTACAGATTCCCCGCCAGAGGTGAGGATGCGGTGAAATCCCAGCGCCACGGCGGTTTCCAGCGCCTCGCCTGCCTCCGGAACCAGATCAAAGACGCGGTGCAGGGTCAGGCTCAGCCCGCCCGCACCCCCGATCAGCGGTGCCATGGCGGCGGCATTCAACCGCCCGTCCGGCAGACTTGCACCAAAAACGATTCCAGCCAGACCGCAGTCCCGCGCCATCGCGATGTCCGCCGCCATCACCGCCAGTTCGTCCGCTGTATAGACAAACCCCCCGGCGCGGGGCCGGATCATCACATGCACCGGCACGCCTGCGCGCGCGGCCAGCCGCATGAACCCAAGCGATGGGGTCAGCCCGCCCAGGCCAAGGGCCGCACACAACTCGATCCGGTCCGCACCACCCGCCAGCGCCGCCGCCAGCCCCTCGGGCGTATCGACGCACACCTCGACGATCATGCGCCGAACTCCGCCAGCCCGGCCTCGCCCGCACCGATCAGGCCCGGCTCCACCGAACATTGCGCGGGCACCACCAGCGGCGCCACCGTGCGCCGCAGCACCCGCGCCCGCACCGCCCGGTCCAGCCTTGCCACCAGCGCCGGCACGTTGGCCAACCCGCCACCCACCGGCACGATCCCCGCGCCCGTCACGTTCAGCACCATCGCAAGCGGCCCGGCCACCAGATCTTCCCACAAGTCCACCACCGCTGCCGCGTCCGGATCACCCGCCTGCCAGCGCGCCAGGATCGCCACCGATCCAAGGGCGGCACCCGCCCTCGCCTGCCACAACCGCTCCAGCCCCCGCGCGCCGCCGACCGTGTCGATGCAGCCCACCTGTCCGCAGCCGCAGGCAAACGCGAACGCGCCCCGGATCACCGGCCCATGCCCCCATTCCCCGGCATAGCCGCCCGCACCCGTCACCAGCCGCCCGTCGATCACCAGCCCGCCGCCCACACCCGACCCAAGGATCACCCCGAACACCGTGCGATGCCCCCGCCCCGCGCCCTGCCGCGCCTCGGCCAGCGCAAAGCAGTCGGCATCGTTCAGAACAAGCACCGGCACGCCCAGCCGCGCCTCCAGCGCCGGGCCCAGTGCCAGACCGTTGATGCAAGGGATGTTCGCCACCGTGCCGATCCCGGTCCCGGGGTCCACCACCCCGGCAATGGAAATGGCGATGCCCCTGATCCCCTCGCGCCGGAACCTTGCCAGCGCCGCGACGAAGGCATCGAAATCTCGCAGCGGTGTAGGCTGATCGCCCAGCGGCGTTACCCCGTCGGCCCCGGCCAGCCCCGCCTTGATCCGCGATCCGCCGATATCGAAACACAGGATCATGCCACCGTCCCCATCCGCTCTGCCCTGAACCATAGCCAGCTTGACAGGCCCGCGCCAACACCCCATCACGCCGCTACCGTCAGCAGGAAAGACCCGCCATGGATGACCGCCTGATCGTGGCGCTGGATGTACCGAACGTGCTGCAGGGGCTTGACCTCGTGTCGCGCATCGGCCCCGCCGCCAGCTTCTACAAGATCGGCCTCGGCATGCTCACCGGCGGGGGCCTCGCGCTGGCCAATGAACTGAAGCACGAACACGGCAAGCGCGTCTTTCTCGACCTGAAACTGTTCGACATCGGCGCCACGGTCGAGGCTGCGGTGCGCGGCCTTGCGCAATATGACCTCGATTTCCTGACCGTGCATGGCGACCCGCAGGTGGTGGCGGCGGCGGCCACGGGCAAGGGCGGATCGGCGATGAAGATCCTGGCGGTGACCATCCTCACCTCGCTTGACCGCGCCGATCTGGACGCGAACCTGATCAAGTCGGGCGACATTCTTGCCATCACCCTGGAACGCGCCGCCCGCGCACTTGACGCAGGCGCCGATGGCGTGATCGCCAGCCCGCAAGAGGCCGCGATGATCCGCGCGCTGCCGCAAGCACGCGGCAAGCTGATCGTTACACCCGGCGTACGCCCCGCCGGGGCCACCAGCGGCGACCAGAAGCGCACTGCGACACCGGCGCAGGCGATTGCCGACGGCGCGGATCATATCGTCGTCGGCCGCCCGATCTGGCAGGCTGCGAACCCGGCCGCAGCGGCGCGCGCAATTGTCGCAGAAATGAATGACTGAGTAGTCACCTTTACATCCATTCAAAGCAGGCGAGGGATCCGGCAACAAATCTGCCGGAAGGACCCGATCCCCACCGCAGAGGCGCTGCAGGCCGCCATCGCCACGCTGATCGCCAGCCCCTCCGACAATGCCATGACCGCCGCCCGCGATGCTTGGCGCGGGGCGCGGCGCTCCATCGATGAAGCGCTAGATGCGGGCTGCACCGGCGGCAATTGCGAGCGCCGCGCCGCCTATCTGCAAGCCGCAGCCGACCGTCTGGTCAGCAACACGGCGCAAATGGCCGCCAACTGGGCCGAAGGCTGCCCCGCCCGCGCCGCCGTGTCCACCGTTCCCATCGCCGGGTTGCTGACCCAGCTGACCGGCACAGGCAGCCTGTCCTGCGGCGAATTGGCAGGTGAGCGCATCCGGAACGTGTATCGGGGCAGTTACAACCGCAGCGACGGTTCCGTCATCTCAGGCCCCGCAATCGCGGCACTGGTTGCCGCCGACCCGGCCGTTGATGCGCAGATCAAGGCCGAACTTGACGCCACGGTCGCGGCACCGGGTGATCCCAAGGCGGCGGCAGAGGGTGGCCTTGCCTATGACCAGATGCTGGCACCGGGCAACGCGACGGGCGATGCGCTGATCCATTGCGGGGATTGACGCACTGATGCCGCAGACCG
>JAYSYZ010000100.1:0-11779 GCA_043727195.1 Paracoccaceae bacterium
ATCCATGCGTTGCGCTGGTTCGACCGCTGGCCGGTGCTCCGCAGCCTTGCGACCCTGCTACGCCGCGCCCGCACATGACCGCGCGCACCCCGAAGCTGGGCCTCGAATTCCTTGCCGGCGACACCATGTCGGTGCGGCACGATCCGCCCGCTTACGCGCAGGGGCTCGACAAAGACCATTTTCAGTTCGAGACTCATGTCTCCGGTGGCGCGGGCTGGCCCTTGATCGCTTTCGGCATCCTGCGGACCGTATTTGCGCGCAGGCCCGACCTTGTCGTGTCCGGCGAATACCGCCGCGCTTTTCTGGTCAATCTTGCACTGATTCTGACGCGTAGCCGCGCGCCGCATCTGGTGCTTGGCATGAACCTGTCCGCCAGGCCCATCGTATCGCGCTTTCGCATCCTGCAGCGTTTGATCGACCGAATCTTCCTGCGATCTAGCGTCATCGTCGTACATTCGGTCGTCGAGGCAGACCTTTTCGCCCGCCTGCACAACCTGCCGCCACAGCGCTTTGCCTTCAGCCATTGGGGATTTGACCTGCCGCCCGAGGGTGGTGGCCGGTTCGATGGCGAAACCAAACCCTTTTTCTGCCTGATCGGCCGCAACAACCGCGACGTCGAAACCTTTGCCGATGCGGTCCGCCGGGCGGGTACCCGTGGCATCGCCATCCTGCCCGGTTATCTGCAGCTTGATCCGGCGGTCGAGGCGTCGTTGCAGGTTCATCGCGACCTGCCGATGGCCGATTGCGTCAATTGCATCCGCAACGCCGCTGCCAACGTCACCCTGCTGCGCGACGGCAGCCGGGGCGCGGGTCACATTACCGTGGTGACGGCGATGCATCTCGGCGTGGCGCAGATATATTCCGACACCGATGTCCTGCGTGAATACTTTCCCTTGCGCGGTTTCGGCCTTCCGGTTCCAATCGGTGATGCCGGCAGTGTGGCCGACCGGATGCGCCAGATCCTTGCCAGCGCCGACAGCCCTGAAGCGGCGCGCCTTGCCGCCGCGCGCCGCGCCTTTGCCGCCCGCTGGCTGTCCAATGCCAGCTTTGCCAGCCGCGTCTCTGCCATCCTTCTGGCGATGATCGAGGGGCGACAGCCACCGCGCCTCGATCCGGATTGGCAACTCTGGCTCGATCATGATGCAACCACGCATTAATATGGCTGATCGGGCAAGCAGGGATCACTCAGGTGTGACTGACACTCAAATCCCTACCGCCCAAGCCATCACTCTGGACATATCCGTGTCGCAAAGTCATGCAAACCCCAAGCCGTGGATTGCGGTAAGGAGTCACGGGTGATGCGGCGTGAAAACGCGCCTTCGGGTCCATCCCTCTATGTACGGCTTGCTGTGGTCACGCGGCGGATTCGGGCAATTCGGGACCGGCTCCGCGGGCATGGTGGCTTTGATGCTCTCCCCCTCCCAGATCAGGTCGGCGAGATGGAGGTCCTGGCGCATCGTCCGGTGATCTTCGAACCCGAACAGCTTGACCGGGTCATCACCTGCGGCTTTGACGGCAAACGTGCGGTAGAGTTCGCCAAGCTGCGGGAGACGAGTTTTACCGGAACCCCGGCCGAACGCTATCGTCTGGGCGAAAGCATCATCATCGGCGGAACGCTGATCACCCGCGGGTCGCGTCATATCTTGCGCGGCATGTCGGAACTCGGCAGCCTGATCGCGAAACTGACGGTCTATGACCGCGCGACTTTGGTCAACAGCCAGCAGGGGCTGCATTATTTCGGTCACTGGCTGCGCGATGATTGCACGCTTTACGAGGCGGTAAAGAACGAACCCAACCTGCTGTCGGTCAAGCGCCCCGATTGGCCTGACCGGCACTATTATGAGGCGGGCTTCGGGCAGGCATGGACGGAGACCCGGTTTGCCCATGTCGGCGATCTGACTGTCTGGCGCGACATGAGCTACAGCGCCGATAAAGCTTGCAGGATGCAGGGCCTGCGCGCCCGGCTTCGCAAGGCCGTGGCCGGGCGCGGGGGTGGCAAGATCATCTACATCAGCCGTGGCGAAAAAGGCGAGCCGCGCAACATGTCGAACGCCGCCGCCTTCGAATTCGCGATGCGTGAGGCCGGGGTCGAAATCGTCGATCCGGGGAATGTCGGCGCCGCCATCCTTGATGCCCGCATGATCATCGCCATCGAAGGCAGCCATGCCTGCCACGGTGTCTACGCCCTTGCCGAAGGCGGCTCTTTCCTGATCATCCAGCCGCCGGAACGCTTTTACAATCCGCTGCGCAACTGGACGTCGCTGCTGGGCCTGAACTACGGCATCGTCGTCGGCCAAAAGGATGCAACCAGCTTTACCGTCAACCCTGACGAGGTGCTGCGCATGGTCGACCGGTTGCTGGCCCTTTCGTCAGGTGTCTGAGGCGGGCCTCGGGCGCAGCCGCCCGCCCGGCCCGCCGTCGCGAAAGATCCGAGCCAGCCAGGCCCCCTCATGCGCGATGTCGAACTCCCGTTCCACCACCTGCCGCCCCTCAGCGCCCATGCGCGCCGCCAGCTCCGGGTCGGCCATCAGGCGGGCCATCCGAGCGGCCAGCGTCGCCACATCCCCCGGTGGCACGGTAAAGCCTGCGACGCCGTCCTCGACCAGTTCCTGCACCCCGGCAACGCGGCTGGCGATCACCGGGATGCGGCTGGCCATCGCTTCCATCAACACCACCGGCACGCCCTCGGCAAAAGACGGCAGCACCAGCATATCCGCCGTCTCCAGCATCGCGGCAACCCGGCCCTGCGATTGAAATCCCGCAAAGATCACGGCCCCCGCAATGCCCAGCGCCACTGCCTTGGCTTCGGCCACAGCCCGCGCCGGGCCGTCGCCGACCAGCGTCAGCGTCGCATCCGGATGCTCTGGCAACAGTTTGGCCAGTGCCTCGATCAGCAGGGGCGCACCTTTTACCGGATCCAGCCGTCCGACAAAGATCACCCGTTTGCCAAAGGCCCCGCGCGGAGTTTGCCCATAGGCGTCAGGGTCAACCCCGCAATGCACGATGGCGATCTTGTCCCAATGCGCCGGGTCGGAAAACAGCATCAGCTGCGACCGGCAGAAATGGCTGATCGCCACCACAAAGCGCGCCCGCGCGATCTTTTCCCCCAGCGCCCAGCGGTCCACCTCGAAAAAGATCGCCGGGCCGTGTTCGGTGAAACTGAACGGAATGCCCGACAGCGCCGACGTCAGCATCGCCACCGAACAACTGGAATTGCCAAAGTGGTTGTGCAGATGGCTGACCCCTTTCGCCCGCAGATGATCAGCCAGCACCCCGGCCTCGGCGAAATAGAACAGTTGCCACATCAGCGCCTTCAGCCCCGCCGACCGCGTTTTCAACGCCAGCGCCAGCGTCGAAAACCAGCGCCCCGGTGACCGCGCAAATGCCCGCCCATGTGCCGCAAGTACCCGCAGCGGGTTCTTCGCGGCGGCAATCACATAGAACGTCTCGGCCCGCGCGCGCAGCTCTTCCCCGCCCTTGAACTCGGATTCCGCCGGGCGGCGGATGGAGCAGGTGATCACCTCCAGCCCGGCTGCGCGCAAGGATTCCACCTCGCGCAGGATAAAGGTATGTGACACCTTCGGATAATCGCCCGTCAGATAGGCAATCGGCCCGCGCGCCCGGTCTTGCTTCTGGTCCATTCCCGCCCCCTACCGCTGCAACTGCCGTCGCCACCACAACAGCTTGCCCGCACCCCCGACCGCCGCCAACTGAAAGCGCGTCGAGACCGACCTGGAAAACGACCGCGTCACAAGCGCGGCGCCACCGTACAACAGCACCTGCACGCCCCCGACCGCCATCCAGACTGCCACCCGCACGGCCCCCCGCAGGCCCCCGGCCCCGCTTTCCACCAGACAGCGCAATTGCCCGTCGCTGAACCGACGCGCGCGCAGAAACGCCATCGTTGCCCTGCGGCGCGGCACGATTTCCCGCACCAGCGCCTCGGGGCACCAGATCAGCGCCACGCCGTGTCGTTCGACCAGCTTGCGGAACAGCCACACATCCTCGCCACCGCCATCGAAGGCCGGATCGAACGGCGGGCATTCCAGCGCCAGCACCTCGCGCTGAAACATCGAGTTGCCAGAGCCGAGATAGGCCCGCAGATGCGCCACATCCGCACCAGACACCGCCGGCAGGTGGCGGCTGAACACCCGCGCAAGCGGGCCCCGCAGCGCCTCGGGCGGTTCCTCCTCGAAGGCAGGTTCGATGGCCCCGAAGGCGGCCCTGTCGCCCCGCGCCGCAGCGGCGGCAAAGGCGGCAAGCCAGCCCGGCGCAGGCGTCTCGTCATCGTCCAGAAAGATCACATGGCTGCCCCGCGCCTCGGCGACGCCCCGGTTTCGCGCCTTTGCCACCCCGGTACGCGGTTCGTGCACATAGCGGACAAAACCGGGCGCATTTGCCGCGGTGGTCTGCGCCGACGCCTCGGGTGAATTGTCAACCAGCACCAATTCGACCGGCGCTGCCACTCCCGCAAGCTCGGCTGCAAGCAAGGTGAAAAGCGGCCCCAGATAAGCCTCGCGCCGGAACGTCGGCACCACGATCGACAGCATGCGAACCGGATTGCCGGTGAATTCTTTTTGGTTTGACACGTATTCAGATGACTCCTGCGCGATACCTGTGAAAAATTCCCGTCAAACCGTTATGGGAAAGACTATCTGCTTGACGATGTATGAACAATCACCCGTCACTTGTACGCAAAAATTGCAGGACCAAGACCAAGTGACCAAAGACGACAGCCCCCTTTCCATCGCCGCCCTCAACCCCCTGACGCTGGTCAACTGCGCCACCAAAGCGGCCCTTCTTTCCGATCTCGCCGGGTGCCTGAAGGCGGGCAGGGGTTTTGCGGTGGCAACGCTCAACCTCGACCATATCGTCAAACTGCGGCGCGACCCCGATTTTCGCCGCGCCTACCACGCGCACAGCCATGTCGTTGCCGACGGCAATCCCGTCGTCTGGCTGTCGCACCTTGCCGGGCGGCGCGAGGTGCGGCTGGTTCCCGGATCGGAACTGATCGCCCCGCTGGCCGCCCTTGCCGCAGAACAGCGCGCACCGGTGGCGTTTCTCGGCTCGACCGAACGGGTGCTGCGAGCAGCCGCCGACCAGTTGCAAGCCGACCATCCCGGCCTTGATGTGGTCGCCTGCCTCGCGCCGCCCTTCGGCTTTGATCCGCAAAGCGCGGCGGCGGATGCGCTGCTGGATCAGATGGCGGCGTACGGTGCGCGGATCTGCTTTCTGGCCCTTGGTGCACCAAAGCAAGAGATCCTTGCCGCCCGTGGCCATGCCCGCCACCCGGGCCTGGGTTTTGTCTCCATCGGCGCCGGGCTGGATTTCATCGCCGGGCATCAGACCCGCGCCCCGGTCTGGGTCCGCCGCATCGCCATGGAATGGCTGTGGCGGATGCTGACCAACCCCCGGCGTCTGGCGCGCCGCTACCTCGACTGCGCGCTGATCCTGCCGGCGCTTGCGGCGTCTGCCCTGACCCGGCGCTGGCGTGGCCGGGTGGCCCAGCCATGACCGGTGACCCGACAGTGCTGACCGTGGTGCTGAACTGGCGCACCGCAGACATGACGCTGCGCGCCGTCGCTGCCGCCACCATCGCCATGCAGGGCATCGCCGGTTCCATCACCGTCGTGGACAACGATTCGGGCGATGGCTCGTTCGACCGGATGACCGATGCGCTGCGCGACAATCCCCGCGTCCGCGTTGTGCAATCGGGGCGCAACGGCGGCTTTGGTGCGGGCAACAACGTTGGTATCCGGCTGGGCCTGCCCGATGGCACCCGGCCCGATTTCGTCTACATCCTGAATTCCGACGCCTTCCCCGCGCCCGATGCGATCCAGCACCTGCTCGGTTATCTGCAGAATCACCCCACGGTCGGTTTTGCCGGCAGCTACATTCACGGGCCGGAGGGCGAGGATCACGTGACCTGCTTCCGCTTCCCCAGCCCCGCCTCAGAATTCGAAGGTGCGGCCCGGACCGGCCCGATCTCGCGGCTGCTGGCCCATCGCCGGGTGCCGCTTGGCGTGCCGGCGATCAGCGGGCCCGTCGATTGGCTTGCCGGGGCCAGCCTGATGATGCGCGACAGCGTGCTGCAATCCATCGGCCTGTTCGACGAAGCCTTTTTTCTTTATTTCGAAGAGACAGACCTTTGCCGCCGCGCCTGCCGCGCGGGCTGGGCCACCCACTTTGTCCGGGAAAGCCGGGTGGAACATATCGGCTCGGTCTCGACGGGGATGAAGGCCTGGGGCCGCGTGCCGGGCTATTGGTTCAACAGCCGCTGGCTCTATTTCAGGAAAGACGGCGGCACGCTCCGCGCTGTATGTGCCACGCTGGCCCATGTTGCAGGCGGGCTCATCCTGCGCGCCCGCCGCCTGATCCAGCCGCGCATCGCTGCAGACCCGCCGCATTTCCTGCGCGATCTGATTTTCCATGCGCTGGGGCAACTCCGTGGCGGCGCGCCGAAGGCCTGATCAGGGCCTGAAGTCGAAACTGCGGCTCAGCGCCACGAAAACATTCGGTGATTCCGAACTTCCGTCGGCATCGTGGCGTATCCGGTAGCGGACGCCGCTGTCCAGCCCCCAGTCCTCGGTCAACCGATAGCGGTAAGTGGCCGCAACCTCGGCCTGTTCGACCCGCTCTGACGGCGCATCACTGATCTCATACAAGAAGTCCAACCCCACCGACGACACGGCGTTCACCTCCCGCGCCAGGCTGGCCGAAAACACCGTGTCGGTCACTGTCGCATCGGTACCATCCTCAAAGTCGACGCTGCGTTCCAGCCTGATGTCAAAGCTGCCGCGCGGCAGGTCTTGCGACCACGCCAGCGCACCGATCACCTCGGTACCGCCGGGATCGGCAAGGCTCAGCCCCAGCCGCGCACTCACGCTGCCGGCAGGCAGTTCCAGCGCGCGACCGATTTCGAGGTTGGTCCTCTGTCGCCCGTCATCGTCGCGGGTCACGCTCACGACCGCCGTCGCCACGCCGTTCGGCATGGTATAATCCAGCCCTGCCGAAACCGTCACATCTTCAGACACGACCCCGCCGGGGATCTGTTCTTCCTCGCGGATGTAGCCAAGGCCCACCCGCCCGACCGCAACCTCCGAAAACCGCAGCATCGTGTCAAAACCCACACGCAGCGTGTCAGTGTCGATCAGGTCAGGGTCGGTGGTATCCGTGTACCCCGACCGTTCAAAGGCGGTGGTGAACGCGACGCCGATGGGTGCCGTGCGGCCCGTCTCGAACCGCAGTTCCGCGCCATAATCCGTCCGGGTGCCGGTCGCATCATCCTCGCCGAGGTCTTCGTCAAACGCCTCGACGTCGTCACGGCGAAACCGCGCGGCAATCGAAAAGATCGCGTTCGGCACCTCGCGCGTGTAGCGAAGGTCCAGTTCCGGGCGGCCAAGCTGTGCCTCGGTCCCCGCCGTATCAAAGGAATTCTCCACGATCAGCGCGCTGGAGGCACTGAATTCCAGCCGCTCCAACTCCGTCTGGCTCAGCAGCCCGAAAGACAATCTGGTAACGCTGGCCGTGGTCCTGCCGCTCGCCGGTATGGACAGATCAAGGTTCCAGCCGGATTCCAGCCGCTGCTCGATCCCGAAGGTCAACAGAACTCCGCCATCCTGAGCAGATGCTGCACAGGCAATCAGCGTAGCGGAGGCCGCAAGAAGCCCTCCGCGCCCCAGGCTGGGTCGGCGCATGGCGGTCGCTACTCGAACAGCATGCGCTGCGGCACGATGATCACGTCACCGTCGGCCAGCTTTGTCGTCGCGCCTCTTCCGGTGCCCTGCTCAATGGCATCGTAGTTAAAGCGGTAAACCTTCTCGTTGCCCGCCTTGTCGGTGCGCCGCAACTGAATGCGTTTTTTCGCGGCAAAGGGCGACAGACCACCTGCCTGCGCAATGGCCTGCAGGAACGTCGTGCCCGGCGAAACCTCGATGCGTCCCGGCGCATTGGCCGCGCCGATGACGTAAACGTCGATCAGGCGCGGTGATGACGGGGTCGCGGGCAGACGCTCGGCCAGCGCGTTCAGCGTGACATAAACGGTTGGCGGCGTTGCAAAACTTCCCGACAGCCGCGCCGCAAGATCCTCTTGCACCTGCGCCAGGCTGCGCCCTGCGGCCTGCACCGAACCGACCAGTGGCAAGGATATCTGCCCGTCGGGCAGCACGATGGCTGTCCGGTTCAGGGTGCTGTCCTCCAGCACCTCGATCTGCAACACATCACCGGCCCGCACCCGGTAATCCTGTGCAAGTCCCTGCAGCGCCATGAAAGGCAGCACAAACAGAACCGCGAACAAAGCGTGCATGAGCCTCATAAATTTCCACTCCCTGGTTTCCCGGCGGGCAGGCCGGGTGGCAGAATACACCGGTGACCACGATAGGGTTGTTACGCGGGTTCGAAAAGAGGATTCAGCAATCTTTGCCTCGATAGACTTTCAAATGCGTGTTCTTTTGCCACATGTCACAACCGGCGCGCGATGAAAGCCCCGCGGTCAGATTGACGCTCCGCTCAGTGGGATGTTGCGGATCACTTGCAGCACGGTTTCTTGCATCAGGCGGGCCGCTTCCAGATCAGGCGCCAGTGCCGCACGCCCATCGGCCAGCGTCAGCGCATGTGGCAATCCGACCGGGGTCTGATGATACAGCACGGCGTAATGCACCAGGGCGACCAGATAGTTGCCAAGGTCATTGAGGTGGATCTGATCCTGACTGCCATCCGCATTGCGGGCGAACAGGTCGGTGCGGCCCCGCACATTGCCGACACCCCCCGCCGCCTCGACCGCGCGCACAAAGGCCGCCATGACCTGCCCGGCAGGAATGATCTGGATGCGGGCCTCGGCCGGCAGGTCTGCCAACGCCGGTTTCAGGATGCCATCCAGCCAATAGCGCGGCAGATCGGCATCCAGCCGCGCCAGCCAGCCTTCCGCATCGTCGAGTTGATGCCAGGTCTCGTACAGATACAAACGCGCGTCGGGGCGGGCGGCGAGCGCCTTTTCGGCCCATGACGCCAGATAGCGCGGGCTGTCGTGATAGCGCAACGCCGCCCGGATCTCGACCATCTCGGTCAGCACGATGGCGTCATAGGCACCGCTTTGCACCGCCTCCAGCGCCGGGCGAAAACGGGGATGGGCGTTTTCCGTCTCGAAGCCGTTGATCGCGTCATCGCCCCAATGCGCTTTCAGCGTCGTCCCCCAGCCAAGCTGGCTGTCATAGCGATGCCCCTCTCCGGCAAGCTGCGCCAGCATCGCAGGCATGTCGCGGCCCACCAGACTATGGCCAAGATGAAACACCGCCAGCGGGCCGCTTGGCGGCGTCAGCGGCGCGGCGAGCCGGGCTGTCAGCGCCCGGTCGTCGGCACGCGCCGCGTTGCGCCACCACAGCGCCCCGGCCCCAAGTGCCGCTGCCATCGGAAACAACAATGCCAGCCGCCGCGATGCTCTCATGTCGCGACCCCCGCCAGTACAAGTCCCCGCACGGTCGCCAGCCGTCCCGGCACGACCTGCCCCGCGCTGAACCCACCTGCGTCACCGCCAAATCGCGCCCGAAATCCACCGTCCACCAGCCTTACCGTCACCGCATCGAACCCAAAGATCGCCCGGCGTTCCGGGTCTTGCGACTTAAACACCGCCTCCTTGGCGGAAAAGACATGCCGGACCCACCGCCCGCGGTCCGATTCGGGCAGGGCGGCAAGCTCTTCGGCTGTGCAGATCACCGGCCAAAGATCGGGTTCCAGTCCGGCATCCGCCTCGATATCCACCCCAACCGGACCACCCTTGCACGCCACGGCCACTGCAATGCCGCCTGCATGCGAGATTGATCCGAAAATCCCCGGGGGCCAGATTGCTGCCCGGTCTTTGCCGGCTGGCAGGGCCACCGGCGGATGTCCCAGGGCCGCCAGACACCGCCGCGCTGCAATCCGCCCCGCCGCAAATTCTGCCTGCCGGGATGGCACCGCACCCGCGACAGCCGCATGTTCCTCGGGCCACACCTCCCCCGCGCGACCGTTGCCAACCCTCTCGGCCGCGACAGTCACACCCGCCGGGAACAGCGCCAGAAGCGCCGTCTCCACCGCCGCATGACGAAACACCAGCGTCATCCCGAAGCCCTCTCTCGCGCACCGCGCATCGCCCGCCGCCGCGCCATCGCGTCCATCCGTGCATCAGCGTCCACGTCCGCGACGACCGCCGCAACCGGGGCAGCGGCGCCCAGATGCGCTGCCAGCGCCGACAGCACCGGGAACCGGAAGATATCCGTGATCGCCAGCCGCTCCGATTTCAGCGCCACCTTCATCTCGCGGTGCGCCTGAACGGCCAGCAAGGAATGCCCGCCCAGCGCAAAGAAGTTGTCCGACCGCCCGACGCGTGGCACGCCCAGCACCTTCGCCCAGACCGCGGCAATGGTTGCCTCGACACTGTCCTGCGCCGCAACGAACCCGGTCTCCGGCCCGACAACCCGCGCCGAAGGCGCAGGCAGCGCCTTGCGGTCGACCTTGCGGTTCGGTGTCAGCGGAAACGCCTCCAGCCGCACGACATGCGCCGGCACCATCACCTCCGGCAGATGCGCCGCCAGACCGGCGCGCAGGCCCGCCTCCTCCACCGCGCCGTCAGCCGTGACATAGGCCACCAGCCGCACATCCCCCGGCACATCCTCGCGCGCCATGACCACCGCCTGACGGACGCCCGGCACCGCCTCCAGCGCTGTCTCGACCTCGCCCAATTCGACCCGGTGACCCCGGATCTTCACCTGATGATCGGCGCGACCCAGGAAATCCAGCCGCCCATCCCCGCGCCTGCGCACCAGATCGCCGGTCCGGTACATCCGCCCCGCCCCGGCAAAGGGATCGGGCCGGAACCGCTCTGCCGTCAGGTCCGGGCGTTGGAAATATCCCACCGCCACGCCCTCGCCACCGATCCACAACTCGCCCTCGGTGCCGTCCGGTACCGGCGCGCCGATATCATCCAGCACATACATCGCCGTATTCGCAATCGGTTGGCCGATGTTGACAACACCCTCGCCGCCCAGTGTCGCCTCGACCGACGACCAGATCGTCGTCTCGGTCGGCCCGTACATATTCAGCACCGGCGCGGCCGTAAGCCCCGCCAGTTCGCCCGCCAGCCGCCCCGGCAGCGCCTCGCCACCGACCAGCATCCGGCTCAGCCGCGGCAATGCTGCCCGCGCGCCGTCATCCTCGGCCAGCATTCGCGCCATCGACGCGGTGCATTGCAGATGCGTGACCCCGTGCCGGACGATCAGCCCGGCCATGCTGTCATCCACCTCTGCCGCGTTCGTCCGCCGCAACACCTCGGCCAGGGGCACCAGCCCCGCCATCACCTGCGCCGAGGGGATGCCATAGTCGATCAGGCAGGCCACCTCATCCACGTCTATCGCCTTCAACGCCTCCACCCGGGTCACACAATCGTCAATGGTGCCGAACAGCCCCGAATCCTCAAAGTAGCGCTGGAACGCGAAATCAAGGATCGCCTCCATCTCGTCGTTGGCCAGCCCGGCAAGGTCGATCTGCATCGGGTTCGACACGCCCTGCGGCTTTTTGAACGCCGGGAAGGCCCAGGCATATTGCTTGATCAATGCCGCGGCACTGCGCAGATAATCCTTCATCGGCTCGCGCGCCACTTCGCGCGCCGTCTCCCGGTCAGCCGCCAGATAGGTGTGCAGCATCAGCGTCACCTTGAACGCCGCCGGATCATGCCCCGCCTCGGCCAGCGCCGCGCGGTAGATCTTCACCTTGTCGCCGACTTCCGCCACCGACTGGCCCAGAAGGT
>JAYSYZ010000101.1:0-4337 GCA_043727195.1 Paracoccaceae bacterium
AACGGCTTTCCGCGCCAGACCGGGTTCGACATCACCGTCGCGTCGGAAGTCATGGCGATTCTCTGCCTGTCGAAAGATCTGGCCGATCTGGAAAAGCGGCTGGGCGATATCGTCGTGGCCTACACGCGCGAGAAAAAGCCGATCTATGCCCGCGATATCAAGGCGGATGGCGCGATGACCGTGCTGTTGAAGGACGCGATGCAGCCCAACCTCGTGCAGACGCTGGAAAACAACCCGGCCTTCGTGCACGGCGGGCCGTTCGCCAATATCGCGCATGGCTGCAATTCTGTGATTGCCACCAAGACCGCGCTGAAACTGGGCGAGTATGTGGTGACCGAGGCAGGCTTTGGCGCGGATCTTGGGGCCGAGAAGTTCTTTGACATCAAGTGCCGCAAGGCGGGGCTGAAACCTGCGGCGGCGGTGATCGTGGCGACCGTGCGCGCAATGAAGATGAACGGCGGGGTGGCGAAGGCCGATCTGGGCACGGAGAATGTGGAGGCGGTCAGGAAGGGCTGCCCGAACCTCGGCCGCCACATCGGCAATGTGAAGGGCTTCGGCGTGCCGGTGGTGGTGGCGATCAACCATTTCTTCAGCGACACCGATGCCGAGATTGCCGCCGTGAAGGCCTATGTCGCCGAACAGGGGGCCGAGGCGATCCTGTGCAAGCATTGGGCGCAAGGGTCGGCGGGGATCGAGGAACTGGCGCACAAGGTGGTGCAACTGGCCGAGGGGCCGTCGAATTTCGCGCCGCTTTATCCCGACGAGATGCCGCTGTTCCAGAAGATCGAGACGATTGCCAAGCGCATCTATCACGCCGACGAGGTGATTGCCGACAAGTCGATCCGCGATCAGTTGCGGACATGGGAGGCGGCGGGCTATGGCCACCTGCCGATCTGCATTGCCAAGACGCAGTACAGCTTTACCACCGATCCGTCGGTGCGGGGCGCGCCTACGGGGCATTCCGTGCCGGTGCGCGAGGTGCGGCTGTCGGCGGGGGCGGGGTTCATCGTCGCAATCTGCGGTGAAATCATGACGATGCCGGGTTTGCCCCGCGTGCCGTCAGCCGAGGTGATACGGCTGAATGACGCAGGCCATGTCGAGGGGCTGTTCTGACACCATCTGATTGTCTTGGCCCCGGTTGATGCGTAAACCGGGGCGGACAAGGGAGCGTGCCGATGAAAGTGCCCAAGGATTGCATGACAATGGCCGACATCCGGGCCGAGATCGACCGGGTGGATGAGGCACTGGTCAAGCTTTTCGCCGAGCGTGCGGGCTATATCGACCGGGCTGGCGAGATCAAGGCCGAGGTTGACTTGCCGGCCCGGATCGAGGCCAGGGTCGAGGAAGTGGTGCGAAATGTGCGCCGCCATGCCCAGACCTATGGCCTGCCGCCTGATCTGGTGGAAAAGCTTTGGCGGCGGCTGATCGACTGGTCGATCGCGCGCGAGGAAAGCCGGCTGGGGCCGGACAGTCTCAGAAAGGGATGACGATGGCGGTGGTGATCGACGGCAAGGCCTTTGCGGCGCGGGTGCGGGCAGAGGTCGCGGCTCATGTCGCGCGGCTGGTCGAAGCGCATGGGATCACGCCCGGACTGGCAGTGGTGCTGGTGGGCGAGGATCCGGCGTCAGAGGTCTATGTGCGCAACAAGGGCGTGCAGACGGTTGAGGTCGGAATGACATCAATCGAACACAAGTTGCCCGCCGATACTTCGGAGGCCGATCTGCTGGCGCTGATCGGGCAGTTGAATGCCGATCCGAAAATCCATGGCATTCTGGTGCAGTTGCCGCTGCCAGCGCATCTGAACGCGGAACTCGTGATCAACGCGATTGATCCGGCCAAGGATGCGGACGGCTTTCACATATCGAACGTCGGGCTGCTGGGCACCGGCCAGAAGTCGATGGTGCCCTGCACGCCTTTGGGGTGCCTGATGATGCTGCGGGATCATTGCGGGTCATTGGCGGGGCTGAATGCGGTGGTGGTAGGGCGCAGCAACATCGTCGGCAAGCCAATGGCGCAATTGCTGTTGGGTGACAGTTGCACGGTGACGATTGCACACAGCCGGACGAAGGATCTGGCCGCGGTGTGCCGCAGCGCGGATATTCTGGTGGCGGCGGTGGGCCGGCCCGAGATGATCACTGGCGACTTCGTCAAGCCGGGCGCAACGGTGATCGATGTGGGCATCAACCGGGTCGTTCGCGATGGCAAGGTGAAACTGGTCGGCGATGTGCATTATGCATCGGCGGCGGCAGTGGCGGGGGCGATCACGCCGGTGCCGGGGGGGGTGGGGCCGATGACCATCGCCTGTCTTCTGGCCAACACGCTGACCGCCTGCTGCCGCGCGAACGGGCTGCCGGAACCAAAGGGGCTGACAGCGTAAAGCGGCAAATTGCCCGTCTAGCGTGGCATCGGGATCGCCAGCGCCCGGGTGCCGGTCAGGATGGCCAGCGCATCCTTGGCCATCAGCGTGGTAAGCGCCCTGTCGTCGGAGCGGAGCCCGCCGGTATAGGTGCCGTAGGCGGGCAGGATCAGCCGGGCGGCATCGGCCAGAAAGCAGGGGCGGCTGCGGCCCGCAAGCCGCGCTTTGGGGTGGAAATGGCCCGAAATCTCGGCAGTTTCACCGGGCAGCGCAATATGGCGGAAAGTAAAGGGGTGCAACTGCCGGCAGGCCCGGTGGGTGCCGCCGGTGCTGACCGGGCCGGGATCGTGATTGCCGGTGATCCAGGTCCAGTCGCGCCCCGCCATCAGCCGCGCCAGCCAGAGGTTGTCAGCCTCGTCCAGCCCTTCGGCGGCGCTATCGTCATCGAAACTGTCGCCGAGGCAGATCACCTGTGCCGCCCCGGTCACCTCAAGATCGGCGTCAAGCTTTGCCAGCGTGGCGCGGGTCTCGTAAGGTGGCAACAGGGTGCCGCCACGCCGGGCCAGCCGTTCGGATTTGCCGAAATGCAGGTCAGAAACCGCAAGCAGGTTGCGGGCCGGCCAGTACAGCGCGCCCGTGGGCATCAGATGCAGGGTTTCGCCGTGAAAGAAAAGCGCATGATGCATGGCGGATCAGAAGGACCACAGGGCAAAGGTGTCAGGCCCGACCGCTGCCATGGATTGCAGGGTCAGCCGGGGCGCGTCGGCGAGGGCCGCGAGGCCAAACGCGCCCAACGCGGCGATGCCGTCGCCGCCAATCAGCGCCCCGGCGGTGAAGACGGCCAGATCGTCAGCCAGTTTGGCGCGGATCAGCGCTGCAGCCAGGGTGCCGCCGCCTTCGCACAGGATGCGGGTCAGGCCGAGACCGGCAAGCTTTTTTAACGCCGCCGTCAGGTCGACCCCGGTGCTGATGCCGGGAACCTCGATCAACGTGGCACCGGTGGCGGCCCATGCGGCGCGGGCCGGGGCCGGGGCGGCGGCGGTGTGGACCATCCAGACCGGCGCTTCCTGCGCAGTGCGGCCAAGGCGGCTGTCGGGGGCGTGGCTGAGGCGGCTGTCGATGACAATGCGGATCGGCTGGTGCGTGGCGCCCAAGTCGCGGATGGTGAGGTCGGGGTCATCGGCGCGCGCGGTGCCCGAGCCGATCATCACCGCGTCATGGGTCATCCTGAGCGCGTGGACAGCGCGGCGGGCGGCGGGGCTGGTGATCCAGCGCGACTCGCCCGCTTTGGTGGCAATCCGCCCGTCAAGGCTGGTGGCAAGTTTCAGGGTGACGAAGGGCAATTGTTCGGTGACCCGTTTCAGAAACCCGGCGTTGGCACGGCGGGCCGCGACCGCCGCCACTCCCTCGGTCACCGCGATGCCAGCGGCGCGCAGCATGGCGTGGCCGCGGCCGCAGACGCGGCGGTCAGGGTCGGTGAGGGCGGTCACCACGCGGGCGACGCGGGCGGCGATCAGCGCCTCGGCGCAGGGCGGAGTTTCGCCGTGGTGGGCGCAGGGTTCCAGCGTGACCACCATGGCGGCTCCCTGCAGCGGCGCGCCGGCGGCCCGGGCGGCGTCGAGGGCCACGATCTCGGCGTGGCGGCCCCCCGGCGGTTCGGTGGCCCCGCTCCAATGCCGACCGTCGGCGGTGATCAGCGTGGCGCCGACCCACGGGTTGGGTGACGTGGAGGATCGCACCTGCCAAGCGGCGGCGATGGCCGCGCTCATGGCAGCGCTCATCGTGGCGTGGGTGGTTGTGCTCACGGCTGCGTTCGTGGCCCCTGGGACCGCGTCAGGCGTGACGGTGGTCTTGGCGCCGGTGTTGGGTTCTTGTTGCGTGTGATCGGCCTGCACGTCTCGAACGGTTCCCCTCGTGCCGACAACCCACTCTGCCGGCAACCCAGTTGCGTGATGAAACCTTAAAACAGACCGCAGCTGCT
>JAYSYZ010000102.1:0-35073 GCA_043727195.1 Paracoccaceae bacterium
CTTCAGTGTATCGCATGGCGGCGGGGTTATCCCCGTCGATGTTTCCGAAATTGCCCTGGCCATCGACCAGCGGATAGCGCTGCGAAAATTCCTGCGCCAGACGCACCATCGCGTCGTAGACCGATTGGTCGCCATGCGGATGGAATTTGCCGATGACATCGCCGACGACTCGGGCGCATTTCTTGAACGCCTGGCCGGGGTCGAGCCGCAATTGCCGCATCGCAAAAAGCAGCCGGCGATGTACCGGTTTCAGCCCGTCGCGGGCATCCGGCAGGGCGCGGTGCATGATCGTCGACAAAGCATAAGTCAGATACCGCTCGCCGATTGCACGCGAAAGCGGTTCGGAAACGGTCATGCCGCCGGTGCCGGGGCCCTTGATGTTGGGATCGTCTTCATCCGCTGTCATGCATGTTGTGTATGATGCGCGCAAGTTACGGTCCAGATGCGAATGCGAGGGGAATGGGAACCGAAAGGTGGCGCGGTGCATTTATGACTCAACCCCGTGGCACGTTGTGCTAAGACAGCGGGAGTGTTGGTTAATTTGGGATCGGGAATGCTGAGACTGACGTTGATCCTGTGTGCCGGGATGCTGGCCGCGTTGATGATTGCGGGCGAGGATCGCGGCCAGTTGCGCCCCGGTCTGGCAAGGGCACTCGCCGAAGGACGGCAGCCCGATGCGGTTCCCGCGCCTGAACCCGTGCCACTGGTGGCGGTGGCAGCACCGGAACCGGAGGTGGCTGTCAAGGTTGCAGCCGCGCCGCGCCCCGAACCGGCCCCCTATGTAGAGCCGGTGCGCGCCGTGATCTCGGCGGTGGAAGAACCTGTGTTCACCCTGTCTGCGTTGCCGACCGAAGCGGTTCCGGGTGCCGCGACCCCCGCCAATAGCAGCGCCGAAGGGCAGATTTACTATGTGACCGCATCGGCCGTGAACGTGCGCGACGCGCCTTCGACCGAGGCATCGGTGCTGGGCAGGCTTGAGGCGGGCGAAGCGGCGCTGGTCATCACCGATGTCGGTGGCGAATGGGCCCGGATCGTCATTCAGGGCGACGGCATGGAAGGCTATGTGGCCATGCGGTTCCTGAGCGCCGAGGCCCCCTGACCCCCACTGATTGCAGGGCCGTGGTTTTGCCCCTATGCAGCGGCAAGCCATTGCGGAGCAGTTGATGACAGCGCGATCCATTCTGATAACCGGCTGCTCTTCGGGCATCGGGCTTGACGCGGCACGGACCCTCAAGGCGCGCGGCTGGCGGGTGTTCGCCACCTGCCGGCAAGCGGTCGATTGCGAACGACTGCAGGCCGAGGGGCTGGAAAGCTTTGTCCTGGATTATTCCGACGAGCCGGGCATCGTGGCGGCGGTGGACGAGGTATTGGCACGCACCGGGGGCACACTCGACGCGCTGTTCAACAACGGTGGATACGCCTGCCCCGGCGCACTCGAAGATCTGCCGCGCGCAGCACTGCGGGCGAATTTCGAAGTCAATGTCTTTGGTTATCATGACCTTGCGCGGCAAGTCATTCCGGTGATGCGGCGGCAGGGCCATGGACGGATCATCAATTGCTCGTCGGTTCTGGGTTTTGTCGGGCGGTCCTGGCGCGGTTCTTACGTGGCCACAAAGTTTGCGCTGGAAGGGCTGACCGATGTGCTGCGGATCGAGATGCGGGATACCCCGATCGACGTCATCCTGATCGAACCGGGGCCTATCGGCACCCGCATCCGCGAGAATGCCGCCGCCCAGTTCGAGAAATGGATCGACTGGAAAGCATCCGCACGGGTGGCGCAGTACGAGGGTCTGCGGGCCCGGCTTTACGAACAAAAGGGCCCGGATCCGTTCGAGATGACCCCGGCGGCGGTATCGGCCAAGCTGATCCACGCGGTGGAAAGTGCGCGCCCGCGCCCGCGCTATTACGTGACGACGCCGACCTACCTGATGGATCTTGCCCGCCGCATCCTGCCGACCCGGGCGCTGGACTGGGTGCTGGCCAAGGGATAGGGGCGCACGGAGTCATCAGGGTCGTGGCGAATATTCCCGGTGAAATTTGGCTTCGCTTTTTGTGCCGGGCCACCTAGATGTGACCAAAGTTGGAGAGACCAATGCTGTCAGACCCGCTGTTCCTGTTTGCCACCGTCGCCTGCATCGTGGTGCTGGCCATCCTGTTGTTCGGGATCAGCACCTTTGCCAAGGGAGGCGAGTTCAACAAGCGCAACGCAAACAAGATCATGCGCTGGCGGCTGGGCGCGCAGTTCGTGGCGGTGATCCTGATCGTAGGCTTTGCCTGGCTGCGCAGCGGGGCGAACTGATGGTCGTGCTGTCGAAAATCTACACCAAAACCGGCGATGCCGGCGAAACCGCATTGGGCAACGGTGCGCGGGTGGCGAAGCATTCGGTCCGCGTCAGTGCCTACGGCACGGTGGACGAGACGAATGCCACCGTCGGTCTGGCGCGCCAGCACGCGACGGGTGACATAGACGCCGCGCTGAAGCGCATCTCGAACGACCTGTTCGATCTGGGGGCCGACCTGTGCACCCCCGACCGGCACCTGGACGCGACCCGCGAATATCCCGCCCTGCGGATGATCGAGCCGCAGGTGCTGCGGCTGGAGGCCGAGATTGACACGATGAATCTGAAGCTGACGCCGTTGCGCAGTTTCATCCTGCCCGGCGGGTCGGCGCTGGCGGCGTATCTGCACCTGTGCCGCACGGTATGTAGGCGCGCCGAACGGCTGGTGGTGGAAACCGCCACGATGGAGGATGTGAACCCGGACGCGGTGAAATACCTCAACCGGTTGTCGGACTGGTTCTTCGTCGCCGGCCGCATTGCCAACAATGACGGCAAGGATGACGTGCTGTGGGTGCCGGGGCTGACCCGCTAGGCCACAAAACGCGACGTCGCGACGCGGTGGGCCGTCGGTTTTGGTCTGTTGCGGGTGGCGTGAACGCGGTATCCACGCGCCAGAGAGCTTGACCGGGGCCGAAGCCCCCTTGAGGGAGACCAACGCCGATGAAGGTCCTGGTGCCTGTGAAGCGGGTGATCGACTATAACGTGAAAGTGCGCGTCAAGGCAGACGGCACGGGTGTCGATCTGGCCAACGTGAAAATGTCGATGAACCCGTTTGACGAGATTGCCGTCGAAGAGGCGATCCGTCTGAAGGAAAAAGGCGTCGCGACCGAGGTTGTGGTGGTGTCCATCGGGGTCAAGCAATCGCAGGAAACCTTGCGCAATGCGCTGGCGATGGGCGCGGACCGGGCGATTCTGATCGAGGCGACGGATAACGTGCAGGTGGATATCGAGCCGCTGGCCGTGGCCAAACTTCTGGCGGCGGTGGTGCGCGAAGAGGCGCCGGGGCTGGTGCTGTGCGGCAAGCAGGCCATCGACAATGACATGAACGCGACGGGGCAGATGCTGGCCGCACTGCTGGGCTGGTCACAGGCGACCTTCGCCTCGGAACTGACGGTCGAGGGCGATCGGGCCCGCGTGACGCGCGAAGTGGATGGCGGCCTGCAGACGATCACGGTCAGGATGCCGACCATCGTCACCGTGGACCTGCGCCTGAACGAGCCGCGCTATGCCAGCTTGCCGAACATCATGAAGGCCAAGGCCAAGCCGATGGCGATAAAGACGCCAGCCGATTACGGCGTCGACATTGCGCCGCGGCTGACGGTGGTCAAGACGGTGGAACCGGCTGGGCGCAAGGCCGGCGTCAAGGTCGGTTCGGTTGATGAACTGATTGCGAAACTCAAAGACGAAGCGGGGGTGATCTGATGGCCGTTCTTCTTCTGGCGGATGTGATTGACGGGCAACTGGCAACCGATCAGGTGGCCAAGACGCTGACAGCGGTCAAATCGCTGGGCCCGGTGACAGTGCTGGTGGCCGGAATGGGCGGCGATGGTGCGGCGGCAGAGGCCGCGACGCTGCAGGGCGTGGGACGGGTGATCTTTGCCGCTGATCACGGCTATTGCCACGCGATGGCCGAGCCGACGGCGGCGCTGATTGCGGGGCTGGCGCCGGGGTATACGCATATCGTTGCGGCCTCGGGGGCGTTTTCCCGATCCGTGCTGCCGCGCGTGGCGGCGATGCTGGATGTGATGGTGATATCCGAAGTGCTGGCGGTGATCGACGCCGACGTCTTCGAGCGCCCGATCTATGCGGGCAACGCGATTCAGACGGTGAAATCCTCGGACGCGACCAAGGTGATGACGATCCGCACCGCAACGTTCGATGCGGCGGGCAAGGGTGGTTCAGCCCCGATTGATACGGTGGCGACGGCGGCGGATGGCAGCCTGTCTGCCTGGGTCGAGGACAAGGTTGCCTCCAGCGACCGCCCCGAACTGACCAGCGCCGGGATCGTGGTATCGGGCGGGCGCGGGGTGGGGTCGCAGGTCGATTTCGCGCTGATCGAAAAGCTGGCGGACAAGCTGAATGCCGCCGTGGGCGCATCGCGCGCCGCGGTGGATTCGGGCTATGCGCCGAACGACTGGCAGGTCGGGCAGACCGGCAAGGTGGTGGCGCCAGACCTGTATGTGGCTGTCGGCATTTCCGGCGCGATCCAGCATCTGGCGGGGATGAAGGATTCCAAGGTCATCGTCGCGATCAACAAGGACGAAGATGCACCGATCTTTCAGGTTGCCGACTACGGGCTGGTGGCCGACCTGTTCACCGCGGTGCCGGAACTGATCGAAAAGCTGTAAGACGGGCCGCGCGCCTTGAGGGGCCGCGCTTGCGGCCCCAGTTTCGTCACAGCAGCCCCGCGATCACCGGCCCCAAGAGCGCCGCCACCTCGTCATGCACGGCGGAACCGGGCAGGCAACGGGCGGTTGCCAACTCCGTCTCTGGTACCTGCATGCGGCAAAGCCCCTCGGCCCGGGCGGCAGCGCTGGGCACGGCTTCGACCACAGCGCTGACCGACCGGCGCAGCGACCGCACCATCGCAGCATCGACGAACAGCGGTGCGAAGGCGGGATCAAGGTCTTCGGCCACCCTCTGCGGGCCGGTTTCGGCCAGCCACAGCAGCACCCGGCGGTCCGGAAGCTGCGCCAGAAGCGCGCGCATCCGTGACAGCCAGTTCGCCTTTAGCCCGGCAACCACGGTGGCGAAACGGTCTGGCCCGGCGCGACGCAGCACCATCAGCAGATGCCGGGTAAAGTGGATGTCGGTGAATTCCACATCCGGAAACAGCGCGGTAAGGGCAGGCGTTGCGGCAAGAAAGCGGTCATTGCGGCGGCTGTGAACGGTGTAGAACGGGTTCGACATCGCTTCGGCCCCGGTCACCTGCACCACGGCGACGCGCGCGCCTGCCGCCACTTGCAAGGCAGCAGGATCGGCCAGATAGAAATCCGGCCCCGCGTTCAGCCCGCCCAGATTGGCGACAGGACAGCCCGTCGCCTCCTCCACCAGTACCGGAAAGGGCGCGGCCACGTATTTGCCAAAGGTGGAAGATCCACCCAGCATCACCACGTAATCGCCCGAAAGATCCCGCTCCGGCCCGCGAAACACGGCCCGGGACATGCCATACCGGCATGGAAAGTAGTCGAGCGCCCCCGCGCCCGCCTGCCCCATCATCATCACACCCACCCAAATTTTGGTAACCCCATGGCCAAGCCTGGCCGACAAAGGTTTCCAAAAGGCTAAATTCTGGCGATTGCCGACAAGTTGAGGCAAGTCGCTGTCCTTGCACGGCGGATGCTGCACAGGCATAAGCAGGGCGAAGCTTTGGAGGCTGACGGATGGACATCAGGCAGGTGGGCGTGGTTGGCGCGGGCCAGATGGGCAATGGCATCGCGCATGTCTTTGCGCTGGCGGGCTATGACGTGCTGATGACCGACATATCAGAGGACAGCCTGTCAAAGGCGCTGGCAGTGATCGAGCGGAACATCGAACGCCAGGTGTCGCGCGGCAAGGTGCTGCCCGCCGACAAGCGTGCCGCGATGGAGCGGATCAAGACCACGCTCAGGCTGGCCGATCTGGGCCAGTGCGACCTGATCATCGAGGCCGCGACGGAACGCGAGACAGTGAAGACCGCGATTTTCGAGGATCTTCTGCCGCACTTGAAGCCGACAACGATCCTGACCTCGAACACCTCCTCCATCTCCATCACGCGACTGGCCAGCCGCACCGACCGGCCGGAAAAGTTCATGGGGTTCCATTTCATGAACCCGGTGCCGGTGATGCAGTTGGTGGAACTGATCCGCGGCATCGCCACCGATCAGGAGACCTGGGAAACGCTGCACGAGGTGGTGCGCAAACTGGGCAAGACGGCGGCATCGGCCGAGGATTTCCCGGCCTTCATCGTCAACCGCATCCTGATGCCGATGATCAACGAGGCGGTCTACACGCTGTATGAAGGCGTAGGGTCGGTCAAAAGCATCGACGAATCGCTGAAGCTGGGCGCGAACCACCCGATGGGGCCGCTGGAACTGGCGGATTTCATCGGGCTGGATACCTGCCTCGCGATCATGAACGTGCTGCATGAGGGGCTGGCGGATACCAAGTACCGGCCTTGTCCGCTGCTGACCAAGTATGTCGAGGCCGGGTGGCTGGGCCGCAAGACGCAGCGGGGGTTTTATGATTATCGTGGCGAAGTGCCGGTGCCGACAAGGTGATCGAGGCGGACGGCAGGAACGAACAGCCTTTGCGGTCGTTGACCGCCCGTTTCTTGCCCGGAATCAAGGCGCGGTAACGCACCGCCGGGCAGCGCCTGCCCGCCCCGACGGGTAGGCGCTTCTTCACCGCCTGAGCGTAGAACTTCGTCGGGAGAGGCGGCACCATAAAGCGCCCAGCACGACCGTTGGAGCGCCCACCCGCGTGCAGGCGCTGCCCTCTGTTGATACAACGAGCGACTGCCCGCTTTTGTCACTTAGAGCAGACAGACTGGCGCCGAAACGCTACGTCCCCAACGCCAGCGTATGCTCCCGCAACCACGCCAGAAACCCCCTCGGGTTGCCGTCCCATTTGTCCAGCTCCGTTGCCGGGATCGGCTCGCCGATGAAGGGGCGCTGGGGTTTGAAGAGGGCGCGCTTGATCTCGTACAGCAGCAGTCCCTGACGCAGCGTATCAGACAGCTTGTTGGCGATCAGGAAGGTGCGGCTGTTGCGGCCGGTGAAATGCACCGGCAGGATCGTGGCACCGCTTTTGTGGATCATCTTGTGGGTGAAGACGTTCCATTCCGCCTCGATCGCCGGGCCGAACCAGGTTTCCGACATCGCAACCTTGCCCGCCGGGAACAGGATGATCACCCCGCCTGCCTTCAGATGCGCCATCGTGTCGTTGCGCATTTGCAGGCCCAGTTCGCGGGCGTTTTCCTCATGCGGGAAAGGGACGGGGATCATGAACTCCGCCACTTCCGGGATACCAGTCAGCAGCGAGCGGGTCAGGATGCGGAAGTCGGAACGCACGCGGTTGATCATCTCGGCCATGATCATGCCATCGACCAGCCCGTGCGGATGGTTCGCCACCACGACCAGCGGGCCGGTGGCGGGGATGCGGGCAATCTCTTCCGGCGGGGTGTCGATGCGGATGCCCATCTGACGGATCGCCTTGGGCCAGAACGGCGAGCCGAAGGGCGCACCCGACCGTTCGAATTGCCGGATCAGACGCAACAGGGTGACCTTTGCCGTCAGCCATTCGATGGTGCGGATGGTCTGGGCCTTGACCGGGTTGGAAAAGGTTCCGGCATAGCTGAGCCGGCGCATGTCGTAGGGCCGGTCGGCGCGGTGATTGCGCGGCACGTCTTCTAGCGGCTCTCCCACTGGTCCGATCTGCGACTGTTCCGTCACGAAGCGACTGCCTTCATTCCCAGTCCGCTTCAATACTCCTCACCGAAGCGGGCCGCAACCAGCGCCTCCAGCGCATCGGCGAGCTTCCCCGCTTCTGCGCCGGATGTCCGAACCTCAATAGAGGTTCCGCGCGAAGCTGCCAACATCAAAAGCCCCATGATGCTGTCGCCGGAAACCGCGAGGCCATCCTTCAGCACTTCGGCGCGGGCGTCATGCGCCTCCACCACCTCGACGAATTTGGCCGAGGCGCGGGCATGCAGGCCTTTTTCGTTGACGATTCGAAAGGTGCGGCTGGTCAATTCAGGCCCCACCGGCAAGATCGAGCGAGTTGATGTATTTGCGCCCGGCATCAAGTGCGGCGGCAACTGCTTCGGGTACCGTCATGTCGCGCGATTTCGCCAGCTTGATCAGCATCGGCAGATTTGCCCCGTACAGAATGCGCCGCCCGGTGGTGGCACAGGCCGGGAGCGACAGGTTGGAAGGCGAGCCGCCGAACATGTCGGTGACCAGCACCACGCCCTGCCCCGTGTCAACCGCATCAGCGGCGTCGCAGATTTCCAGCTGTTTGGCACCCCTGTCATGCTCATCCTCGATCGCGATGGCGCGGACGCCGTCCTGCTTGCCCACCACATGTTCGACCGCCAAGAGATACTCTCGCGCCAGCCCACCATGTGCGACGATCACGATACCGATCAAGCGCCTGCCACCTTCATTGCATCGGGTTGGCCAGAGGCCGCCCTGCGTTCGAGTTCCCGATGACGTTTTGACACCGGCCAGCCTGCCTCTGCAAGCGCGTTCCCGACCAGTTCCGCGACTGCGACCGACCGGTGTTGCCCTCCGGTACAACCAAACCCGATGGAGAGGTGGGCCTTGCCTTCCTGCAAATGGGCCGGAAGCAGAAAGAGCAGCAGATCGTTCAACTTTTGATAGAATTCGGCAAAGCGCGGATCGGCCTGCACATGCGCCACGACCTGACCATCGCGGCCATCCAGCGGCCGCAGGCCGGGTGACCAATGGGGATTCGCCAGAAAGCGACAGTCGAAAATCATGTCCACGCCGCGGGGAACCCCCCGTTTGTAGCTGAATGACTGGATGGAGACGGCAAGGCGGCTGGTGGGGCCGCCGTCAAACCAACGGGCAATCTCGGCCTTCAGGTCGTGAGGCGACAGTTCGGTGGTGTCGATCAGGTGGTCGGCGCGCACCCGGATCGGGGCCAGCAGGTCGATCTCGCGTTCGATGCCGAGTGACGGGGTTTCCGCCGGGGCCAGGGGGTGACGGCGGCGGGTTTCGGAAAAGCGGCGAATCAACTCACCGGGCGCGCAGTCAAGATACAGCACCTCCAGCGCCACGCGGGGATCGCGGGTCAGGCTGTCGATCAGTTCGATCAGGGCGGTGGCATTGAAATCGCGGTTGCGGACATCAAGGCCCAGCGCGATGGGCCGGCCAAGCGGCGGGCCTTCGATCAGGCGGGGCACCAGGCTGAGCGGGATGTTGTCGATGCCTTCATATCCCAGATCCTCCAGCACGCGGATGGTCGTGGTGCGACCGGCGCCGGAAGGCCCGGTGATCAGCACAAGCTTGTGGTCGGGATCGGGGTCAGCCGTCATTCGCAAAACCATACGGCATCATGCCTGCCGTCCGTGCCGGAGATAGAGCATCAGCGCGTCGGGAAAATGGTCATTCTGCACCCGCAGCACAAGATCGACCGGACATCCCAGTATCGTGATGCGCCGTGTCGGTGGCAAACGCATGGTCTCGGTCTGGGCAAGATCGGCAACCAGGGCGATTTCGGCGCTGTCGGCAGGCGTCGTGCGCAACAGGCCGATGCCCCGCGCCTCGATCAGGCCACGGATCTGCGGCGGGCAACTGGCGACAAGACGGTCGCCGCGCCTGACCACTTCGGTCTGGTCATCGGCCACCAGCGCCGCCCCGAGCGAGATCAACCGCAGCGCCAGCGCTGATTTGCCCACCCCTGACGGCCCCAGGATCAACAGGCCATGCCCGCCAAGTGCCACGCAGCTGGCGTGCAGGATGGTACGGCCGGGGTCTTCGGTCACACCGGCAGACCGACGACGAACCGCGCGCCAAGCGGCTCAGACGTCGGATCGGCGGCGGTGGGGCGGATGTTTTCCGCCCAGATCACCCCGCCATGCGCCTCGATGATCTGCTTTGAAATCGCCAGACCAAGTCCGGAATGATTGCCGAAATCACTTTGCGGGCGTTCGGAATAAAAGCGCTTGAATACCTTGGCCAGCGCCTGTTCGGGAATACCCGGCCCGGTATCCTCGACCACCACCAGCACCCGGTTTTCGCGCCGCCGCGCCCAGACCCGCACCGCATCGCCGTCTTCGCAAAACGAAATCGCATTGCCGACAAGGTTGACGAAAACCTGCGCCAGACGCGCCTCCAGCCCGTGGATCGAAATCGGGTCGGACGGGAGGTCGATGATGAAATCGACGCCTTTTTCGCCCGCCTGCTGGCTCAGATACTGGCAAAGGTTGGACAAGGTTTTCAGAAGATTGAACTCTTCTTCCTCTTCCTTGACCAGTTCACTGTCCAGCCGCGACGCGTTGGAGATGTCGCTGACCAGCCGGTCCAGTCGGCGCACATCATGGTCGATCACATCCAGAAGCGTGTCGCGCTGCGCCTCTTTCTTGACGAACCGCAGCGATCCTACGGCAGACCGCAAGGATGCCAGCGGGTTCTTGATTTCATGCGCCACATCGGCGGCAAACTGTTCGTTGGCGTCGATCCGGTCATAAAGTGCTGTCACCATGCCGCGCATGGCCACCGACAGGCGGCCAATCTCATCTGGCCGTGCCGCCAGATCGGGGATGCGCACGCGGCTGGGGGCAACCCGGCGGGCGTCACGGTCGCGCCCGATTTCGGCGGCGGCCGCAAGGTCGGACAGGGGGTTGGAGATGGTGGAGGCCAGCATCAGACTAAGGCCGATCGACACCAGCAGCGCCAGCACGAACATCTGCAGGATCTGTTCGCGTTCATAGCGGACGAGCCGGTCAATCTCGTCAGAGGAGGAGGTGAGGGCGACGATGCCCACCACCTCGCCCGCTATGGTGACCGGGCTTGCCACCGCGAAAAGCACGCTGCCGTCAGGGTCTTTGGAGGTGCGCACCACCGTCTCGCCGACCTTGACCCCGTCGATGATGGCACTGGCCTGCGCTTTGGCGTCGATGGTGTCGGTGCGGACCGCTGCGCCCTGCCGCAGGATCACGGTCACCCAGCGCCAGACACCATCCAGGAAGTCGGTCAGAAAGGTCGGGCGGCCCGGATCGGTGACCAGGGTGTCGGTGCCCTGCCCGACCTTTGACGCCAGAAGGCGCCCGGAGGGATCGAAGACGAACACCTCCACCACCGGATCGACGTTCAGCCGTTCCAGCGCCGAGCGGAAGTTGAACGCCGTCACCCCCGGCGTGAAGCGCGCCTCAAGCACCGATGCAATCAGATCGGCCTGACGCGCCATGCCCTGCTGGCGTTGCAGCGCCAGACTGTCGCGGAACGGGTTCATGAACAACACGCCGACCACCAGCATGACCAGAGCCATCAGGTTGAAGACGATGATCTTGCGCGCCAGCGGCGAGCGGTTCAGCTTGGCAATGCTGCTGCGCCCACGCCCGTCCTTGAGGCGTTCGACCGTGGCGTCGGGCGAAACCCAGTCTTCGCCCAGAAGAACGTCACCGGACCGTTTCGGCCGATACTCCTCCATCCCGATCCGCGGTGCAGATGTCATCCTTGGGGGTCGTCACTCTTCGTTGTAGCGATAGCCGATGCCGTACAGCGTTTCGATTGCCGTAAAGTTATCGTCAACCGAGCGCATCTTCTTGCGCAGCCGCTTGATGTGGCTGTCGATGGTGCGGTCATCGACATAGACCTGATCGTCATAGGCCACATCCATCAGCTGATCGCGCGATTTGACGAAACCGGGCCGCTGTGCCAGCGCCTGCAACAGCAGAAATTCGGTGACCGTCAGCGACACTTCCATGCCCTTCCACGTCACGGAATGGCGCAGCGGGTCCATCCGCAGGGCACCGCGTTCCATCATCTTGGTTTCTTCGGTCGTCGCCACCTCGCCCGTCGTGATCGCCTCTTGCCGGCGCAACAGCGCGCGGATGCGTTCGACCAGCAGGCGTTGCGAAAACGGCTTTTTCACATAGTCGTCGGCCCCCATGCGCAGGCCGAGAACCTCGTCGATCTCGTCGTCCTTCGAGGTCAGGAAGATCACCGGGATCGAGGTTTTCTGCCGCATCCGCTGCAGCAGATCCATGCCGTCCATCCGGGGCATCTTGATGTCAAGCACGGCCATGTCGGGCATCCGGCGATTGAACGCCTCCAGCGCCGACTGACCGTCGTTGTAGGTTTCAACCTCGAAGCCTTCGGCTTCGAGGGTCATGGCCACGGATGTCAGGATATTCCTGTCATCGTCCACAAGGGCGATACGCGACATGTCCGATATTCCCTATTACTGCCACAGCTTCTTGCTTGTTTTCCCGCCACTGTCGGTTTTCCCGCCCGGATAATCAACAGGAAAGCGAATCACCATGTGCGGGCGGCAGCCAAGCGTGGCAAATCCGCCTTGCCGCTGCCCACTGTGCACTCTGGGCCGCCGTCAGGGCACCATGGTGGCGCTAACGTCGGGATGGTTGCGCTAACTATATGGAAACAGGCTATTCTTGCGCGAAATCATCATGCTATAGCCGCTTGGTGACCCCTGCCATTGCAGGCTTGTCACGGCATTCACCGGCCCGGATGCCCAAGTCGGACCCTAACCTTTCCGCCTGTCGCGGCGGCTACGGGAGCTTGCAGGATGACCCACGGACGCGTGAATCCCCATTTCCGGCTGGAAGACCATGGCATCGCAGGGGCGGGACGCATCCATTACAACTATACCGAGGCAGCGCTGGTCGAGGCGGCGGTGGCAAGGGGCGAGGGGCGGCTGGGGCGGGGCGGGGCGTTTCTGTGTTCGACCGGAAAGTTCACCGGGCGGTCGCCGAAGGACAAGTTCGTGGTGCGCACCCGCGACACCGAAAGCACGATCTGGTGGGACAACAACGCCGCCATGACACCGGATGCCTATGCACGGCTGAAGGCTGACATGCTGGCACATGTGCAGGGTGGCGAATTGTTCGTGCAGGACCTTTACGCCGGGGCCGATCCGCTGCACCGGCTGGACGTGCGGGTGATCACCGAACTGGCCTGGCACGGGCTGTTCATCCGCCACCTTTTGCGCCGGCCGGAGCGGGCAGAACTGGATGGTTTTGCGCCGGACTGGACAGTGATCAACTGCCCCTCGTTCAAGGCCGACCCCGCGCGCCATGGCTGCAACAGCGAAACCGTGATTGCGCTGAACTTTGACGAAAAAACCGTGCTGATCGCCAACACTGCCTACGCCGGCGAAAACAAGAAAGCCGTGTTTACCGTGCTGAATTATCTGTTGCCGGAGAAGGGTGTGATGGCGATGCACTGTTCGGCCAATCACGCCATGGGCAATCCGGTCGATGCGGCGGTGTTCTTCGGCTTGTCGGGCACCGGCAAGACCACGCTGTCTGCCGCGCCCGACCGCACGCTGATCGGCGATGACGAACATGGCTGGTCGGACCGGGGCATCTTCAACTTTGAGGGTGGCTGCTATGCCAAGACCATCAACCTGAACCCCGAAGCAGAGCCGGAGATTTATGCCACCACCCACCGCTTTGCGACCGTGGTGGAAAACATGGTCTACGATCCCGATACGCTGGAGCTGGATTTCGCCGACAACAGCCTCACCGACAACACCCGTTGCGCCTATCCGCTTGAGGCGATTTCCAACGCATCCGCCACCGGCCTGGGCGGCCACCCGCGCCATGTGGTGATGCTGACCTGCGATGCCTTCGGCGTGCTGCCCCCCATCGCGAGGCTGACGCCCGCGCAGGCGATGTATCATTTTCTGTCCGGCTTCACCTCCAAGGTCGCCGGGACGGAGCGGGGGGTGACGGAACCGCAGCCGACCTTTTCTACCTGTTTCGGCGCGCCCTTCATGCCACGCCGGCCCGAAGTTTACGGCAAGCTGTTGCAGGCCAAGATCGCCAAGCACGGCGCGTCGTGCTGGCTGGTCAACACCGGCTGGACAGGGGGCGCTTATGGCACAGGCCAACGGATGCCGATCAAGGCGACGCGGGCACTGCTGTCAGCCGCGCTGGACGGTTCGCTGAACGCGGGCGAATTCCGCCGCGACAGGATGTTCGGATTCGAGGTGCCGGTCGCCGTGCCCGGCGTCGACACAGGCCTGCTGACGCCGCGCGACACCTGGGCCGATCCCGCAGCCTATGACGCGCAGGCCGCAAAGCTGGTGGGCATGTTCGCCGACAACTTCGGCCAATACGTGCCCTTCATCGGCGCGGATGTGAAGGCGGCCGCGATCGGCTGAGGGTACAGCTTGACGGCCCGCCATTCCATCCGCCAGGTGGCCAGTCAGCTGCGACATTTTCATGCGTCATCGGTATTGCACGCGAAAGTATGTTGCGCTGCAACTGCGAAGGCTTTACGCCGATCTGGTAAGGATTCCCATAGATGAGCGGAGCGTTGCAATGCCCCACGATGGCCAGACCATGACCCAATCAGCCATTCTGGCAGATCTTCTGGCCCTGACCGAGGCCGCCCTGCCGGACGTCGAGGGGCTTGACGCCTCGGCCCGTGCCGCAGTCAGGGCCGAGGTGACGGTGGGCGGCAAGGTCTCTGCCCCGGCGATGGAGGCGCACCAATCGGCGGCGCATGCCATGGCGTGGCTTGCCACCTACACCGAGGCGCTGCGCCAGTTGCGCGGCTGGGCGGGGCGGGTGGCGGCGGATCACCGGTTTGGCGATATGGAGGCGCTGATCCTGCAGATCGGCTTTGGCGAGTATCTGAACCAGATCGCAGGCGGCATCCCGATGAGCCAGGGCGAGATGGCGCGGCTGACCGATCTGGGGCTGGACTGGCAGCCGGGGGCAGCGGCGCGGTCGCTTATGGCGGGGGGCAATACGCAGGCCGCGCGGATGCAACTGGTCAGCCTGATGCAGGACAACCACGGGCGCGCGACCTTTGGCGTTACCGGCCTTGACGAAGAACTGGAGATGATCCGCGACCAGTTCCGCCGCTTTGCCGATGACGAGGTGACCCCGCACGCCCATGGCTGGCATCTGCGCGACGAACTGATCCCGATGCCGGTGATTGAAAAGCTGGCCGAAATGGGCGTCTTCGGTCTGACGATCCCCGAGGCTTATGGCGGTTTTGGCCTGTCCAAGGCTTCGATGGTGGTGGTCAGCGAAGAGTTGTCGCGCGGGTATATCGGTGTGGGGTCGCTGGCGACGCGAACCGAAATTGCGGCGGAGCTGATCCTGTGCGGCGGGACCGAGGCGCAGAAGGAACATTGGCTGCCGAAACTGGCCAGCGGTCAGATTTTGCCGACCGCCGTCTTTACCGAACCGAACACCGGATCGGACCTTGGCGCGCTGCGCACCAAAGCCACAAAGGTCGATGCGGATTGGCAGATCACCGGCAACAAGACCTGGATCACCCATGCCGCCCGCACCCATGTGATGACGGTGCTGGCACGCAGCGTGCCCGGCACCACTGATTATCGCGGCTTGTCGATGTTTCTGGCCGAAAAGACCCCCGGCACCGATGCAGTGCCGTTCGTGGATCAGGGCCTGTCGGGGGGCGAGATCGAGGTGCTGGGCTACCGGGGGATGAAAGAATACACCGTCAACTTCGATGGCTTTGCGGTGAAGGGCGAAAATCTTCTGGGCGGGGTCGAAGGTCAGGGCTTCAAGCAACTGATGCAGACATTCGAGAGCGCCCGCATCCAGACCGCCGCCCGCGCCGTCGGCGTGGCGCAAAACGCGCTTGAGGTCGGGATGCAATATGCCGCCGACCGCCAGCAATTCGGGCGTGCGCTGATCGAATTTCCGCGTGTCGCCGGGAAACTGGCGATGATGGCGGTAGAGATCATGGTGGCGCGGCAATTGACCTATTACTCCGCCTGGCAAAAGGATCACGGGCACCGCTGCGATCTGGAGGCGGGGATGGCAAAACTGCTCGGCGCGCGGGTGGCCTGGGCTGCCGCCGACAACGCGCTGCAAATCCACGGCGGCAACGGCTTTGCGCTGGAATATCAGATCAGCCGCATCCTTTGCGATGCGCGCATCCTGAACATCTTCGAGGGGGCGGCCGAGATTCAGGCGCAGGTCATCGCCCGGCGGCTGCTGGACTGAACCGTGCTTAATCTGCCAAGCACGGCCGCATCTGGTTCTAGGCGCCGCCCCGCGACGGGCGGGCCAGCCCCAGCCGGGGGTTCAGTCGCCCGGCCACCGCCCAGGCCACCAGCAGACCCACGCCCGCCGCCAGAAAGATGCCGGGCAAGGGTGCCACCCAAAGCACCAGCCAGGCCGCGCCGGGCGTCACGATCCCAGATACATCGCGAAAGCTGGAATAAACCGCGGACATTTCGGTCCGTTCCGACGGTTTGACCGACATCAGGAAGGGCAGGCCGCCCACCACGTCCAGCGCCACCAGAAACAGCGATGCCGCCATGACCAGCGCAACCGCAGCCCAGGGCAGGAACGACAGCAACGCCGCGAGGCAGAAAAACCCGCCGCAGGCCCCGAACGCCAGCCGCACCGACCGGCGCACCGACATCCGCCGCCCCAGCCGGTTCAGCGCCGGGGCCGCGAACAAGAGCGCATTGGTGACCGACAGCGCGATGCCGCCGACCTTGTCGCCCAGACCCGTCTCGATGCAGTAAATGGGCAGATAAACGACATAGACCCACCAGCCGCACGACCGCATCACTGCGAACATCCAGCCCGCAATCAGCCGGGGCTGGCTGAAAAACCGCCCCAGATAGGCCAATGGGTTAACCGCCGGGCGCCGGGCCCGCGCGATCTGCTTGCCGTTGCCAAGCCGCAACACCCAGAACGTGGTCAACAGCACCAGCGCAAAGCCCCCCGCCACCAGAAACGGCGCGGGGGCCCACTGATGATACAGCCAGACCCCGGTCATCGGCCCCAGCGTCCAGGCGGTGGCGGCATAGGCCATCTGCACCGACTGGCTGCGCCCCAGATTGGCGCGATCAACATAATCCAGCACATAGGCGTTCAGGCAGACGAAAATCGTCACCGTCGCCATCGCATTGGCCATCAGCGACAGCGGCACCGACCAGCGCGTGCCGATCGCCCCCAGCGTCATGCCGACCAGATACAACAGCACGCCGCCGGTATAGGCCCAGCGGCGGGGCACCTTTCTGGTGGCCCAGGGCACCATAAGCCCCCAGATCAGCGCCACGATCCCGGCCAGAAAGAACACGATCGAGGTGGATTGCGCGTCGCCCAGCGCATCGTAGACGACCAGCGGCATGGTGGAAATCAGCATCCCCCGCACCGCGGCATCCAGACCGGCAAGAAGAGCAAAGTTTTCGATGCGCGGGGTCGGGCTGTGTTTCAGCGCCAGGGGCAGGTAACGGGTGACCATGATGCCCCATTGGCCATCGCCGGGGTTGCACGGTCTGTCACGGGTGCGACATTTCGCGTCGTTTCAGGCCAGGCGAGTCAGGCGGGCCGGGTGCGGTGGGCCGGGTCAGGCGGGCCGGGTCAGAAGATCGACCAGACGCGCCCGTGCCTCGGGCAAGGGGCGGGCCTGCGGATCATGCGCCAGTTCCCGTGTCAGGAAATGCGTGGTCAGCGCCAGCCCCTCACGCAGCGCGGTCGCGGTCAGTGGCGCAGTGCCGGACAGGCCCTGCGGCAGTGCCAGCAGCCGGTCGGCCCAGTCGCCCGCCCCTGCCGCCGATACCGCCCGCCCGGTGCGCGGGCTGACGAAGGCCAGCCCCTCGGTCGCGCCCGTCACCGCGCAGCGCCCCAGATCAAGACCGAAGCCCAACTCCTCCAGCAGCCGAACCTCCCAGCGCAGATAGGCCGAGGCCCAGTCGGGCCCCGTCAGCGCATCCAGCAGCATCACCGTCCCCGACCAGAGTGCGGGATGCGGCTCCCGTTCCGGCAAGGCCGCGCGCAGCAGCGCGCAGATCGAAGTCAGGGCCGCCAGCGCCCGCCGGTCCGACATCAGCCCCGCCCGCGACCGCAGGGGCTCCACCGTGAAGGTGCCGATATGGTCCTCCAGCCGCGCCCGCCACGACACCTCCAGCTGCGCTCCCGTCTGCAGCACGGGGACCATCCGGCGCGAGGCCCCGCCCCGCACCACCCCGGCATGACGGCCATGCGCGGTCGTGAACACTTCGATGATCGCGGCACTTTCGCCATGCGGCCGCATGGACAACAGCACCCCTTCGTCCCGCCATTCCATGCGGGCAGTATCCACCCCGGTGGCGGGGATGCAAGGCGCTTGCAACCGGGCCGTCCGCCGTTAGGGTCTGGCGGATGACCCGCTCTCTGCCCTTGACGGCCCGCATTCTGGCTTTGGTGATCTGCGTGGCGGCCCTTCTGGCACTTGGGGCGCAGTTCAACGTATCACGCTGCCTGATGGGACAGGCCTCTGCCACCGATACACTGTGGCGCATGGCCGGGTATTTCACCATCCTGACCAATCTTGGCCTGGCCGCGATCATGGCCGCAACCGCCGCCGGTTTTCCCTGCAGCGCACGGCTGTGGGGCGGGATGACATTGGCAATCGTCATCGTGGGGATCGTCTACCACCTGATCCTTTCCCGGCTCTGGGCGCCAGTCGGGCTGGCCTGGTGGGCCGATCAGGGGCTGCACACGGCGGTGCCGGTGTTGACGGCAGTCTGGTGGCTGGCCTTTGCGCCGAAATCGGTCAGCCGGCGCGATCTGCTCTACTGGCTGATCTGGCCTGCCGTCTATGCGGTGTATGCGCTGATCCGGGGCGGGTTGACCGGTTTCTGGCCCTATCCGTTTCTGGATGCCGCCGCGCTGGGATGGCCGCGCGTGGCGTTGAACGTGGTGCTGCTGGTGGCGGTGTTTGCGGGTGCCGGGGCCGCGCTTGTCGCGCTGGCGCGGCGGCTATCCGGCTAACCCGTCTTCGTCCAGCAAGGTGCGCCCCTGTCGGTCCTCCAGCTCGATCAGCCACAGGTCGGGATCGCGCGACCGTTGGCGGATCAGCATCTCGTCCACCTCCCGCTCCGGCCCCTCGGACAGCAGAATCCACGCCCGCGCCCCGGTGGCAAGATCGGACCGCCGCTCATAGGCCCGCGCGGTACCGTCCAGCAACGCCACCTTCACTAGCACGGCCCCGGCGGTGGCATCCCCTTTCGCCGTCACATAGACCGGAATATTGGCCAGCCTCAGCCGCGTGAGGTAGGCCGCCACCCACAGCCCCGATGTCAGCCGGGGGCTCATCGCGCCTCAGCCGGAAAGAGATAGATTTTCGACGAAAATTTTTCGCCCCTCACGCATCGCCGTCCTTGAACTCCAGCCCCATCTCGGAATAGCGCTCGGGTTCTTCCAGCCAGTTCGGCCGCACCTTGACCTGCAGGAACAGATGCACGGTGCGGTCCAGAAACTCCGAGATTTCAGCCCGCGCCGATTGCCCGATGGCCTTGATCGTCTCGCCCTTGTTGCCAAGCACTATGCCCTTGTGGCCGTCGCGCGCCACGTAAACGATCTGGTCGATCCGGGTGGTGCCGTCGGGCTTGTCTTCCCACTTTTCGGTTTCCACCGTCAGCTGGTACGGCAGTTCCTCGTGCAGCCGCAGGGTCAGCTTTTCGCGGGTCATTTCCGCCGCAATCATCCGCATCGGCAAGTCGGCGATCTGGTCTTCGGGATAGAACCACGGGCCTTCGGGCACCTGCCCCGCCAGCCATTCGCGCAGGTCGGTCACGCCGTAGCCCTTTTCGGCGCTGATCATGAAGGTTTTCTTGAACGGATAGGCGCCGTTCAGCGTTTCGGCCATCGCCAGCAATGTCTCGGCCTTGACCCGGTCGATCTTGTTGATCGCCAGCGCCACCGGCTGATCCTGCGGCATCTCGTTGGCCAGCCGGTCGATGATCGCCTGCACGCCTTCGGTCAACCCGCGCGTCGCCTCGACCAGGAGCACGATCACATCGGCATCCGACGCGCCGCCCCAGGCCGCCTTGACCATCGCGCGGTCCAGCCGCCGCCGTGGCCGGAACAGACCCGGCGTATCCACAAACACGATCTGCGCCTGACCTTCCATGCACACCCCGCGAATCCGCGTCCGCGTCGTCTGCACCTTGTGCGTGACGATGGAGATCTTGGCCCCCACCATCCGGTTCATCAGGGTGGACTTGCCGGCATTCGGCTCGCCGATCAGGGCGACGAACCCTGCGCGCGTGGTGTCAGTCATGGGGGCCTCTTTGCGATCAAGACCGTCGCTTAACGCAATTGCCGTGGCTTTGCCAGTTCGCCGGTTTCGACGGTTCTGCGCAACAGCCATTCGTTGAAGAATCGTTTATTGCAGGCCAGTGTTTCCGCCGCAAACGGAGAAATTCTGCGATGGGCTTGTTTCGACTGCTGGTGCGAGCGTTCTTTTCCCGTCCACCCCCGGTACAGCACCGGGTGGTACATGACAAATTACCGGCGATTGACTGGTCTGGCCTTGGTCGACAGGTGTCCGTTCCCCCGGCCAGACGGCACAAAGTCAGCGATCCCACACACTCCGGATCGTCGGATTCACACAAGGTTACCATCCACGGGCGCTGCTATGTCGTGGATGGTGATACCATCTTCATCGGTGACGCGAGCATTCGCCTCGCTGGGATCGATGCACCGGAATTGGACCATCCCTATGGCAAAAACGCGAAGTGGGCGCTGATCAACCTTTGCAAAGGACAAACTGTTCATGCCGTTCTGGAAGGCGCAATGTCGCACGACCGAACGGTTGCCACCTGCTATTTGCCCGATGGGCGCGATCTTTCCGCTGAAATGGTAAAGCTCGGGCTCGCTGTCGATTGGCCGAAATTTTCGGGCGGCAAGTATCGCCAATACGAAGTGCCGGATATCCGCAGAAAGCTGTGGCGGTGCGATGCGCGGCAGAAAGGGAGAATGCCGCAGCCCCCTATCTGATAGCGGGTTATGAGCCACCCTCCAGCCGCGTCAGCAGTGCCCTGGCGGCCTGTTGTTCGGCAACCCGTTTTGACCCCGCGCTTGCTTTGGCAAGCTCGCCGCTCTCCAGCACCACCTCGACCGTGAAAACCGGCTGGTGATCAGGGCCGGTGCGTGCCGCTTCGACGTAGGTCGGTGGCGGCATGCCGCGCGCCTGTGCCCATTCCTGCAATGCCGTCTTGGCATCGCGGGCGTCACTGTCCACCGCCACGATGCGCCCGCCCCAAAGCCGCAAGACCAGCGCCTTCGCGGCCTCGAACCCGCCATCCAGATAGACCGCCGCGATCAGCGCCTCAAGCGCGTCACCCAAGAGCGCCTCCTTGCGCCGCCCGCCCGACAGCATCTCGGACCGGCCCAGCTTCAGCACCTCGCCCAAACCGATTTCGCGGGCGACATCGGCGCAAGCCTCTTTGCGCACCAGCGCGTTGAACCGTGGGGCCAGTTGCCCCTCGCTTGCGGCCATGTCGGCGCCCAGCAGCGCCTCGGCCATCACCAGGCCCAGCACCCGGTCGCCCAGAAATTCCAGCCGCTGGTTATCAGGGCGCGTGGCCGAGGAGATCGACGCATGCGTCACCGCGTGCATCAGATGTTCAGGACGCCGAAAGCCATAGCCGATGCGGCCTTCAAAGGCCTTGAGGTCCGCTGAAAGCCTCACTCGATCGCCTTGAAATAGCGGTCCGACCGCCAGGTCCAGAAATACAGCATCCGGCTGCCGGAAGATGAAAAGATCACCCGGTCCGCCCGGCCAATCAGATATTCCGCGGGCACAAAGCCGACACCCCCGGCGCGCTGGTTGAACCGGCTGTCCATGCTGTTGTCGCGGTTGTCGCCCATGAAGAAGTAATTCCCCTCCGGCACGGTAAACACATCGGTATTATCGCCGCCGCCGTTCGTGTCGATGTTCAGCACACTGTGCTTCTGGCCTTCGGGCAGCGTTTCGATCGACCGGGTCCGGGTGCAGATGCCCCCCTCGCCCACGGCCCCGTTTTCACAGCGCGGCCGGTTGCGCATCGGGCCTTGCGGTTCATTGATCTCTTCGAACACTCCGGCGGGTTCCTGCGGTGCCATGGCACCGTTGATGTACAAGACCCCGTCCTTCATCTGGATCTTGTCGCCCGGCAGGCCGATGACCCGCTTGATGAAATCGGTGCCGTTGACCGGGTGGCGGAACACCACGACATCGCCGCGTTCGGGTGCGGCGGCGAAGATGCGGCCGCTGAAGGGGCACATCGCGAAAGGGCAGGAGTATTTGGAATAGCCGTAAGCCATCTTGTTGACGAACAGGAAGTCGCCGATCAGCAGCGTGTCCTTCATCGATTCCGACGGGATCCAGAAGGGCTGGAAAAACAGCGTCCGGAACACGCCCGCGATCAGCAGCGCATAAACCACCGTCTTGATCGTCTCTAGGATGCCGCCGTCTTTGCCGGTGCCGGATGCCATGCTGTCTCGCCTCATGAATTTTTCGCTACATGCGCGCGGTGGCGATGCCAAGTCAAGCGCGGGCCGGTTCCGCGTCTGAGATCAGCCGCGCCTCGATCACCACAAAGGCCTGCGCCCAGGGGTGGTCATCGGTCAGCGTGACATGGATCACCGCCGCGTGCCCCGCGGGCGTCATCGCGCGCAGACGTTCCGCCGCCCAGCCGGTCAGATGCATCACCGGCTGACCGGATCGCAGGTTGGTCACCGCCATGTCCTTCCACGAAATCCCCATGCGCAGCCCGGTGCCCAGCGCCTTGGAACACGCCTCTTTCGCCGCCCAGCGCTTGGCATAGGTCGCGGCCACCGCGCGTGGCCGGCCCTCGGCCTTGCGCTGTTCGCGCGGCGTGAACACCCGGTTGCGGAACCGGTCGCCAAAGCGGGCCAGCGTCGCCTCGATCCGCTCGATATTGCAAAGATCGGTACCGATGCCGAGGATCATCCGCCACCCATCAGGGTGCGTCGCGCGCGGCACTGATCACGCCGGTCGCCTGATTGATCGTCACCGACAGGGTGCCATCGACATAGGTATCCGTGTCGGGCTGCCAGAAACTGGTGCGCAGCCGCAGCACCAGGCCGCTTGCGGGATCATAGGCCGCCTGTGCGCCCTGCAGCGTCAGCCCGCCAAAACCGATGTCGCTGGACTCCGACACCAGATGACAGGCGCGAAAGCCGAGTTCGTCATCGGATGGCGACAGGATCATCAGGTGGAACGCCCCGGCGGCAGGTTCCACCGTATCCATCACCGTCACCCGGATCGCGCCTTCGGCATAGGTGGCGGTGTTGCGTTCCCACGGCTCGGCGACAAGCTGCGCCGAAGTGACGTAGCCTTCGCAATCCGTCACTGTCTGTGCTGTCAGCGGCATGGCCCACAGGCCGGTTGCCACCGCCGCAGTCATCGCCCGCACGGCAGGTCGACGCACCATCCGGATTATCCTGTTGGTGGTCGTCATGCCCGTGCCGCCTCCATCCGGCGGCGCATTTCCTCGATCGCCGGACCGAGGCCGCGAAACACCGCCTCGCCGATCAGGAAATGTCCGATGTTCAGTTCCATCACCTCGGGGATGGCGGCGATGGGCTCGACATTGTCATAGGTCAGGCCGTGCCCGGCATGCACCTCCAACCCCAGATCGCCCGCCTGCCGCGCCCCCCGGCGCAAGGAGGCCAACTCGCGCGCCGCAAGCTCGGCATGACCATCGGCAAGCAATTCGGAATACAGCCCGGTGTGAAGTTCGACCACCGCCGCACCAATGCGGGCCGAGGCTTCGATCTGGCGCGGATCGTGGCTGATGAACAGGCTGACACGGGCCCCTGCCGCACGCAGCGGCGCGATATAGCCCGCCAGCCGCGCCTCATCCCCCGCCACGTCCAGACCGCCTTCGGTGGTGCGTTCCTCGCGCTTTTCGGGCACCAGGCAGACGGCATGCGGGCGGTGCTTCAGCGCCAGTGCCTGCATCTCGTCCGTCGCGGCGCATTCGAAGTTCAGCGGGACGGAGATCGCCGCCATCAGGGCGTCGATATCGCCGTCGCGGATGTGGCGGCGGTCTTCGCGCAGATGGGCGGTGATGCCGTCCGCCCCGGCGGCCTCGGCCAGAAGGGCCGCGCGCAACGGGTCGGGCCAGGCCGCGCCGCGCGCGTTGCGCAGGGTGGCCACATGGTCGATGTTGACGCCAAGCCTCAATGGCCGCGGCGTGCCAAGCGGTGCTGTCATGACTGGGCCTCCCTCATCGCTGCCTGCCTCATCCTACGGCGTTCCCGGCCCGTCGTCACTGCCGCCTGACGGATCAGTCTCGCCCTTGCGTTTCAGCTTGGCCGCAGCCTCGGCCAGCTTGGCGCGCAAGCTGCCGCGCCGTTCGCTGCGTTCGCGCGCGGTGATGGCACGGGCCTTCTGATAGGCTTCGACCAGGGGGATGGTCACGTAATAGGCGGCGGCGCTGATCGCGATCCCCGGCCCCAGCGCACCAATGAAATAGGGCAGATAGATTTCCCGCCAGAATTGCAGCAGCCCGCCCCAGCGCGCCTTTTCCGGCCCAAACAGCGCGGTAAAGTTGAACCACAGATCGCGCCCGGCATTGCCGAAAGCCCGGCCGATATATTCCGGCGACAGCGGCACCTCGATCCCCAGCAGCCAGTGGCCAAGCGTCAGCGCCAGCACGGCAAAGAACGGTGTCGTGACCGGGTTGGTGTTGAACGTGGCAAGCAGAGCCGCCAGCACATTGCCGCGCACCAGACGCGCCGCGCCCCAGGCCGCCAGGAATTGCAGCCCCGGCAACGGCAGAAACCCGATCAGCGACCCCGCGAACACCCCCCGCGCCACACGGTGCGGCTGGTCCGGCAGGCGGCGCATGCGGTAGATCACATAGCGGATCGCCCGCCTGAACCCACCGCGAGGATAGACCTGCTCGCGCAGCCAGGCACCCCAGCCCAACGGTTTTCTGCGCTTGAAGACCACCTCACACCCTTTCTGTCCGAGGCCCCGTGCCTCGTGCCTCGTCTTCAAGCCTTATGGCTTCCGTGTCAAATCCCGGTGCCGTGAAATCTGCGCCACGTCGGTTTCGGCCTCCAGCGCAGTCATCACCATATGCAGGTGTTCGACATCGCGAAGATCAACGTCGATAATAAGGCGATAAAAGTCCGGTTTTCTGTCGGTGAAGCGCAGGTCCGAGATATTGGCCTTCTGTTCCCCGATCAAGGTGCAGATACGGCCCAACACCCCGGCGTCGTTGGATATCGCCACATCAAGGCTGACTGTATAGACCGGCGCATGGCGGCCCGAATGCCATTGCAGGTCCACCCAGCGGACGGTCTGATCCTCGAACTCCACCAGCGCGGGGCAGTCGATGGCATGCACCACCACGCCCTGCCCGCGGTAGGTGATGCCGACAATCCGCTCGCCCGGCACCGGCTGGCAGCATTGCGCCCGCCTGAAGCTTTGGTCCGCCGTCAGGCCGACCACCGGGCGCTTGGCGTCCACCTCGTCGGCGACCGCTTGGGCAAGTTCGGGATACAGCGTTTCCACCACCCGCCGCGCCGTCAGTTCGGCAGAACCGAGCCGGGCCAGCAGATCGTTCTCATCCGTCAGGCCCAGCATCTTGGCCGCCGTGCGCAGTGCCTTGTCGGTGGCCTTCTTGCCGACGTGATCGAACGCTGCCCGCGCCAGTTCCACGCCCAGCTTGACGAAACGCCCCCGGTCCTCCTCGCGCAAAGACCGCCGGATAGCCGCTTTCGCCCGCCCCGTGGTAACGATGTCGATCCAGCTGGATTGCGGGCGCTGGCCCTCAGCCGTGATGATCTCCACCGACTGGCCGTTCTTCAGCCGGGTCCACAAGGGCACACGGATGCCGTCGATCTTGGCCGAGACACAGGAATTGCCGATCCGCGTATGGATCGCATAGGCGTAGTCAAGCGGCGTGGCCCCGCGCGGCAACTGGATCACATCACCCTTGGGCGTGAAGCAGAACACCTGATCGGAATACATCTCCAGCTTGACGTTTTCCAGAAACTCGTCGGTATCGCCTTCGTCCAGCCGTTCGGTCAGCGTGGCAATCCACTTGGCGGGATCGACGGCGAAGGGGTTCTTCGCCCGCACCCCCTCGCGGTACGACCAGTGTGCCGCAACGCCGGCCTCGGCGACCTCGTTCATTTCCTGGGTGCGGATCTGCACTTCCACCCGCTTGCCGTCGCGGCCTGACACGGTGGTATGGATCGACCGGTAGCCGTTCGATTTCGGCTGACTGATGTAGTCCTTGAACCGCCCCGGCACCGCGCGCCAGCGCTGGTGAATGACCCCCATGATGCGATAGCAATCGGCCACCGATCCGCAGATGACGCGAAAGCCGTAGATGTCGGACAGACGCGAAAACGCCAGATCCTTCTCCTGCATCTTGCGCCAGATCGAATAGGGTTTCTTGGCGCGGCCGAACACATCCGCATCGATCTGCGCCTTTTCCAGCTCGTGCCTTATGTCGCCGGTGATCTTGTGAACGACATCGCCCGCTTCGCGCTGCAGGGTCAGGAAGCGGCGCATGATCGAGTTGCGCGCTTCGGGGTTCAGCACCTTGAAAGACAGATCCTCCAACTCCTCGCGCATCCACTGCATGCCCATGCGCCCGGCCAGCGGCGCATAGATTTCCATGGTCTCGCGGGCCTTTTGCGCCTGCTTGTCGGGGTTCATGCTGCGGATCGTGCGCATGTTGTGCAGCCGGTCGCCCAGCTTGACGAGGATCACCCGCAAATCCTTGGACATCGCCATGAACAGCTTGCGGAAATTTTCCGCCTGCTGGTTTTCGGTCGATGACAGTTGCAGATTGGTCAGCTTGGTCACGCCGTCGACCAGTTCCGCCACCTCGTCGCCGAACATCGCGGTGATCTCGGTGTAGGTGGAACGGGTATCCTCGATCGTGTCGTGCAGCAGGGCGGTGATGATCGTCGCATCATCCAGCCGCTGTTCGGTCAGGATCGCCGACACCGCGACCGGATGGGTAAAATACGGCTCGCCCGATTTGCGCATCTGGCCATCGTGCATTTTGTATCCGTAGGCATAGGCCTTGCGGATCAGATCGGCATTGCAGCGCGGGTTGTAGTTGCGAACCAGAGCGATCAGGTCTTCAACGTCGATCATCGGCGCCCTGCCAGACTGTCCTTGGGCTGACGCGGTCTTACCCGGATCAGATGTCTCCCTGCGCTTCCATCAGGGCGCGCAGAAGCTTTTCCTCTGACATGTCGTCAACCATCGGGCGGTCCATCTCGCCACCCATCAGCAGCGCCATCTGGTCATCTTCCGGTTCGTCAACCTCGATCTGCGTCTGATGGCTTTCGATCATCCGTTCGCGCAGGCTGTCTGCGGCCTGCGTTTCCTCGGCAATCTCGCGCAGGGACACGACGGGGTTCTTGTCGTTGTCGCGCTCGATGGTGATCGGCGAGCCCGCCTGAATTTCGCGCGCACGGTGTGCCGCCAGCATCACCAGTTCGAACCGGTTCGGAACCTTGTCAACGCAATCTTCGACCGTTACGCGGGCCATGGGCAACTCCAATCCGATAGCTTTGCTGGAAGTGGTCTGTGTAGTCGCTGCCAAAAGCCTTGACAAGCGTTGAATCTGCCCCTGAATCCGCACAATTCATAGCGGTTTCACGGCGTCACGATCCGCCTGCGGCAATGCCGTCAGCATCTGCCGCACGTTTCGCCCCGTGCGCGGATGCACCCAATCCGGTGCAACATCGGCCAGGGGCACCAGCACGAACGCACGGTCCTGCAGCCGGGGATGCGGCAGGATCAGCCGGTCGGGCCTGCTGCCGATCTGGGCTGCGGGATCAAGGCCGCGCCAGCGATCCTGCGTTGCCGCATCCGGCAGCACCGAATCGCCCATCGCCAACAGGTCGATGTCCAGCGTGCGCATGCCCCACCGCTGCAGGCGCTGGCGGCCAAAACGCGCCTCGACCGCATGCAACCGGGCCAGAATTGACGCTAGGTCAGTAAGGCCGGTGCCATCCAGCACGGCCGCGGCGTTGACATAATCCGGCCCTGCCCCCGCAGGAAAGCAGGGTGTCGCAAAGAACCGGCTAAGCGCCAGAACCACAAGGCCTTCTTCGGCCATGGCAGTCACGGCCGCGCGCAAGGTTGCCGCCGGTTCTTGCCCGGCAAATGGCAGATTCGCGCCCAGCGCAACCAGAGGATGATCAATTTTCTGCCCCAAAGCCACGTTTTTCCCATACCTGACTTGCCGGGGGAAGATTTCGACTGATATTCCCGCTAGGCTGTCGAAAGAATTTCACTACAACACGTGCAGAAGACACGGAAGTTCGATTGACACGACACGTTTTGAGGGGACGCCTAAATGTTTTACAAGGACGAACGGCTTGCGCTGTTCATTGACGGATCAAATCTGTACGCGGCGGCCAAGGCGCTGGGATTTGACATCGACTACAAACTTCTGCGGATGGAGTTCATGCGTCGCGGCAAGCTGCTGCGCGCTTTCTACTACACCGCGCTGTTGGAGAACGATGACTACTCGCCGATCCGACCGTTGGTCGACTGGCTGCACTACAACGGCTTCACGATGCGCACCAAGCCCGCAAAGGAATACACCGACAGCCAGGGTCGGCGTAAGGTCAAGGGCAACATGGATATCGAACTGTGTGTCGATGCCATGGAACTGGCGCAGCGCGTCGATCACATCGTGATCTTTTCAGGTGACGGCGACTTCCGTCCGCTGGTGGAAAGTCTGCAGCGGCAAGGGGTCAGGGTTTCGGTGGTGTCCACCATCCGCAGCCAGCCGCCGATGATCGCCGACGAGTTGCGCCGCCAGGCCGATAACTTCATCGAACTGGACGAACTGCGCGAGGTTATTGGCCGCCCGCCGCGCGAACCCCGCGCGATGACACCGGAAGAGGAATCGGTCGAGGTCAAGTGACCCAGCCTGCACCGGATGCCCGGCGTCCAGGCCGGGCAGCACGGGAAATTGCCGGCACTCTGCCTCCCGCGCCCTTAGGGTGCGGGGGATGAGCGGTTACTTGGGACTGTTCGTCGCGGCCTTCCTGGCGGCGACGCCGGTGCCGTTTCAGTCCGAAATCGTGTTCGTCGGCCTGTTGGCTGCCGGTTGGCCGGTGGCCAGCCTGATCGTGGTCGCCTCGGTCGGCAACATCCTGGGGTCTTGCGTGACCTACGCGCTCGGTCGCGGCCTTGCGGGGTTTCGCGATCACCGCTGGTTTCCGCTGACCGCGCAGCAGATGGATCGCGCCACCGGGTGGTTCAATCACTGGGGGCTCTGGGTGCTGTTGCTCAGTTGGGCCCCGGGTGGCGATATTGCCGTCGCGATGGCGGGCGTGTTGCGCGTGCAGGTGTGGAAATTCGTGATCCTTGTCACGCTTGCCAAGACGGGCCGCTATGCTGCGGTCGGCTGGCTGGGGCAGGCCGCCCTTGCCTAGATGCGTCACCAGCGGGCTGGACCTTGGGCCCGCACCGAATTACCTCTGTCTGGTACGCGAAAGGCCCGCCGATGCCCCACCTGCCGCCCCTTACCCTTTACCTTGCCGCCCCGCGCGGGTTTTGCGCCGGGGTCGACCGCGCCATCAAGATCGTCGAGATGGCGCTGGACAAATGGGGTGCCCCTGTCTTTGTCCGGCACGAGATCGTGCATAACAAGTTCGTCGTCGATGCGCTGCGCGCCAAGGGTGCGGTGTTTGTCGAGGAGCTTGACGATTGCCCGCCCGACCGCCCCGTCATCTTTTCCGCCCACGGCGTGCCGAAATCCGTCCCCGCGGAGGCGGCCCGGCGCGAGATGATTGCGGTCGATGCCACCTGCCCGCTGGTCACCAAAGTGCATACCGAGGCGGCGCGCCATTCGCAGAACGGCCTGCAGATGATCTACATCGGGCACGACGGCCACCCCGAAACCGTCGGCACCATGGGCCAGCTGCCTGCGGGCGAGGTGCTCTTGGTCGAAACCGTTGCCGATGTGGCGCGCCTTGCGGTGCGCGATCCCGGCAAGCTGGCCTACATCACCCAGACCACCCTGTCGGTCGATGACACCGCCGAAATTGCCGCCGCTCTTCAGGCCCGTTTTCCGGCCATCCACACCCCCGCGCATGAAGATATCTGTTATGCCACAACCAACCGGCAGGCCGCGGTCAAGGCGGTGGCACCCCGGATCGACGCCCTGCTGGTGATTGGCGCGCCCAACTCCTCCAATTCCAAACGTCTGGTCGAGGTGGGGCGTGCCGCCGGCTGCGCTTATGCGCAGCTGATCCAGCGCGCCACGGATATCGACTGGCGCGCCATCGCTGGCGCAAAAGCCATCGGCCTGACGGCCGGGGCCAGCGCCCCCGAGGTGCTGGTCAACGAGGTGGTCGACGCGCTGCGCGCCCGGTTCGCAGTGACGGTCGAACTGGTCGAAACCGCCGTCGAGGACATCGAATTCAAGGTCCCCCGCATCCTGCGCGAACCGGCATGACCGATAAGATCACCCCATGACCGCAATCCCGCGCTCTGCCCTGATCCTCGGCCTTGCCGGTCTGATCCCCTTCGTCTGGTCAGCCGCCACGCATCTTTCCCCCGCTCTTGCCGGCTGGGCGGGTACTGTCCTGCCGCCGATGTTCATCGGCGCCTATGTCGGGCTTTCCTACGGCACGATCATCCTGTCCTTCATGTCGGGCGTCCTTTGGGGTTTCGCCACCAGGGCGAAGGGGAGCGCGGCGGCGGTGGGTTATGCGCTGTCGGTCCTGCCCGCACTCTGGGCGTTCGTCATGGTCACCGACAGTTCGGTAAACTCGATGATCTACCTTGCCGCGGGGTTCGCGGGGCTCCTCCTTCTTGATGCCTCGTTCGCGGCACAGGGCCTTGCGCCCGCGTGGTGGATGCGGCTACGGCTGATCCTTTCCCTGATCGTTCTCGGCTGCCTTGCCGTGCCGATCCTTGCCTGACAGGACCGTGATGCCCGACCTTTTCGCCTATACGGATGGTGCCTGTTCGGGCAATCCCGGCCCCGGCGGCTGGGGCGTGCTGATGCTGGCGCGCGACGGCGGCAGCATCGTCAAAGAGCGCACCTTGCAAGGCGGCGAAGGCATGACCACCAACAACCGGATGGAACTGATGGCCGCGATCGCGGCTTTGGAGGCGCTGACCCGCGAAACCGAACTGACCATCGTGACCGATTCTGCTTATGTGAAGAACGGCATCACCGCATGGATGGCGGCGTGGAAGCGCAAGGGCTGGCGCACGGCCAGCGGGCCCCCGGTTAAGAATGTCGATCTTTGGCAAAGGCTTGACGCCGCGCAAGCCCGGCACAAGGTCACCTGGCGCTGGATCAAGGGCCATGCCGGCCACGCTGAGAATGAACGCGCCGATGCGCTGGCCCGTGCCGGGATGGCCCCGTTCAAACCGGCCGTGCGCGCGTGACACTGCTGCAATCGCTCGACTATGCTTCGGTCGCGGTCTTTGCCGTCACCGGCGCGCTGGTGGCGTCGCGGTCGCAACTTGACATCGTCGGCTTCATCTTCGTCGCCTGCCTTACCGCTGTCGGTGGCGGCACGCTGCGCGACATCATCTTGAACCGGGACGTGTTCTGGGTCGCCGCGCCCATCGTTCTGGCAGTGGCCTCGGTCGCTGCAGTGCTGGTGTTTCTGACCGCGCACCGGCTGGAAAGCCGCTACCGGGCGCTGCTGTGGATCGACGCTTTCGCGCTTGCCGCCGCCGTCCCCGCCGGGGTGGCGGTGGCGCTTGCCGACGGGCAGGGCTGGCCGATCGTGCTGGTGATGGGCATGATCACCGGCACCATGGGCGGCCTGATGCGCGACGTTGTCTGCAACGAGGTGCCGCTGGTCCTGAAACACGGCGAGCTTTACGTGACCTGCGCTTTTGCCGGGGCGGTTGCCGCCATTCTGGCCGGGCGCGCCGGGTTGGACACCAGCTTGGCCCTCGCCCTGTGCGCAGCCACCGTTCTGACCTTACGCGCGGGCAGTCTGGCGTTCGGCTGGCGGCTGCCGGTCTATCGCTCCACCCCGCCAAAACCCGGCGCGCCAAAACGTTAAGGGCCGAATCGGCTTGTTTCAAACCGAATGTTCATTCACACTTCAGCGATGCCGCGCCTGAAAACCATTCCCGACGTCGATGTCTTTGCCGCCCTGCGTCAGCTTCTGGCGGCGGGCGGCGAAAAAGCCGTGTCATTCGCCACGGTAGCGGCAGCCACCGGCCTGGCCGCGCCCACGCTGGCCCAGCGTTACGGATCGCGCGACGGCATGGTCAAGGCCGCCCGCCTTGCCGCCTGGGATGCGGTCGACGCCGCCACTGCGGCCGCCATCGCCGCCACGGCGGACAAGGGCCCGCAAGCCCTGCTGAAAGCGGTGGAGACGGATATCCCCCTCGCCCCCGACGCCCGCGACGAAGATCTGCGCCTGCGCGCGGCAGGCTGGCGCGCCACTGTCGAATCCGCACTTTCACTGCGGCTGGGCGGCGGTCAGAAGGGGCGCGAGACCGCATCGCTGATGTTCGCCGTCTGGCAGGGTCAGGTGTTGTGGCAGGGCGCGGGTGGCAAGGGATTCCGCCTGAAGGACGCGGTCAAACGGCTCGCCTGACGCAGGTTTTGCCATGCTGGATCAACAGTATCGCCCCTGACAGCGCACCGATGACCCTGCCGCGCGACTGCAGCAGGATCAGGGCGCGCAACACCAACCCCGCCGCCCCCATTGCCTTCTGTCCGTTGCGGTCAGGCTCAGGCCAGAACCGCCGGCAGGTCAAGCCCGCGCAAAAGCTCCTCCGTCCGCATCGCCCGCTTGCCCTCGCGCTGGGCCAGCGTGATTTCCACCGCGCCCTCCCCGCAGGCCACGGTCAGACCACCCAGAACCTGCCCCGGCGCACCCTGCCCAGCGGCCAGCCGGGACCGCAACAGTTTTACCCGTTCGCCGCCAACCTCGCACCATGCACCGGGATAGGGCGACAGCCCCCGGATCAGCCGGTCCACCTGCACCGCTGGTTGCGCCCAATCCACCCGCGCCTCGGCCTTGTCGATCTTGGCGGCGTAGGTCACGCCCGCATCCGGTTGCGGCACGGCGGGCAAGGGCAGCTGCGCCAGCGCCTCGACAATCAGCCGCGCGCCCGTCGCCGAGAGCCGGTCATGCAGGTCTGCCGTCGTCTCTTCCGCGCCAATCGCCGTCGCCACGCGCAGCAGCACCGGCCCGGTATCCAGCCCCGCCGCCATCTGCATGATGCAAACCCCGCTCTCGGCATCCCCCGCCATGATCGCACGGTGGATCGGCGCAGCCCCCCGCCAGCGCGGCAACAATGAAGCGTGAATATTCAGGCAACCGAAGCGGGGCACATCCAGCACCGCCTGCGGCAGGATCAGCCCGTAAGCGACCACAACCGCCACGTCTGGCTGCAGCGCAGCGAAGTCTTGCTGCACCCCGATGCTGCGCAGCGAAACAGGATGGCGCAAAGGCAGACCCAATGCTTCGGCGCGGGCCTGCACCGGGCTTGGCCGCTCTGCCTTCCCCCGGCCTGCAGGGCGCGGGGGCTGACAGTAAACCGAAACGATATCATGCAGTTGATGCAGGGCGTCCAGCACCGGAACCGAGAATTCTGGCGTTCCCATGAAAACGATTTTCATTTGAGACGCCGCAGCTTGCCTGCGCGCGCAATCAGCATCTTGCGCCTCAGTGGCGAGAGGTGGTCGAAATACATCCTACCCGCCAGATGGTCGATCTGATGCTGCACGCTTGTCGCCCATAGCCCGACGAAGTCCCGCTCCTCCACGACGCCTTCGGCGTTCTGGAACCGCACCGTCACCGCCCGTGGCCGACGGATCACCGCCGACACGCCGGGCAGGTTGGGGCTTGCCTCGACATGCTCGCGCATCTGGCCGCTTGCGTGCAGCACTTCGGGGTTGGCCATCCGCACCGCCTGACCCCGGCTCTCGGAACAATCCACCACCGCCAGCCTGAGCGGCACCCCGATCTGCACCGCTGCAAGACCGTAGCCGGGCATTGCGTCCATCACCTGGATCATCTCGTCCCACAGGCCGCGCACCGCATCAGTAATCTGTACCACGTCGGCGGCCACATGGCGCAGCACCGGATGCGGCCAGGGCACACAATCCCTCATGCCGGCACCCCGGCCCGCGCCTCGGGTGACAGGCGGTCCAGCGTCACGATCCCGTCCAGATGATCCAGCTCGTGCTGCGCGCAGACGGCGGCGAACCCCTCCAGCAGCGCCTCCGCCTGGAGCCCGTCAAGCCCGGTCCAGCGCAGGCGCAGCGCTGCGGCCCGCGCCACCTCTGCCACCACCCCGGGGATCGACAGGCACCCTTCCGGCCCCACCACGCGCTGATCCGACAGCCACCGCACCTCGGGGTCGATCAACACCACCGGGTTGCGCGGGCCGTCCTTCCAGTTCACATCCATCACGAAGAGCCGCAGCATGGCCCCCACCTGCGGTGCCGCCAGCCCTCGCCCCGGGGCGTCATACATCGTCTCCAGCATATCGGCGGCCAGTGTCCGCACCGCAGCCGTCATCTGACCGACCGGGTCGCACACCGCCGACAGACGCGGGTCAGGCCAATGCAGGATCGGCACGATGGCCATTGGAATTTCCTTAGCTGATGCAAGGGCTGACTAGCGCTATGCGGTCACAAAGTCACCCGCCATCGGGGGCGTCCATGCGAAATTCCCGCTGATCACGCCGCTTTGGCGCAGGGCCACGCCGCCCTGCCCGTCACCCCTCGCGGGCGCGCTCCCGCTTCAGCTTTTCCATCTTCCGGGTGATCATCTGCCGCTTCAGCGGCCCCAGATAATCGATGAACAGCTTGCCATCCAGATGGTCGATCTCGTGCTGCACGCAGGTTGCCCAGATGCCTGCAAACTGCCGCTCCTGCCCGGCCCCGTCCAGATCGGTCCAGCGCACCTGCACCTCGGCCGGGCGCTTTACATCGGCATATTGATCCGGAATCGACAGGCATCCCTCCTCATAGACCGTCTGGTCCTCCGACGCCCAGATGACCACCGGATTGATCAGCACCATCGGCTCCGGCGTGCCCTCCTTGATGCAATCCATCACCAGAAGCCGCCGCATCACGCCCACCTGTGGCGCTGCCAGTCCGATCCCCGGTGCATCATACATCGTCTCCAGCATGTCGGTGGCCAGTTGCCGCATGTCCGCGCTGATCTCGGTGACAGGATCACAGAGCTTCTTGAGGCGCGGGTCAGGATGGATCAGGATGGGACGGATCATCGCAGCGATTTACGAAAGCATCCGGCATGACGCAAGAGGCGGCCTTG
>JAYSYZ010000103.1:0-4334 GCA_043727195.1 Paracoccaceae bacterium
CCCGGTGATCGCACGGCCAAGGATCAGGGCGTGAACGTCATGCGTGCCCTCATAGGTGTTCACGGTTTCCAGGTTCACCATGTGACGCATGATCTGGTAGTCTTCCTGAATGCCATTTCCGCCGTGCATGTCGCGGGCCCAGCGCGCGCAGTCCAATGCCTTGCCGCAATTGTTGCGCTTGATGATCGAGATCATCTCCGGCGCGGCATTTGCCTCGTCCATCAGCCGCCCGACGCGCAGGCTGGCCTGCAAGCCCAGCGAAATCTCGGTCATCATGTTGGCAAGCTTCACCTGAAAAAGCTGCGTCTGCGCCAGCGGCTTGCCGAACTGCTTTCGGTCCAGCCCATATTGCCGCGCGGCCTGCATGCAGAACTCCGCCGCTCCCATCACCCCCCAGCTGATGCCATAGCGCGCCCGGTTCAGACAGCCGAACGGGCCTTTCAGGCCTTCGACGAACGGCAACAGCGCATCCTCACCCACTGCCACATCCTGCATGACGATCTCGCCGGTGATCGAGGCGCGCAGCGACAGCTTGCCGCCGATCTTCGGCGCGGACAGCCCCGCCATGCCCTTTTCCAGGACAAATCCCTTGATCTTGCCGCCATGCGCCTCGGATTTCGCCCAGACCACGAAGACATCGGCGATGGGCGCATTCGATATCCACATCTTGGCACCGTTCAGCACATAGCCGGTCGCGGTCTTCTTCGCCGTGGTCTTCATGCCCGACGGATCGGAGCCCGCATCAGGCTCGGTCAGCCCAAAGCAGCCGATCCATTCCCCCGATGCCAGTCTTGGCAGAAACTTCTGCCGCTGGGTCTCGGTCCCGTAGGCATAGATCGGGTACATCACCAGCGAGGATTGCACCGACATCATCGACCGATAACCCGAATCCACCCGCTCCACCTCGCGCGCGATCAGGCCATAGGCGACGTAAGATGCCCCCAGCCCCCCGTACTCCTCGGGGATCGTGGTGCCCAGCAAACCCATCTCGCCCATCTCGCGGAAGATAACCGGGTCGGTCGTTTCCTCCCGGTAGGCGGCAATGACGCGCGGCTGCAGCTTTTCCTGCGCATAGGCACGCGCCGCCTCACCCAGCATGCGCTCTTCTTCGGTCAGCTGGTCATTCAGGCGGAACGGGTCTTCCCAATTAAAGCGGCCAAGGTCCGGGGCGTCTTTGGTTTTCAGTTTCGGTGCGTCCAGCATCGCTTTCTCCATCTTTCCGTCCAGAATTGCACGAAACCGCAGTCTTCACCATCGACCAGTTTGCCGCCCCCGGCGCAGGGCCCGCCGTTCTCGCCCAACCCTCGCGTCATGCCGCCACCAGCTGGTGCGGCAGCCTGCCCCTTGACCGCGGTCCCCCCTGCAGGCCAGCATGCGCCAGAAGAGGGAGATCGCAGTGACCGCCATTCCGCACAGCATCGACGCGGTCGAGACGCTTCTGGCGGGGCAGGGCTATGTGTCGTCGCGCGCCCTCGCCACGGTGGTCTTTCTTGCGCTCAAGCTCGGCCGCCCGCTGTTTCTGGAAGGCGAGGCCGGCGTGGGCAAAACCGAAATCGCCAAGGCCATCGCCACCGGCCTCGGCCGCCGGCTGATCCGGCTGCAATGTTATGAGGGGCTGGATGCGTCCTCGGCCGTGGCCGAATGGAACTTCGCCGCGCAGATGATCGCGATCCGCACCGCCGAGGCCGGGGGTGGCGCAACCCGAGACGCGCTGAAGGCCGAGCTTTTCACCGAAGACTATCTGATCGAACGCCCGCTTCTGGCCGCAATGCGCCCGCATCCCGGCGGCGCGCCCGTCCTGCTGATCGACGAGCTGGACCGGACCGATGAACCTTTCGAGGCGTTCCTTCTCGAAGCACTTTCGGATTTTCAGGTCACCATCCCCGAACTTGGCACCATCAAGGCACCCGAGCCGCCGATTGTCATCCTTACGTCAAACCGCACGCGCGAGGTGCATGACGCGCTGAAACGGCGCTGCCTCTATCACTGGGTCGAATATCCTGATTTCGCCCGCGAACTCGCGATCCTGCAGGCCCGCGCCCCTGAGGCGCAAGCCCGGCTCAGCCACGAAGTGGTGGCCTTTGTCCAGCGTCTGCGCCGCGAGGATCTGTTCAAACGCCCGGGGGTTGCCGAAACCATCGACTGGGCGAAATGCCTGTTGGCGCTGGATTGCGTGCAATTGTCGCCCGAGGTGATCGCCGATACGCTGGGGGCGATCCTGAAATACCAGGATGATATCCAAAAACTCGAAGGCTCCGTCGCCAAGCGCCTGCTGGAAGAGGTCCGCAGCGACCTCGCTCCGGCATGAGCGTTCTTCTGGCCAGGATTATCCCACAGGGGGTGCGGGGGGTGTGATACCCCCGGTTCCGCCGATGGTGACCTATGCCCCGCTCGATATCCCCGAAGACGGCAAGCTTGCCCACAACCTCACGCATTTTGCCCGCGCGCTGCGCAAGGCCGGGTTGCCCATCGGCCCGGGCCGGGTGATCGACACCATTCGGGCCGTCGAAGTTGCCGGTTTCACCGAACGCGCCGATTTCTACCACACCCTGCAGGCCTGCCTCGTCAGCCGCCCCGAACACCGCCGGGTGTTCGCCGAGGTGTTCCGCCTGTTCTGGCGCGATCCGCGCTACCTTGAACACATGATGTCTTTGCTGATCCCGCAGGTCAAAGGTGTGCAGGATGACCGCGCCGCCGCCCCTGCCGAACGGCGCGCCGCCGAGGCGCTTCTCGATGGCGCGGCAGCGCCCGCCGCACCTCCCGAACCCGCAACGGGCGAGGAGATCACCATCGACGCCACCGCAACGATGTCGGCGGAAGAAAGGCTGCGGACGCTCGACTTCGAACAGATGTCGATGGCCGAAATGGCCGAAGCACGGCGCATGCTGGCGCGGCTCAGCCTGCCGGTGGTGCCGCTGGTCACCCGGCGGATGACGGCATCGGTCACGGGGGCAAAAATCGATTTGCGCCGAACCCTGCGGGCCAGCCTCAGGCAGGGCGGTGAAATCACGGCGCTGGCGCGCAAAAAGCCGGTCACCCGCTGGCCAAATCTGATCGTGCTGTGCGACATTTCCGGCTCGATGTCGGATTACAGCCGTATGGTGCTGCATTTCGTGCATGCGGTGACCAACCAGCGCGGTCAGGGCTGGGCGCAGGTGCATGCGTTTACCTTCGGCACCCGGCTGACCAATATCTCCCGGCATTTGCGCACCCGCGATGTCGATGCGGCGCTGAAAGCGGCGGGGGCCGAGGCGCAGGATTGGTCCGGCGGCACGCGGATCGGCAGTTCATTGCGCAGCTTCAACCGTGACTGGTCGCGCCGGGTGCTGGGGCAGGGGGCAGTGGTGCTGCTGATCACTGACGGGCTCGACCGCGACGACAGCGGCGCGCTCGCAGCGGAAATGCAGCGGCTGCATCTGTCGTGTCGGCGTCTCATCTGGCTCAACCCCTTGTTGCGCTGGTCGGGCTTTGCGCCAAAGGCTCTCGGGGTGCGCGCGATGCTGCCGCATGTCGACAGTTTTCGTGCCGGTCATTCCATTGCGTCATTGCAGGCGCTGGCGGCTGCGATATCAGACCAGGGCGACGGGGGCGAAAAGGCCCGACTTCTGGCGGCCTTGCGCGAAGATTAATCTGAAAGTTTATCTGACCGCCGCCCGAAGTTATCGCATGGCCAGCCGGTGATATCGCTTATCCCGCTGATCAACGCTTTCTTTGCGACATAACGACTTGCCCGTGGAACCGATGTGATTCTGCGGCGTTGTCATTGGCCCTTCTAGAGTGAGGACTTGAGATGAAAAAATTCCTGATTTCGACCACCGCCTTGTCAGTGGCGTTAAGCCCGATGCACACCTTCCCAGCCCGCGCCCAGACGCTGGCCGAGGACGGTTCGGTCATCGGGCCGGACGGCGCAGTGCTCTGCATGCCGACCGCTGACGTCGCTTGCGATCTGGACGCGATCACCGCCATCCTGAAGGAAGCAGAAGTCGCGGCCCAGGCGGAAGTCGAGGCTGCCGCCGCCGCTGAGGCGGCCGCTCAGGCACAGGCCGAAGCCGAAGCCGCCGCCGCTGCCGCCGCTCAGGCCGCAACCGAGGCTACCGCTCAGGCCGAAGCTGATGCCGCCGCCGCCGCACAGGCCGACGCTGACGCAGCCGCTGCCGCAGAAGCCGCCGCCGCGGCAGACGCCGAGGCCGCCGCTGCGGCCCAGGCCGAAGCCGATGCCGCCGCCGCCGCAGCAGTCGCGGCCCAGGCCGAAGCTGACGCCGCCGCCGCTGCCGCCGCGCAGGCAGAAGCAGACGCCGCCGCCGCAGCACAAGCCGCCGCCGAAGCCGAAGCCG
>JAYSYZ010000104.1:0-11728 GCA_043727195.1 Paracoccaceae bacterium
AGTGGCTGCTGGCTGACCGGGGCTACGATGGCGACGGGTTCAGAGATGTTCTGAAAAACAAGGGGATAAGGCCTTGCATACCGGGCCGGCAGTCTCGCCGCAAGCCCATCAAGCACGACATGCGCCGCTACAAACGCCGAAACAGGATTGCAATCCTGTTCGGACGCCTGAAGGACTGGCGCAGGGTTGCCACCCGCTACGACCGATGCCCCAAGGTCTTCCTCTCAGCCGTCGCCCTTGCCGCAACCGTCATGTTCTGGCTATGAAACAAGAACGAGTCCTGACCCTAGCGAAGTAACGTGTATCACACATGACCGGCGCGCGGGCGGGTGCTGTCAGACGAATGCAAACCAGTCGGCTATACTCCTACCGACTTGGCGATCAGGCAACGAGAAGGCCGCGCCACTCTTGCAGGCGGCTGCGCCGAAGGTCGCGTCGGTGTATGGCCAGCCGTGCATGCAAGATGCGGTCACCGAAAGGTGGAAATCGGGCCCCGGAGCAAACCCATTACCGTGCTTTCCGGCAAATGAATGCTGGTAAGCGAGCCAGTCCGCGGACACTGACCCGCAATGTAGCAGACCAAAGCGATCCGACTGTTTCCAATATCGGGAATATTTGGTTCGTTCCGCCAAGGTGATTTTCAATCTTTGTTTATAAAATTCAATTGTTTATACACACTTGACCCCCATCGGATTAGCGACAATGTCCTCGTATCCCTCGCTCACGACCTTCACCAATGTTGACAAAACTATGGCGATAATTAGACACTTTTGAAACTAGAACTTTATACGAAGGGATTTTAACTGTTGCCTTGACGACGGGAACAAGTGGGAACGACATACTTGTCGGTGGTTCTGCGGAAGACCTGCTGTCGGGCGGCGCCGGCAATGACTTCCTGAACGGAGGGGCGGCAGCGACTCGCTTTATGGCGGTACGGGATCGGACAGCTTGCACGGCGGTTCAGGAGCGGACCTGCTGGACGGAGGAATAGGAGCAGACACCCTTCAGGGTGGGTCGGGAGCGGACACGCTAATTTTCGCGGCGTGGGAAAACTTCTCTGCGTCCACGGCAACCACCTTCACCAGCTATGACATCTATGACGGTGGCAACGGCAACGTGGCCAAGGGTACAACTGAAATTGACAAGCTGATCATCAATCTCAGCGAGGCACAGCTGAATGACCCCGCCTTCATGGCAGCCTTCACTGCTGATCTGGCCCGCTTTCAGGCATTCATTACCGCGAATAGCAATGTGAATACCGGTCAGGCCGGCGCAGCTTTATTCACCTTCTCGACCATCAACTTAAAGGTTTCGGGGATCGAAACCGTTTCCTATCGGCTAGACCCTCGTAACCCGGACGAAATTCTGTTGTCGTCAAACAATGTCTCGGAAAATTTTACTGGGGGTGTGGTGGGTTCGCTGGCCACGGTCGAAACCGACGGAGGCTCTGGCCCCTACAGCTATGTCGTCGATGACGCACGCTTCGAAGTGATTGACGGAAACTTGAAGTTGAGGCCCGACATTGCGCTGAACTTTGAAGCTGAGCAAACTGTTACAGTCAATGTCACGGTGACCGATCTTGAAGGGTTGACCCATACGGAAACCTTCACCGTCAACGTGACCGACGTGAACGAGGCGCCCGATGCCGGCAATGACGTGATCGTCGCGGTGGCCGAGAATCTCGGCGCCGGGGCGGCGGTGGCCGACATCACCGCAACCGATCCTGATGCGGGCGGCGGCAATGACGATGCCAACGACTTCGAGGACCTCACCTACAGCATCACCGGCGGCAATACCGCAGGCCTCTTCACCATCAATGCCGCAACCGGCGTGATCACCACCACCGGCGCGCTGGATTACGAGGCGGCGCAAAGCCATTTGCTCACCGTTCAGGTCACCGACGGCGGCAATCTGAGCGACACCATGGACGTCACCGTCAACGTGACCGACGTGAACGAGGCGCCGGTGGCGGATCCGAACGATTTTGATGGAAATGTCGATGGGGTGGCAGAAGCTGGAAACAACGATCCAAATCTGATCTATGGCACTTTGGGGAATGACGCGATCAACGCCGGAAGCGGTAACGATACGGTTTATGGCGGTGCCGGTAATGACAGGATCAACGGCCAGAGCGACACAGATCGTATCTTCGGTGGATCCGGGAATGACGACATTTCCGGCGGAAACGGCACGGATGAGATCTTCGGTGGGTCCGGTAACGACACCATCACCGGCACCAGCGACGCTGATCGGATCATCGGCGGTTACGGTGATGATGTTCTGGCTTCGGGCCGGGGCGGCCACGTCGACACCTTTGTCTTCCTCAGCGCCAATGACGGGAATGACACGATCAACGGGTTTGGGGCAAATGACAGGCTGGAGTTCTATCACTTGGGAATTTCCCTGGCAAACATCACTTCGACTGTTGTCGGACTTGACCGGGTTGTCTTCGTCAATCTTGATGGCGATGCGGCCACGGCAGAGTTGACGATCACCTTGGTGGGCTACACCGCGCCCCTGATGGCGGACGACTTCATCTTCGTCTGATCGACACGAGGTCCGGGGAGACCACCCCCAGACCTCGGTTCTTGCCGCCCGAGATTTCGCGTTGTGGCTGCCGCTTTACAATTCGAATTCAGACACCAATCACACCGCGATGCCAATGGAATACACAGCTGACCAATTCCAGTTTCTATAATACTATCTTAAAATCAATGCTTTAAGGCTAAACTCCGATCCGGTGCAGTCATGAGCTTTGGAGAGTCTCGGCCCGGAGAGAGACAATTAGGGCTTCTAAGCGAAAAGCCGAGTGGCCAGCCTTCCCAGCATAACCCTTGAAACTGACGAGATGTTTGACCTGAGTCAGGTTCGGAGACTCAAACGGTTGCGGGAATGACTACGGCATTTCCGACCCCCTTTTTTCTTTTGGTCGGCGAGCCCCGAAGACTACACCTCAAGCCAGATCACTACGCTTGTCTGGTCACGGGTCCGCCGCGCACTACTCGGTTAACTCCACCGTGGTGTGCGCCAATCGGACAATCAGTGCGCCGTCCGCAGCACGCGAAGTCTCATTCCATGCAATCCAGACATCCGCGCCTGACGCCGGTCAGCGCGGTGTGCCTGCATCAGAGACGCCATTCCCACCACTCATCCTGTTCTTCGTGCCCCGTATCATTGTGGGTCTCGAAGCCCGTTCGGTTCGTAGGGACGAATTTTGAGCGGTGGTAGTGGTGGGGAAGGGGAAGCGGTTAAAGCCATTGCTCTGCCTGCAAATCCGGGTCGTTGCCATAGCAAAGCCAGCCGCACCTTGCAGGTGAGAGCGCCGCATGAATCCGGCGCTGGGTCAAGGGATATCAACTTCTAGAAATTATCGGGAACCAGCTGCCTTCCTCGGGCGTTACGACCTCGCAACAGCCTGCGATTTTCATGATGTCGTCCATCGCGGGCGCACTGCGGGGCGGATTGAGGGAGACCGGAGTGCCCGCAGATATCGTGGACCGAGACAACATCACCCCGACACGGCGGGTGAACTGGGCTACGGCCATCGCGATATTTGTCGGCGCGGGCATCTTGCATTTCGGCAGCAAGATCTTCTTGCCGCTGGCAATCGCGATGCTCATCGCATTCGCCTTGTCGCCGATGGCGTCGGCGATGCGACGGAAGGGCCTGCCGAATGTGCTGGCGGTGCTGATCGCGGTGACGGTTGCGTTTCTGGTGGTCGGTGGTCTTCTGGGGGTGATGGGTGCCCAGATCGGTGTTGTCATCGAAAACCTGCCGACTTTTCAGTCTAACATCATCGGCAAGCTGGACGCCCTGCAGGCGGACGATGGTCCGCCCGGTGTTCTGGGCAAGTTTGTCGAGATGATGTCGCGGATCAACGACGAGGTCAGCAGCGCATTCGGGGCGGGCCCCGTCGTTGCCACCGACGGGGCCGCGATCGGCGCGCCGGTCACGGTGGCGGTGGTCGAAAACCAAAGCGTCTGGAAAATGCTGCAGGATGTGATCTTTCCGATCATCAGCCCGGTGGTCACCGTCGGCCTGATCATCGTCGTGGTGATTTTCATGCTGCTGGAACGAGAGGAGCTGCGCGACCGGTTCATCCGGTTGACCGGCGCCAACGATCTGCATCGCACCACCGAAATGCTTGAAGACGCCGGCTCGCGCGTCGCGACATATCTGCTGATCCAGATTTTGGTAAACGTGGTTTACGCGGTACCGATCGGGCTTGGCCTGTGGTTCATCGGGGTGCCGAACCCGGTTCTGTGGGCTCTGCTGACGCTTGTGATGCGGTTCGTGCCCTATATCGGGCCGATCATCGCTGCGGCCATTCCGTTGTTCCTGGCCTTTGCGGCCTCACCCGATTGGTCTTTGGTTCTGTGGACGGCGGCGCTGTTCATCGTTGTGGAACTGATCACCTCCAACATCATCGAACCAAAGCTGTATGGCGCACGGACCGGGTTGTCGCCGTTGGCGGTGATCATTGCCGCGATCATCTGGACGTGGATCTGGGGGCCGATGGGGTTGATCCTGTCAACGCCGCTGACGGTGTGTCTGGTGGTGTTGGGACGGTATCTGCCGCAGTTTCAGGTGTTTGACATCCTGTTCGGTGATGAACCGGTTCTGGCGGCGCATGCCCAACTCTATCAACGTCTGTTGACCGGAGAGACGGTCGATTCCGTCAGCCGTGCCGAGGAGGCCTTGGAGGATGACTTTGTGGCGGAATATTACCAGTCCGTCGGGATCCCCGCATTGTTGCTGGCGCAAACCGATTATGACCGGGGGGTGCTGACGCAGGCGCAGGAAGAGCGGATCGCGCGGTCTGCACGACGGTTCGTGGCCTCGCTGGAACCCGTTGTGGCGGAAGAGCGGGCCGACAGTGAAACCGGGGTTGTTGCGGGCCACCCAGACACTGAGGCATTCCGGGTTATGGTCGCGGGCGGGCGCAGCAATCTGGACGATGTGGCCGCGCAGATGCTGGGGCAGGCCCTGGCGGCCGAGGGCGCGGAGGTCACCGCCCTGCCGCGGGCCGAGGTGAATTCGATGGCATTGATCAGCGCCGAGGGGCCGCCACCGAAATGCCTGATCCTGACATTCCTCGACCCGAACCCGGCGCGGGCGTCGCTGCTGATCGTGCGCAGGATCAAGCGGGCCGTGCCGCAGATGCGGGTCGGTGTGGTGATCTGGCAGATGCCTGACAATTTGCGTGACGTCGCCGGCTTGCCGCGCGGCATGAGGCAGAGATCCTCCGTCGCATTGCGCGAATTGGAGACGATCGGCGCCGATTTCGTTGCGACGGCAATCGAAGAGGCCATGGTGATGGCCTTTGCCGACGCCAGTGCCAAACCCCTGCCTGACGCAGAAAAACGCGCGCCAAGAAAATCGGTTCGCCTGCGGGGAGAGCCGGCTGCCGCTTGAAGAGTGCGGAGGGTGGCCCCGGCTTGCACCGGGGCCGGGGGTTTCGCCGTTGTATTCAGGCTGCTGCAGCGTTCACGGAACTTTCGGCCAGAGCGGTCAGCTTTTCATCAGCCGCTTTTTCCTGTTCCAGAATTTGGCCAAGCAACCCGGCGACGTCGGACATTCCGAGCACCTTGGCATAGGCCTGCATCGAGCCGTAGCGCGTGATCTCGTAATGCTCGACGGCCTGCGCCGAAAAGATAATTGCCGCATCAACGGCCGTGCTGCCGCTGAAATCTTCAAGCAGCCCGCTGCTTTCTTCCAGAATGCCGTCGATCGCGTCGCATTTTTCGGCCTTGGCGCGTTTTCCCATGGATGCGAAAACTTCTTCAAGGATTTCGATCTGCTGTGCCGTTTCTTCGCGGTGTGCGGTCAGGCCCGCTTTCAGGGAAGGGTCGGTCGCTGCCTTGATCATTTTCGGCAACGATTTGTAGATCTTCTTTTCAGCGTAATACATGTCTTTCAGCGCATGCTCCAACAGATCCGAAAGATCCATCATCCGCGGCTCTGCCTTGGCAGTGGTCTTGGTGGCTATGTCCATCTTCAGTCCTTTCCGGTTGGTTGCGGCCGACAGCGGCTGGCCGCCGTGCCAGTTCAACGTGCGGTGCGGGTGCATGGTTCCGGTTGTAATGCAGGGAACCCGTCGTTGGTTTGAACGTTTGCTGAGCAGATCCCTGCCCAAGACGGCAGGCGGGCAAAAAGGATCAAGGCCATGCAGACGATTGTTCCCCCGATAAATCCGCTTGCTGACCCGCGCGACGCCGGTCATCTGCAGCCCGAGGCGACGGCGCTGACGGAGGTTTTTGACCGCACGGTGGATTCCGTGAAAGGCTACGCCAAAATGGTGGAAAAAGCGGAGCCGTCGTTCCGCGACACCGCTGAACGGTTCCGTGCATTGCATGCGCGGCATGCCGACGAACTTGCGCGTATTCTGGCCGATCTTGGCATTGATGCGGACCGCGACGGCAGCATCATGGGCACGGTCAATCAGGCCGTTGTCACGTTTCGCGCCTTTTTCGATGACATCGACGAAGACGTGATGGATCAGGTGCGCAGCGGCGAAGACTGGGTCCTGAAGGCGTTCGAGGAAGCCATCGTCGAACAGGCTGGTGCCGTCCCGACTGCAAAGCTGCGGGAAATGCAGACCGAACTGACGGAACTTCTGGCTGACACCCAACATCTGGGCTGAGCGGGCGCTTGGCCTTAATATTTTCACCCTACTGATGGAGACTGACATGAACACGACCGATCTGAAAGACAAGCTTGCCGCCACCGCCGACAAGGCCAAGGAGACAGCTGCCGCCGCGATGGATGTGGCGGGCGAGGCGGGGCGTACCGTGAAAGCCGAAGCAACGGCGCGCGCGGCGGATGCGTTTGAGACCGTGCGCACGGTGGCGGGTGAGCGTGTGGACGCCGCGCGCGACACGCTGGTCAGCGCCGGAGAGCGCCTGGCCGAGACGCTGCAAACCGAAGCCGGCACGATGGAGGGCGTCTCTTCCCGGGTGCTGAACGGACTGGCCGGTGGTGTGGCAACAGTGACCGATGGGTTGCGCGGCCGCACGCTGGGTGACCTGTTGTCGGGGGCGCAGGATTATGCGCGGCGCAACCCGGGCACGTTCGCTTTGGGTGCTGCAGTGGCGGGTTTTGCGCTGGCGCGGTTCCTGCGGTCGTCAGGCGAGCGGCAGACCGCCGAGGCGCGCGCTGCCGAAGTGACGGACCGGATTTATCGTGATGCCGCCCGCCGGACGGTGGACACTTTGGGCGAGCATGGCAACGGAGGATCGCGCGCATGAGAGGCGAGCCGGACAATGGCCGCGCTGCGGGCCAAGGCCCGGGCGCGATGATGGCCGATGTGCTGGCCGGGGTGACCCGGCTGGTGCAGGGCGAGTTGGCGCTGGCCCGGGCAGAGGCGGCGGAGCGGCTGAACGCGGTGCGGCAGTCGGTGATCCAGGTCGTGATCGCGGTGGTGCTGGGCATCACCGCAATCAACGTTTTGGCCGGTGCCGCCGTCGCCGCCGCAGTGGCGCTGGGACTGTCGCCGATCTGGGCCGCTGTCGTGGTCGGCGGCATCCTGCTGCTGCTGGCGCTGGGATTTGCGCAGCAGGCTGCCCGTCTGCTGCGGCAGGCAGGCGAGATGCCGAAGCGCAGTGCGGCTTCGGTCAAGCGCGATGTTGAAACCCTTCAGACCATGGTGAGACGCGATGCAACGACATGACATGAACGACCCGAGCGCCGAGCAGATCGCGGCCAGCCTGGAACGTGAACGTGCAGATCTGGCGCAAACCATTGACGGGCTGCGCAATCGGCTGTCGGTTGATGCCTTGATTGGCGATGCGCTGGCCTATGCGAAGGAAAACATGGCCCCCTATGCCCGCGCGCTTGACGGGGCGGTCCGGGCCCACCCGATGGCCGCCGTGATGGCCGGGGTTGGTCTGGCCTGGCTGGTTCTGGGGCGCAAAAGCAATGGAATGCCTGCCGACGCCTTGGCCGGGACAAAGTTCGAGGCATTGTCGCGCTGGGAGGATGAAGGCGGCCCGGTTGCACCTTTGCCCGACGCGGATCGGCGCTGGATTGCCGAGGCGGATGCGCTGCGTGACAAGGCGACGAGCGCGCTGGCCCGGATTGACGCTGCAGCACGGCAACGGCTTCGCCCGGCGGCAGAGATTGCACGGGACCGGGCGCAGGTTCTTGCCGATCTGGCGAAAGCAACGCGGACGACGATGTTGCGCGGGCTGGACACCATGACGACAGAGGCGCGTGACCGGATCCTTGCGGCGCGTGAACAGGCCTATGCAGCGCGGATGACCGCTGTCCGGCAAGGCACCAAACTGATCGAGGAGCGGCCCGTGATGGCGGGGGCAATCGGCATGGCCATTGGTGCCGCAGTTGCCGCAGCCCTGCCACGGACAAAGACGGAAGACCGCCTGTTCGGGCAGGAGCGTGACCTTCTGTTGGCCCGCGCCCACGAGACGCTGCAGCAGGAAAAGGCGCGGGCAACCAATGTGGCAGTGCGCCTGGCAGATGATGTCACTGCGCAGGTCAAGGGAAGTGCACGGCAGCTGGTGTCAGAAGCGCTCTGACCCAACGTTTCCTGCCAAATGAAAAAGGCCCGCGTGATGCGGGCCTTTTTGCTGTCTATGTCGCCGGATTACATGGCGACGGCGGGCATGCTTTCCAGTTCGTCCTGCGTCATCGACACGTAGGCACGCAGTGTATCACCGTCGTTCGCCTTCAAGATCTGCAACGCAGTCATGTCGATTGCGACCGGCTTTTCACCCAAGCCGAGGAAGCCGCCGACATCGACGATGACCTGCGCCGGTGCGCCATTGGCGTCGAGGACGAAGTCGGAGATTTCGCCGACATCTTCTTCATTCGGCCCATAGACACGCACGCCTACCAGCTGTTCGGTGGTGATGGCCGTGCTGTCGACGGCGGCATAGCCATCAACCATCTTGGTGCCAACGGCAGTATCGCCATCGGTCGCCGGTTCGACTGTCGTCGCGACTTCGGTATCGGCAGTGGCCGCATCACCGGTCTTCGGGACGGCGGCCCCATCGGTGGTGGCAACTTCGGTATCGGCTGTGGCCGCATCATCCGTCATCGGGACTGCGGCGGTGTCTTCGGTCGCCGTTGCGGCTGCATCCGGGTTGGCCGCATCCGTCGAGTCCATCGGCATGGCACCGGTGCGCATGTACTCCGGTGCGCCTTCCAGAAGGGTGCGGTCAGCGTTGATCACGAGGAAGAAATCGTTCAGCTCATCCGCAGTGGCGCTGTCGGACACAAAGCGGATATTTTCCATGCCGAGTGCGACCTGACGCTCGCCCATGCCCAGAAATCCACCAATGTCGACCAAGACGGCGTCAACCTTGCCGTCGCGGGTCAGGATCACGTCGTTGATCTCGCCGATATCGTTCCAACCTTCCTGGACCCCGGCGTATTCTTCGGCATCCATCGCCGCTTCGGCCGCATAAACGCGCATACCGATAAAGTCGGAGGCCGTGATTGCAACCGCGTCCATCTCGGTACGGAACAGGTCTTGCGCCGTGGCGGCAGACCCAAGGACAACCGCCATTGCGGTGCCGAGCATAAGGTTTTTCATCGTATTCTCCATGGTTCTGACATAGAGCGCCCAGGTGCGGGCGCTTGCAGAAGGAACGCGGTTGATGGGACGCGGTTCCGATCAATTGCGGCGCAATGGGAGCGATACTGCCGGTTTGGCGGCTTCACGCCGAAGACAGTCCGGCCGCACGAAATAAACTTTCGTGGCGCAGGAACCAGCGGATCGCATCAGCGTTTGCCTTTTGATTGAAATGCGGGATGTCCCTCCCTGCTGATCAGTCGGCGGATCTTTCCCTATCCGCTGCATACCTTGGCCGCCGATGATTTCTGTATGGTTGCGGAAATCGTCGGCGGCATTTTCCTACATCAAAGGCCGTTTTTCCAACGGTTCCGGGGCGGAACCGGCATAATCGGCGAGCGTTGTGCGATCGTGAATGGTCAGGCGCCCGTCGGTCCATTCCGCCAAGCCGTCCCTGCGCAACTGCATCAGCGTCTTGTTGGTGTGGACCAGCGACAACCCGAGCGCATCCGCGAGGTCCTGCTGGCGGAAGGCCAGGGGCACCGCGCCGGCTTTTTCCAGCCCGACGGCGCGCAACCGGTGGTGGATGCGCAGCAGCGCCCAGGCGATGCGCTGGCCCGCGCTGCGTTGGCCCAGAGCGACCAGGGTTTCGCCGAGGAAATGTTCCTCGACCGCCGCGATCCAGGTCAGGTCATAGGCCCGCCCCGGATGCGCCTTGAACATGTTCCACAGATCAGACCGGTTGAAAACACACAGCACCATCGGGGAACTCGCCTCGACCGAGTGCTTCATTTCACCCATGATCCCGGCTTGCAAACCAATGAAATCGCCGGGAAAAAGGAAGTTGATGACCTGGCGCTTGCCATCTTCGAGGGTCTTGTAGCGGGTGCCCATGCCCGACAGGACGGTAAAAAGCTGCGGGCTGTTGGAGCCTTCCATCAACACGGTGGTGCCGGTGTCAATGGTCAGTTCGCCAGCCTTGAAATTGCGCATGTAGGCAAGCTCTTCGTCGGTCATCGGGATGAAATATTCGCAGCGGCGCAGCGGACATTTATCGCAGGGAACCACCATTTTTTCTTGCTCTCCTATGTCACAGTTAAATGCGCGCAACGGCGATCGGTAGCAGAGTGACGCGGAACTCGGAAAGGAAATATCATGTGCGCTGCGCCAATCTTCATTGTCATCTTGGACGAGGTGCTGGTCGCACAGGACATCGAACTGATCATCGGCGACGTCAGGCCGGACGCCAAGGTCGTCAGGGCGCGGACGCTGGAGGATGGGATTGCGATTGTTCCCGCCGGTCGAGTAGAGGCGGCGTTCGTGCAGCGCGATGCGGCGCGTTTTCTGGCGTCGGCGATCGGGCGGCGGGTGGCCGGTGATGGCGGGCAGCTGGTGCTGGTCGGGCACGAGCCAGCCTTGGCTGCAAAAGGGGTCGCTGTCCTGCCTTTTCCCTTCGCCCGCGAAAACGTCACGGCGCTGCTGGCCGAGACTTGCCAATGCGAAAAGGCCCCGGCAGCCTAGCCGGGGCCCGTGGCGCGGTAACAACCGGCCGGGTTATTTCAGCCGGTCGACCACGCCTTGCGCAAATGCCGCGATCATCGCGTCATAGTAGACGCGCGTGTCGGCGGGCAGGGTGACCACATCGACACCTGCAGGGATCATCGGCATCGCGGTGTTTACGTCCACCGTCAGTTCGTACGTGCCGAAACGCGAATTGTCAGATGCATGGCTCATGGTGACATTACCCACCAGGCGCGTGTCGGCGAGACCCATCGATTCCTCAAAGCCGTTCGACAGGGATACTTCCTCCAGGTCGATCTTCACGTCCACGCCATCTTCGGCAATGTCTTCGGTGATGCGCGCCACGATGGCGTTTTCAAGATCGTCGGCGATAGTGGTCCAATAGGCGGCGGCCTTGGGGTTCTCCACCGCGTCCAACTCGACCTCGACGTCGATGCTTTTGACGGTGGCTGCCAGCGTGGCAGTAGTCAGCGTCAAAGCGGCCAGGCTGCCGATCGCAAAGGTTCGAAACATGGAAATCTCCCGTTATTGTGGATGCTGCGGAACGATCCCGCAGCAACACTTTTGTAACGTGTGAGATCAGATATGGTTCCATGACACCTGCGCGAGTGCGCAAGCATAGCGTTGGGCCCGGGCAGTGATCGGGGATACGGGGTTGCGCGCCCGTTCAGGCGC
>JAYSYZ010000105.1:0-4320 GCA_043727195.1 Paracoccaceae bacterium
TCGCTGCTCAGCAACGAACGGTCTGCCAGAACATCAGAGGGGTCAAAATTGGACGCCGATACCCCGCCTTAGGGGGTCAAAATTGCATGCCGAAACACAATAATGGCGGCGGTCAGAATCGTCGGTTGGGTGAAGTGTTGCCCGCCATGCACAATACGGTGGCCAACGGCTGCGATCGCTTTGGTCATGCCGCGCTGGGCTAATTCGTCAAAAATCACCTGCCCGGCGGTACCGGGTGACATTGGCGCGTTGCCAATCAAGCGGTCTGGGTAAGTCTTAGCTAGGCTACGCACCGTTAGCCGGGGCGCGCTGCCCAGCGCTGCAATGCTTCCGCACAGCAGCACAGGAAGCGTGTCGGCCTGCGCATAAACCGCGAACTTGACGCTGGAAGACCCAGCATTGAGAATCAAGAGGGCTGGTTTCATCTTGGCGGCTTTGATCGTTCGTGCCTGGCGACCAACACCGCCACGGCGCAGGATGCCAGCCGCGACAACAGACCATCGGCGCGGCTGGTCAGGATGATCGGCACCCGTGCCCCCATCACGATGCCTGCCGACTGCGCATTGGCCAGGTAGGTCAGTTGTTTGGCGATCATGTTGCCTGCCTCGATATTGGGCACGATCAGCACATCGGCCACACCTGCGACGTCTGATACGATCTGTTTCATCGCAGCGGCGGTTTTCGAGATGGCATTGTCGAACGCCAGCGGGCCGTCCACCACCCCGCCAACGATCTGACCCCGGTCCGCCATCTTGGCCAGTGCGGCTGCATCAATCGTCGCAATCATATCGGGATCGACAGTTTCCACGGCGGCCAAGATGGCCACACGTGGGCAAATGGTGCCAAGTGCCAGCGCGCAATCGATGGCGTTCTGCACGATATCCTTTTTGGTGGCGAGGTCTGGTGCAATGTTGACGGCGGCATCACTGATGAACAGCGGGCGCGGATAGGTGGGGACATCGAAGATGAACACATGGCTCATTCGCCGGTCGGTGCGCAGCCCGGTGTCGCGGTCAATTGCGGCGGCCATCAACTCATCCGTGTGCAGGCTGCCTTTCATGATCGCATCCACAGATCCTGTGCGGGCCAACCCGCATGCGGCGTCGGCTGCGGCATGGCTATGGGCGGTGGCGATGATCTCGATCCCGGTCAGATCCTCGCCCGCCTGTGCCGCCGCCGCCGCAATTTTGGCCGCCGGACCGATCAGGACGGGTACGATCAGCCGCATGCGAAAAGTCTCCATCGCGCCGCCCAGCGACACTGCATCGCAGGGATGCACGATCGCAGTACGAACCCGCGTATGGGCGGCGACCAGCATCAGCAGCCGGTCGAGCTGCGAGCGCAGGGCAGGGTCGGCCGCCGGATCTTCAGTCAATCGCATATTGGAGCTGCCTTCATCGGGGTCTTACGGGGTGATCGCCACCTTGAACACGCCGTCGCGCTGGTGACTGAACAGGTCATAGGCGGCCTCGATACCATCCAATTTGAACCGATGTGTGACCATTGCCCCCAGATCAACCCGCCCGGTTGCGATGATCGCCATCAGGCGGCGCATCCGTTCCTTGCCGCCGGGGCATAGCGAGGTGACGATGGTAAGGTCGCCCAGCCCTGCGGCAAAGCCTGCGGCGGGAATGGTCAGATCGCCGGAATAGACCCCGAGGCTCGACAAGGTGCCACCCGGGCGCAGCACGCGCAGGGCGGAGGCGAAGGTGCTTTGCGTGCCCAGAGCCTCGATCGCCACATCAACGCCGCGCCCAGCCGTCAGGCGCATGATCTCGTCCACCGCGTCAACTTTGGTGTAATCCACCACATAATCCGCGCCCAGCCGCTGTGCCATCGCCAGCCGGTTGGGCAAGGCGTCAACCGCAATGATGGTCGAGGCCCCCATCAGTTTCGCCCCCGCCGTGGCGCACAGGCCAATCGGCCCTTGGGCAAAGATCGCCACCATATCGCCGATCCGGATGCCGCCGCGTTCCGCGCCACTAAAGCCGGTCGACATGATGTCGGGGCACATCAACACCTGCTCATCGGTCAGGCCCTCGGGGATAGGCGACAGGTTGCTCATCGCGTCGGGCACCAGCAGGTATTCGGCTTGCGCGCCGTCGATGGTGTTGCCGAACTTCCAGCCCCCCATCGCCTTCCAGCCATGCGGTGTCCCGTGCCCGTCCTGCGACGCCTGCCCGCACTGACAGGCATTGCTGTGCCCGCTGGGCGTAATGGCCCCGGCAATCACCCGCTGGCCTTCGGTGAAACCGGTCACGGCGGACCCCAGTTTTTCGATGATGCCAACTGGTTCGTGGCCGATGGTCAGACCGCGTGCGACCGGATACTCGCCCTTCAGGACATGCACATCGGTGCCGCAGATCGTGGTTGTGGTGATGCGGATCAGCGCATCCAGCGGCCCGACATTGGGCACGCGTTTGTCCTCCAGCACAATCCGGCCCGGTTCAACGAAAATGGCGGCGCGCATCATTTGCATGGAGTGACTCCTTGGGGTTGATAGGTCGCTTTATGGATTGGCCGAAATCGGCTCTCGCTGTCGGGTTGGGCCTGATAGATTTCCTCGGTTGGCTGCGGCAGACACCGCCGCCCATAATGTTTCAAGGTCAGGTGCTCCACCGGGTTCAAGCCGAACGATCCCGCGCAGTTCCGCAACCAGCGTCGCCAACTCGCCCGGGACGGCATTGGCGTGACGCGCAAGGATCAGCTCCGACGCCGGGCGGGCGAGGAAGAGTCGCAGATAAATTTCTGCGAAGTTCGCAGGCAGACCGACCAGCAAGCCAAGCCTCCTTGGCGTAATGACCACGCCCGCGCCCGACAGCAGGCCAAACCCCTGACGAATACCCCGCACCAAAGTGCGGATGCTGTCGCGCGATTTTGCAACCGCCGCTGTGCTGCCATGCCCCAGATAAATCACCCCGGCGATGGCGGTTACCAGCATCGCATGCGTCTTAAGCCAGTCATCCATGTGGCGGCTGAGGGCGACGGTGAAACCCGCCGATTCCAAAGCTTTGGCAATCTGGCGCAGCCGGGGAGATAGTGATCCATCCGGCTCGCCAATCGTGGTGGGTTGCTCCAGGATCAGCCGATACCGCACCGTTGCACCGTCCAACCACCCCCCGGCGCCCGGAAAGCCCAAAAGCAGGCGTTCGGGCCCGACCGCCTGCGACAAGGCGGCATGTCCCGCCGCCCGATTGTGCAGGAAGAGGAATGTCTTGACGCCCCGGTTGGCCTGCAGGTCAGGCAGCAAAGCGTCGATCTGATCGGCGCGCACCACCACCAGTGCCAGATCATAATCGGCGTCGGGCAATAGGTTTGCGACCACCTCAACCGTTGCAGCAGTGCGGACGTCATTATCTTCATTCAAAATCAAGATTGGCCCTTGCTGCAACTGGGTCAGACGGTCTCCCCGTGCCACAACGGTGACAACGTGGCCGGCAGCCGCCAGACGTGCGGCGTAAAGGCTGCCCAGAACACCCGCGCCGATGACGGCAATGCGCATCAGCTGGCCCCACATTGCACAAGGGAACCATTCGGCGTATTGGATAGGGTGGCATGCATCATTGGCATAGGGTTGCTCCTTTGGTTTGATTGATTACCAGCGCACAAAGCGCCGGGCCAATCCGGCGATGGCCGGTTCAATGCGACAGCAGAACCGGCAGTTCCAGATCCCGCAAAATGCCCGCTGTGGCCCCGCCCATCACAAAATCGCGCATGCGCGAATGGCCGAATGCCCCCATCACCATCATATCGGCCCCGACCTCCAGCGCTTGGTCCTGCAGCGCGCGGGCAATCGGCCGACGTTGGGCTTGCACCAGCGCCACCTCCGCGCTGATGTTGTGCAGAGCAAGGTAATCGACAAGCTTCAGGGCGGGGTTCGCCTCTGGCAGTGTCTTTTCATCGGTCACGACGGCAATCGTTACCGATTTGGCCAGCCGCAGAAAATCGCGCGCATCGGCCACAGCACGGGCCGCCACGCGGCTGCCGTCCCAGGCAATCATGACGTGTAGATATTGCGACAGCGGCAAATCTTGTGGCACTAACAGGGTGGGCCTGCCGGATGCGAAGATCACGGTTTCCGCGGTCGCCTCCATCGACACATCGTTGATGCCAATCCCGGTGACAATCAGATCATGGTAGCGCGCATATGTTTCGGCAGCACTGCCAATGGTGCCCATGATGCAGTCCAACTGGGTGCTGCGGAAACTGATACCGATCGGACAAGGGCGGCTTGCATCGCCTGCACCAGTGCCGTCCCCCGAACATGGCACTTGGCGGTCACCTCGCGCACCATGCTGTCAACGTTGATGATCGTGTTTC
>JAYSYZ010000106.1:0-34994 GCA_043727195.1 Paracoccaceae bacterium
TTCCGCGTCGCAATCAGTTTCAGCCGCAGCGCGTTCAGCTTGATGAACCCCGCCGCATCCTTCTGATCATAGGCCCCCGCGTCCTCTTCAAAGGTCACATGCTTTTCCGAATACAACGAATGATCCGACCACCGCGCCACCGTCCGCGCCGATCCCTTGTACAGCTTGATCCGCACCGTGCCGGTCACATGCTCCTGCGACTTGTCGATCAGGGCCTGCAGCATCTCCCGCTCCGGGCTGAACCAGAAGCCGTTGTAGATCAGCTCGGCATAGCGCGGCATGATGCTGTCCTTCAGATGCCCGGCGCCGGCATCCAGCGTGATCTGCTCGATCCCGCGATGTGCCTCTAGCAGAATCGTGCCGCCGGGTGTTTCATACAGCCCCCGCGACTTCATCCCCACGAACCGGTTTTCCACCAGATCGAGCAAACCGACCCCATGCCTGCCGCCGATCTCGTTCAGCCGGGTAAGGATCGTGGCGGGCGACAACACCTCGCCGTTGATCGCCACGGCATCGCCCCGCTCGAACCCGATCTCCACATATTCGGGCGTATCCGGTGCCTTTTCCACCGGGGTCACCCGCTGATAGACAAACTCCGGCGCCTCCTCGGCCGGATTCTCCAGCACCTTGCCTTCGGAAGACGTGTGCAGCAGGTTGGCATCCACTGAAAACGGTGCATCGCCGCGCTTGTCGCGGGCAATCGGAATCTGATTCGCCTCGGCAAATTCCAGCAGCTTGGTCCGGCTGGTCAAATCCCATTCCCGCCAGGGCGCGATCACCCGGATCGCGGGGTTCAGCGCATAGGCCGACAATTCGAACCGCACCTGATCGTTGCCCTTGCCGGTCGCCCCGTGCGCTACCGCATCTGCCCCGGTCTCGGCCGCGATCCGCACCAGATGTTGCGAAATCAGCGGCCGCGCGATGGAGGTGCCGAGCAGATACAGCCCTTCATACAGCGCATTCGCCCGGAACATCGGAAACACGAAATCGCGGACGAATTCTTCCCGCACATCGACGATATGTATGTTTTCGGGCTTGATCCCCAACAGGATCGCCTTTTGCCGGGCCGGTTCCAGTTCCTCGCCCTGGCCCAGATCGGCGGTAAAGGTCACCACCTCGCAGCCATATTCCGTCTGCAGCCATTTCAGGATGATGGATGTATCAAGTCCCCCCGAATAGGCGAGGACGACTTTCTTCGGAGCGGACATGAATGGCCTCTTGCGGCTGGCGTTCGTGCTGCGTGTATTGAGTTTTCGGATACGCGGCAAGGGCCAGAGGCGGTTCAGGCCAAGGGCACGAATTGCGCCCTTGGCCCGCAATGTTCATTCGATGACTGGTACTTCCTCGGCAGTTCCGTCCGCAGCCGTCTGGTCAAGCGTCGCGGCGATGTCTTCCTGGTAAGGGGCAAGCCGTTCACGCAGCAAGACGAGCAGTTCTTCCAGGTCGCCGTCTTTGTTCCAGGCGTCGCCGATTGCCGCTTCCGCGCTGTCTACTGCGGCGGCGGCGGCTTCAGCCTCAGCCTCGGCAGCAGCGATTTCCTCGGCCGTCGGCGCGGCGTTGGCAAGGGCGGTACCGTCAGCGTTGACGCCGCCCACAGCGTCGACCAGCGGATCGATCGCGGCCATCTCCTCATCCGTCGCGGTGCCGTCCGCCACAGCCGCAAGATAATCCTCGATCGTCGGATAACCCTGATCGGCAAGGGTGGTTTCCAGTTGGGTGAAATCGTCGGCAATCGCCTGCAATTCCTCTGCCGCGGCGGCGGCCGCGGCTGCACCGGTATCGGCAACTGCCAGGCCCGCAAGCAATCCGACCGGGCCGTTGGTGGTCTGGCCGTTACGGATATGCGCCAGCACCGCATTGATGTTTGCGTGCAGCGCGCCGTTCATCTTGCCAAGTTCGTTGGGCTTCATGCCCTCTTCCTCGACGTTCCCCTTCACTTTCGTGACGTCGTCGGGGGCCTTCTTCGCCGCCTTCTTTACCTTCGCAGCGGCAGTCGTGCTCTTGTCGGCCTTTTTGGCCGAGGCGTCGCCGGATTTGTTCCCGCCGCCGTTTCCTTTGCCGTTTCCGCCGCCGTTTCCGTTTCCGCCGCCGTTTCCGCCGCCATTCCCGTTTCCGCCACCATTGCCCTCACCCTTGGCATGGGCGGCTCCCCCGTCGAAAAGGTCGTATACAGGCGCGACAGGCGTCAACAGGAGGCCCGATATCGCAACGATAGAGATCATCTTGGCAGGATGCATTTGATCTATTCCTTGTGCTGACGGTCTGCGCGAATAAGAAGGCATGACCGATGTCTTGAGACGCCACATACTATGCGCGAATAGGGCGATTTTGTGTCTGCCAGCACATTTCAGCCCCTTTGCGCCCCCGATCATACGAGTTGATGCATGACTTCCTTCCCCGACGCCGCGCGTCAGATCACGGCCGCTTTGCGGGATCTTTTCCCGATGACCCCGCTGCAGCGCAACGATCACCTGTCGGCCCGCTATGACGCCAACATCTGGCTGAAGCGCGAAGATCTGACCCCGGTGCGCAGCTACAAGCTGCGCGGCGCTTTCAATGCCATGCGCAAGGTTCGGGTTGCCAACCCCGCCCAGCGCGAATTCGTCTGCGCCAGTGCGGGCAATCACGCGCAAGGCGTGGCCTACGCCTGCCGTCACTTCGACGTCAGCGGAACCGTCTTCATGCCGGTCACAACCCCGCAGCAAAAGATCGACAAGACCCGCATCTTCGGCGGCGACAACATCCGCATCGAACTGACCGGCGACTACTTTGATCAGACCCTCGCCGCTGCCCAGGCGTTTTGCACCGAAGGCGGGGGGCATTTCCTGTCGCCCTTCGACGATCCGGACGTGATCGAGGGCCAGGCCAGCGTTGGCGTCGAGATCATGGATCAACTTGGCCACGCGCCCGATATGGTCATCCTGCCGGTGGGCGGCGGCGGGCTGTCGTCGGGTGTCACCGGTTATCTGCGCGAGGTGGCCCCGTCGGTCGAGTTTCGCTTCGTCGAGCCGTTGGGCGGCGCAAGCCTGATGGCCGCCCTGCGCGAGGGCGGGCCGGTGAAACTGCCGCGGGTGAACAGTTTTGTCGACGGTGCGGCGGTGGCGCGGCTGGGTGACAACACCTTCCGCATGCTCAGTTGGGTCAACCGTGACGCTGTTCTGCTAGCGCCCGAAGACCGCATCTGCGTCACCATGCTGGAGATGCTGAATGTCGAAGGCATCGTGCTGGAACCCGCCGGTGCCCTGTCGGTCGATGTGTTGCCCGAACTGGCCGACCAGATTCGCGGCAAGACCGTGGTTTGCGTCACCTCTGGCGGCAATTTCGATTTTGAGCGGCTGCCCGAAGTCAAGGAACGCGCCCAGCGCTATTCGGGGCTGAAGAAATACTTCATCCTGCGCATGCCGCAACGCCCCGGCGCGCTGCGCGAATTCCTGACCATGCTGGGGCCCGAAGATGACATCTCGCGCTTTGAATATCTGAAGAAGTCGGCCCGCAACTTCGGGTCGGTGCTCATCGGGATCGAAACCCGGCATGCCGAAAATTTCCGGCATTTCACGGATCGCATGGATGCGGCCGACCTCGCCTACCGCGACATCACGACCGACGAGGCGCTGGCCGAATTTCTGATCTAGGCCGCGGTATCCCGTGCCAGCCGGTTCATCAACGCCGCGCGCGACGCGTGGTATACGGCTGCAATCTGCGCCAGATCCACAGATGCGCCTTGCCCGGCGGCCGCCCGCGTTTCACCGTCCTGACAGACCGCCGCAAGGTCTGAAAGCCCCAGGTTCAACGCGCTTCCCTTCAGGAAATGCAACTGCCCCTCGATATCCTGCGGTGCCATGCCCGCGCCCAGCGACCTGATCGTCTGATCCGCCTCTTCCAGAAACATGTCGGCAACTTCGACAAAATCGTCGTCCCCGATTTCCTCCCGCAGGTCTTCGACCCGCTTCCAGTCAATCATCGCACCCCCCAATCGATGGCGTCGCTGCCGTGGATGGCGCAGAATATGCCTGCAAGGCTTAACAAACCTTAACGGCAGACCCGGAAAATGCTTCGACTTCAGCGTTTCACCAAGCGTTAAGACTTGGCTGCAACGGTGCGCCTCGACCGCAGGAAAGGAAAACCGTTGCCCGCCATTCCGATCAGAAAGGATGTCGAACTGCCATTGCAGAAGGCACCGGCGCGCGTGCTGGTCGTCGATGACAGCAAGGCGCAGCGTCACATCCTTTCGATGCAACTTCGCCGGTGGGGCTATGCAGTGACCGAAGCGGCGACTGCGGATGCCGCCCTTGTTCTTTGCGGCGCTAAAGACTTCGACATCGTGATCAGCGACTGGATGATGCCGGGGCTGTCGGGGCTGGATTTCTGCCGCGCGTTCCGGACCCTCGCGCGCGAAAACTACGGGTATTTTATCCTCCTCACCTCCAAATCCGCCAAGACCGAGATTGCAGACGGGCTGGAGGCGGGCGCCGATGACTTCCTGACCAAACCCGTCAGCAGCGGCGAGTTTCGTGCCCGCCTCAGGGCCGGGGAACGAATGCTCGCCATGCAGGCAGAGGTTCTGGCAAAGAACCGGGTCATCAGCAGCACCTTGCTGGAACTGCAGAAACTATACGATTCGCTCGACCGCGATCTGATCGAGGCGCGCAAGCTGCAACAGACGCTGATCCGCGACAGGTTCCGCGATTACGGCGCGGCGAAAGCATCGCTGATGCTGCGCAATTCCGGCCGGGTCGGTGGCGATCTGGTGGGCAGTTTCCGTATCGAGGCTGACCGGATCGCGATCTATTCGATTGACGTGTCGGGCCACGGCGTCGCGTCGGCGATGATGACGGCGCGGCTGGCGGGGTTTCTGACCGGTGCATCGCCGGAACAGAATCTCGCCTTCCGGAAAGGGCCGGACGGCTTACATGATGCAATGCCGCCGGATCAGGTGGCAGAACGTTTCAACCGCCTGATGCTGGAAGAGATTCAGGCCGAACAATACTTCACCATGGCCTATGCGGAGGTGGACCTGACCCTTGGTCTTGTCAGGTTGGTGCAGGCAGGGCATCCGCATCCCATGCTGATCCGCAAGACGGGCGAGGTTGTCACGCTCGGTGCCGGGGGCCTGCCCATCGGCCTCATTCCCGGCGCGACCTATGAATGCGCGGCGTTTGCCTTGCAGCCGGGCGACCGGCTCTTGCTGATGTCGGACGGAATCACCGAATGCCCGGTCACCTCTGGCCAGGATTTTGGCGAAGACGGTCTGGTGCGCAGCCTGCAGCGGTCATCGCAGATGGCCGGGCCCGCCCTGCTCGAGGCGATCATCTGGGATCTGTCGGATCAGTCCGGGAATGATTCGTTTCCCGACGATGTCTCCGGCATTTTGCTGGATTACCTACGGGAAGAGTGACGCCAGCATCGCGCGGTCACCCGCATTGCCAAGCCGCCGCATCGCCTCGTCCACCCGCAGCCAGATCGCGCTGTGTCCCGGCTCGCTCGGTGGGCCCAGCCGCCGCACCGGGCGGGCAAGATAGACGGCGCAGACCTTTTCTGCCCAAAGGTCGTATTCCGGCATGTAGGTAAACCGCCGAAACGCCCCGATGCGACGGATGACGGCGATCTTCCAGCCGGTTTCCTCGAACACTTCGCGGTGCAAGGCGGCAATCGGATGCTCGCCCCGGTCGATCCCGCCGCCGGGCAACTGAAACTCCGGCACCGGTTCGGCCTGATGCGTGGCAAGGATGCTGTCGCCCTGCAGCAAGACGCCATAGACACCCGGCCTGCGGGTGTAGCGCTGCCCGGTCCGCACCGGCTCGCCGTAACGTCTGATCATCGCGCCCCCTTGGACCTGCGGTTGCCCTGCCTATATAGCCGCGATATGCCAAGTCTGGCAGCCTTAGGAAACCCCATGACCCTCGGACCGAAACTTGCCTGGGACGATACCGTCCTGCCTTTTCAGCTTGATCTGTCCGGCATTCGCGGTCGGGTGGCACGCCTTGACGGTGTGCTGGATCAGGTGCTGAAGCAGCATCAATACCCCCCCGCGATCGAGGCGCTGGTCGCCGAAGCGGCCCTTCTGACGGCGCTGATCGGGCAGGCGGTCAAGCTGCGCTGGAAACTGTCGCTGCAGATCCGCGGCAACGGCCCGGCGCGGCTGATCGCAACCGATTACTACGGCCCCACGGCCGAGGGTGAACCCGCCCGCATCCGTGCCTATGCCAGCTATGATCCCGACCGTCTTGATCCCGACGCCCCGCCGTTCAGCATGATCGGCCAGGGGTATTTCGCGGTGATGCTGGATCAGGGCGAGGGGATGGTGCCTTACCAGGGTTTCACCCCCATCGCCGGTGATTCGCTTTCCTCCTGTGCAGAGACGTATTTTGCCCAATCCGAACAGCTGCCGACCCGCTTTGCCGTAACCTTCGGCCGTTCGCAGGAACCGGGGGCCGATCCGCGCTGGCGGGCTGGCGGCGTCATGCTGCAGCACATGCCGCAAGAGGGTGGTTCCGTCGCCGCCGACGCCGGATCGGGCGAGGGCGGGCTGCTGTCGCATGTCGACATTCTGGCCGGTGACGAGGGCGAGAACTGGATGCGCGCCAACCTCCTTCTCGACACGGTGGAGGAGATGGAATTGATCGGCCCGCAACTGGCACCGACCGAACTTCTGGTGCGCCTCTTCCATGAGGAAGGCCCGCGCGCCTTTGACGCCCAGCCGGTGCGATTCGGCTGCTCCTGTTCGCCGGAAAAAGTGCGCCAGACCATGTCGATCTATTCGCAGAAAGACATCGCCCGGATGACGACGACAGAGGGCACGGTGACCGCCGACTGCCAGTTCTGCGGCGCACATTACACGTTTGATCCCAAATCGCTCGGCTTCGAAGGAACCGGGGCGCAATGACCGATCCTGCGGTGGCGCGGCTGACCAACGCTCTGCTGCGCCCCGCCGGCCCGTCTTCGGATTTCGACCTGAATCCGGCGATCTTGTCGCCGCCTGATCGTAGCCTGCGCCCGGCGGCGGTTCTGGTTGCCGTCTGGCTCCGCCCCGAAGGTGCTGGCCTTATCCTGACCAAACGCGCGTCGCATCTCAAGCATCATCCCGGTCAGATTGCCTTTCCCGGCGGCAAGCTCGACGCCGGGGACGCCTCGCCCGAGGCTGCCGCACTGCGCGAGGCGCGCGAAGAAATCGGCCTGCCCGCCGCACAGGTCGGCCTTCTGGGCCGCCTCCCTGCGCATGAAACCGTGACAGGTTTCGCGGTCACCCCGATCCTTGCCTTGCTGCGCGGCAGCTTTACCCCCGTGCCCGAGGTGGGCGAGGTGGACGAGGTTTTCACCGTACCGCTGGATCACCTGCTGACCCCGGCGAATTACGCCGTCGAACGGCGGCGCTGGCTGGGGGAATGGCGGCGCTACTATGCGGTGCCCTACGGCCCCTATTACATCTGGGGGGCCACGGCACGCATCCTGCGCGGTCTGGCCGACAGGGCGGCAGCATGAGGATAGACGGCGATTGGCTGACGCATCCCGGCACGCAGGCGCTGTGCATGGCACTTGAAACGGCGGGGCACCGGGCGCTGCTGGTCGGCGGCTGCGTCCGCAACGCGATCCTCGGCGTGCCGGTCAGCGACATCGACATCGCCAGTGACGCCCTGCCGGTACGGGTCACCGCGTTGGCCGAATCCGCCGGTTTCAAGGTGATCGCCACCGGCATCGCGCATGGCACGGTGACGGTGCTGGCAGGCGGCAAACCGCATGAGGTCACGACCTTCCGCCGCGACGTCGCCACCGATGGCCGCCACGCGGTGGTGCAGTTCACCGCCGATGTGGCACAGGATGCCGCGCGCCGCGATTTCACGATGAACGCGCTCTATACCGACCGGCAGGGGCGGGTGATCGACCCTCTGGATGGCCTGCCCGATCTGCTGGCGCATCGCGTGCGCTTTGTCGGCGACGCCGAACTGCGCATCCGCGAGGATTATCTGCGCATTCTGCGGTTCTTCCGCTTTCACGCCCAGCACGGCGATCCGGACGCAGGCCTTGATCCCGAAGGACTGGCCGCCTGCGCGGCCCATGCAGACGCAATCACCGGCCTGTCGCGCGAACGCATCGGATCCGAGATGCGCAAACTGCTGTCTGCCGCCGATCCTGCACCATCGGTTGCCGCGATGGCACAGGCCGGGATACTGGCCCGGGTCCTGCCGGGGTCCGATCCGTTGGCATTAGCCCCGCTGGTGCATGTTGAGGCTGGCCGCAAACCGCGCTGGCAACGGCGGCTGGCGGTTCTGGGCGGTGCAGCCGTTGACAAGGCGCTGCGCCTGTCGCGCGCCGAAGCACGGCAGATTGCCGCATTGGTCGAGGCTGTCAGCGGCACTGACAGCCCCGCAGCACTGGGTTGGAAGCTGGGCCTTGTGTCCGGGGCAGATGCCGTGCTGGCGCGCTCCGCGATGCAGGGCACCGCACCGCCCGAAGCTTGGCTGGCCGAGGTCGCGCGCGGCGCGGCGGCAGTCTTTCCCGTTACCGCCGCCGACCTGATGCCGGCCCTCGCCGGCCCCGCCCTGGGCGCGACGCTGCAAGAGCTTCAGACGCGCTGGCTGGCCGGGGGCCTTCGGGCGACACGGGACCAGCTCTTGAAAAACTAGGGCGCGGGGGGTGACAATTCGCGGCTTTTGCGGTACCGCTGCGTTTCACCAAAAGGAAGATCTGCATGGACCACGGGAATTCGCTTCGCCTCACCTGAGCCGACCGTTCCCGTCGTGGCGGTCGCCCCCGGCACCGCCTCACCCCTTGCTGAAACCTTCTCCAGGCTTTCCCCATGTTTCGTTTCTTTGAAAACCTTGTCGATCCCTATCAGCCCTATGCCGTGGTCGACGCCCCGCCCCGGCGGCTCTGGCCGTTCCTGAAACAGTTCACCCGGCCGTTCCGGCGGGTGTTTGCGGTGACGGCAGTGCTGTCGGTGGTGGCCGCATTTTCGGATGTGGCACTGATCTGGTATGTCGGGCGGCTGGTCGACCTGTTGGCCAGCACCGGCCCGGTCGAGGCCTGGGCCACACACGGGGCCGAGATGATCTGGGTGGCGCTGGGCGTGCTGATCCTGCGGCCCCTGTTGCTGGTGGCCAATGTGGCGCTGTTGCACAACACCATCCTGCCAAATTTCGGCACGATGATCCGCTGGCGGTCGCACGCCCATGTGATCCGCCAGCCGGTCGGCTGGTTCGAAAGCGACTTCGCCGGACGCATCGCCAACCGCATCATGCAGACCCCGCCCGCCGCTGGCGACGCGGTCTTCCAGACCTTTGACGCCATGGCCTTTGCCAGCGTCACCGTCGTGGGTGCCGCCATCATGCTGGCCGGGGCCGACCCCCGGCTGGTTCTGCCGCTGATTGTCTGGTTCGTCCTTTACTCATTGCTGGTGCAATGGACAGTCAAGCGCGCCGGCCCGGCGTCGAAAGCTTCCAGCGATGCGCGCTCGGCGGTCACCGGGCGGGTGGTCGATGCCTACACCAACATCCATTCCGTCAAGTTGTTTGCGCATCACGACCGGGAACTGGCCTACGCGAAAGAGGCGATCGAACACGCCCGCAGCACGTTTCAGACCGAAATGCGGATCGTCACGAAGATGGATCTGGCGCTGACAGCGCTGAACGGCTTTCTGATCGTGTCGGTGACCGGCTGGGCAATCCTCTTGTGGTATCAGGGGGCCGCCACTGTTGGCACCGTGGCTGCGGCAACGGCGCTGGTCTTGCGGCTGAACAACATGACCTACTGGATCATGTGGGCCTTTACCGCGCTGGTGCAGGCGCTTGGCGTGGTGCAGGAAGGCATGGAAACGATCACGCATCCCATCGAACTGGTTGATGATCCCGCTGCGGCTGATCTGCGCATTTCCGCCGGTCGGATCGAGATCGACAATATCTCGCATCATTACGGACGCGGCTCGGGCGGGTTGCAGAACCTGTCGCTGACCATCGGTGCGGGCGAAAAGATCGGGGTGGTGGGGCGGTCGGGCGCGGGCAAGTCCACGCTCGTGAAACTGATGCTGCGGTTCTACGATACGGAATCCGGGCGCATCCTCGTTGACGGGCAGGACATTGCCACCGTCACGCAGGAATCGCTCCGCCGGCAGATCGGTATGGTGCAGCAGGACAGCAGCCTCCTGCACCGCTCCGTCCGCGACAACATCCTGTACGGTTTTCCGGATGCCAGCGAAGACCAGATCGTCGCCGCAGCCAGACAGGCCGAAGCGCATGATTTCATCCTGACGCTGCAAGACCCGGAGGGGCGGCAGGGTTACGACGCCCATGTCGGCGAACGCGGCGTCAAGCTTTCCGGCGGCCAGCGGCAGCGGGTTGCCCTGGCGCGGGTGATCCTGAAGAACGCCCCGATCCTGATCCTGGACGAAGCGACCTCCGCCCTGGACAGCGAGGCGGAGGCGGCGATTCAGGATGCGCTCTACGGCGTGATGCAGGGCAAGACCGTGATCGCCATCGCGCACCGCTTGTCGACCATCGCCGCGATGGACCGGATCGTGGTGCTGGAAGACGGCCGCATCGCCGAACAGGGCACCCATGCCGGGCTTTTGCGCCGCAATGGGCTATATGCCCGCTTCTGGGCACGCCAATCCGGCGGGTTCATCGGGCTGGAAGAGGTTGCCGAATGACGCTGCTGTCCCGCATGGGCACCTGGATCGACGCGTTCCGCCCGGCCGACGGCCCGCCGCCGCAGGCACTGGGCGCGTTCTTCCGCTGGTCCCTCACCGGGTCATGGCCGATGCTGTGGCTCGCCGCCGTCTTTTCCGCCCTGGCAGGGGTGACCGAGGTGGCCTCGGCGATGATCATGGGCTGGGTGATCGACGCGGCGGTCGAAACCGGCCCTGCGCTGTTTTTCAGCAGCCACCTTTGGCAACTGATCGCCGTCCTCGGTTTCTACCTGATCCTGCGCCCCCTGGCCTTCGGCATCTCCTCCGCCTCCAACAGCGTGGTGATCGGCCCCAATGTCCTGCCGCTGGTGCTCAGCCGTCTGCACCGCTGGACGCTGGGCCAGGCCGTCACATTCTTTGACAACGATTTCGCCGGGCGTATCGCGCAAAAGCAGATGCAGGCCGCCCGCGCCGTCACCGATGTGGTCACAGAAACCATCAACACCGGGGCCTTCGCGTTTGCCTCGGTCATAGGCTCGGTGATCTATCTTCTGACCGTTGACTGGCGCATCGCGGCGGTTCTTGCGGTCTGGCTGATCGGCTATATCGGCATGATCCGCTACTTCCTGCCCAAGGTGAAGGAAAACTCCGCCGCCCGCGCCTCCGCCCGCGCCATGGTCACCGGGCAGGTCGTCGACACGATCACCAACATCAAGACCGTCAAGCTGTTCGCCCATGCCGATTTCGAGGATCGGGTCGCCTTGAAATCCATGGACGTGTTCCGCGAGCGCAGCCTGGAATTCGGCGTCATCTCCACCTGGTTCCGCCTCGCGCTGATGACCCTTGCCGGCGTTCTCCCGGTTGTGCTGATCGGCGGCACGCTGATCCTGTGGCAACAGGGCACCGCCACCGAAGGCGCCATCGCCGCCGCCGGGGCCATTGCCATGCGCATCGCGCAGATGTCGGGCTGGGTCAGCTTTACCCTGATGTCGATCTACACCTCGGTCGGCGAGGTGGAGGATGGCATGCGCACCCTGGCCGTGCCGCATACGCTGGCCGACGCGCCGGGTGCCAGGGACCTGCCCCGCGTCAAGGGCGAGATTACCTTCGACGCCGTGACGTTTGGCTACGGCCATGGCCGCGCGGGCGTGAACGCGCTCAACCTTACGATCCGCGCGGGCGAAAAGCTGGGAATAGTGGGGGCCTCCGGCGCGGGCAAATCGACGCTCGTCTCGCTCCTCCTCAGGCTTTACGATCCCGAACAGGGCAGCGTCCGCATCGACGGGCATGATTTGCGCGACATCACGCAGGAATCGCTGCGCCGGCAGATCGGCATGGTCACGCAGGAAACCGCGATGTTCAACCGCTCCGCCCGCGACAACATCCTGTACGGCCGCCCCGATGCGGCCGAGGCTGATGTCATCGCCGCCGCCAGTTCCGCCGAAGCCGACGATTTCATCGGCAACATGGCCGACCACAAGGGCCGCAAAGGCTATGATGCCTTTCTGGGCGAACGTGGCGTGAAACTCTCTGGCGGGCAGCGTCAGCGCATCGCCCTCGCCCGCGCCTTTTTGAAAGACGCGCCGATTTTGGTATTGGACGAGGCAACGTCGGCGCTGGATTCCGAGGTGGAGGCCAGCATTCAGGATGCTCTCACCCGTGTCATGCAGGGCAAGACCGTGCTCGCCATCGCCCACCGCTTGTCAACGATTGCCGCGATGGACCGGATCATCGTGATGGATCACGGGCGGATCGTCGAACAGGGCAACCACGCCGACCTGCTGGTGAAAAACGGCCTTTACGCCCGCTATTGGAACCGGCAGTCCGGCGGCTTTCTTGGCACCGATGACGACAGGGAAGCAGCTGAGTGATCGTCACCGTGGCGCGATTGGGGCATCTGGGCGATGGCATCGCCGTCACGGATGCCGGTCAGATCTTCGTGCCCGGCGCACTGCCCGGTGAGGTGGTCGACGGCACCCTGCAGGACGACCGCCTCACCGACACCCGCATCGTGACGCCATCCACCGTCCGCGTTCGCCCACCTTGCATGCACGCCCGCAGCTGCGGCGGCTGCCAGCTGCAGCATGCCTCCGACGCCTTCGTCGCAGACTGGAAGGTGCAGGTCGTGCAATCCGCGCTGGCAGGGCAGGGCTTGACCGCCCCTTTCAGGCCGATCATCACCTCGCCCCCATCAACCCGCCGGCGCGCCACGCTTGCGGCCCGCCGCACCAAATCCGGCGCTTTATTGGGCTTTCACGCCCGCGCCTCCGATACGCTGGTCGCGGTGCCGGGCTGCAAACTGCTGCATCCCGATCTGATCGCGGCACTTCCCGGGCTGGAGGCGCTGGTCAGGATCGGCGGCTCCCGCTCGGCCGAGGTCGCGCTGACGGTGACCCGGTCCAAGGCGGGGGTGGATGTCGCCGTCTCGGGTGGCAAACCCCTGGACGGCGCGCTACGGCTCGATCTCGCCCGCATCATCGAAGCGCACAAGTTTTCCAGACTGACCTGGGCGGATGAAACGGTCGCCCTGCGCGATCAACCGGTTCAGCGCTTTGGAACCGCCACTGTCGTGCCGCCACCGGGGGCATTCCTGCAAGCCACCGAAGCGGGCGAACTGGCGCTGCTTTCAGCGGTACGCGCGGCACTGGGCCCGCAGAAGCGGGTTATTGACCTCTTCGCCGGCCTTGGCACATTTGCCCTGCCCCTCGCGCAAGAGAACGAGGTGCACGCAGTAGAAGGCGACGCCGCGATGACCGCCGCCTTGGATAAATCCCTGCGCCAGACCGAAAATCTGCGCCGCCTCACGGTCGAAACCCGCGATCTGTTCCGCAGACCGCTGGAACCGGACGAGTTCAAGGGGGTCACCGGCGTGGTGATTGACCCGCCCCGCGCCGGGGCCGAAGCACAGACCGACCGGCTGGCGCGCGCGGGCGTGCCGGTCATCGCGGCTGTTTCCTGCAATCCGGTTACTTTCGCCCGGGATACGAGGATTCTGCTTCAGGCCGGTTACCGGCTCGACTGGGTGCAGGTCGTCGATCAGTTCCGCTGGTCAACCCATGTCGAACTGGTCGGCTGTTTCCGTCTCGCCGCATGACAATTCCGTGAAGTGGCGCTGCAACACAACCGCTAGGCAGCGCGCGTCGATGGCTGTATTGCATTGAAAAAAAATACAGGCGGTAACGGCAATGCGGCTTCTCAGAGTGTTCGTCATCCTTGTGATGGCCTTCGGACTTGCGGCCTGCAGTTCCAAGTTCCGCACCTATAACGGCCCCAAAGTGACCTCGGCTCAGATCCACAAGGCCGACCGCAAGATGTATCTGCTACACAACGACCGGGTGCTGGAAAGCTATGACGTGGCGCTGGGCTTCGCGCCGGTCGGGCACAAGCAGTTCGAAGGCGACGGCAAAACTCCCGAGGGTGCCTATGTCATCACCCACCGCAACCCGGATTCAAAATATCACCTTTCGGTCGGAATCTCCTATCCCAACCCGGCAGACATCGCCTTTGCCGAAGCCGCCAACCAGCTTCCGGGTGGCGAGATTTTCATCCACGGCGCGCCCAACGGCCCGATCGGGCGGCGCGACTGGACGGCAGGCTGCATCGCCCTATCGGATAACGAGATCGAGGTCATCTACTCGATGCTCGACCCCGGAACCCCGATCTACCTGCTTCCCTAGGACGCGTGATATCAGCCGTATCGTCCCTAACGAAACCTTAACAAAAAAAGCAATATTTCATACTTTCAATCACTTGCGCACTATAACACGCGTGTTATCACACCCCTCAAGCCCCGGTGACCAACGTCCACCAGATCTTGCCCGCCGGTTCCTGAAACCAAGCAAACCCGATCGCGCGGGCCGTCGGATCCATGATCACGCCCCGCGTGTCCGGCAGCGACATCCAGGCTGAAAGCGTCTCCAGCTCCGTCTCGTAGGTTTCCGAAATCAGTTCCCCCACAAGTCGCCCGCCATAACCCGCCCGCTGCACCCGCACCAGCGGCGACGATCCGTCCGATCCAAAGTGCCAGGGCCGGTTCTGCGCCGACATGTCACGCGCATGCGTCGCCGCCGCCGCATTCAGCGGCGCGTCGAAGGCCAGCGCAGGCAGGCTCTTTGCCGCGCGAAGCGTGTTCACTGAATCGAGCAGGCGGAACGAGATCACCTCTTCGTCCCCCGGTTTTATCCGGTACACCCGTGGCAACTGCCGCCCGTCAGACCCGACCGTCGGTTCGGAAGAGGGGGCGGAGCAGGCCGCCAGCACCAAGGCAGGGGCAAGCAGCACAAAGGCACGTCTGTTCATCAGGATCACCGGACCAGCGTCGCCATCATGCGACTATCCGCCCCTCCTTACCGAAAGGTTGGCCCGGGTTCAAACCGTAGTCTGCTCATCGGCGGAAGCTGACGGGTGTTTGATTTGCGACTTCCTCACAAAACCGCTATCACCCGGCAAAATCATGATCACGGGCAGGAGTGTCGACGATGGCAAAGGGAACAATGGATCGCCGCGCATTGCTGGGTGGCGCAGTCGGTGCCGCAGGTCTGGCGGCGCTGCCGGCATTCGCGCAAGAAGGATCGACGGAGTTTCTGGCACCGGCCTCGGCCTCGGTCCGCAACAATGTCTCCAGCTTTCGGATGCTGCAGTGGGAGTCGTATTTCGACAACACCCGCGGTGGTGCCATTCTGGTCGATATCACCTCGCGCGCGTTGCATTACTGGTCTGAAGATCAGTCGATCTACCGGTTGTTCCCCACGTCGGTGCCATTGTCCGAAGATCTTACCCGGCGCGGCAAGACCGAAGTCGTGCAGAAGGTCGTGAACCCGACCTGGCGTCCGACCGCCGCGATGAAAGCACGCTACCCCGACTGGCCCGATGTCGTCGAAGGCGGCGCGCCCGACAATCCCCTTGGCTCGCGCGCGCTTTATCTGTCGTGGACATACTACCGAATCCACGGCACGCACGACACGCGCAAGATTGGGCGCAGATCTTCGAACGGGTGCATCGGCCTCTACAACGAACACATCGAAGAACTGTTTGAAATGGCAGTTGTAGGCACGCAGGTGTTGCTTATTTGACAGAGCTGTCTTGCGAACAGCAAAAATGTGTCTGTTCTAATTGCATTTCGCGTTATCCCCTGCTTAGAGGAGGCAAGAGGATAGTATGGATGCGTGCTGCCCCTCTGCAAAAATTCGTCGGCACGCTTTAACTGGAGGTTGATCTACCATGAAGAAATTCGCGCTCGCTGCCGCGCTGACTGTTGTTGCTACCGCGTCGTTCGCTGGTGGTATGGCTGAACCTGTGATGGAGCCGGAAGTTGTCGAAGCCGCGACCTCGTCGTCGTCGGGCGGCATCATTGTTCCGCTGCTGCTCCTGCTGGTGATTGCTGCAGCAGTCTCGAACTGATCCTACAAAGATTTTCGGGAAGAGACGGCAGAGTTTTCTGCCGTCTCTTTCTTTTTGGCCCGTTCAGCGCAGCCAGCCAGCCAGATTTTCCTCGATGATCGCCACCAGTGCCGCCACATGCGCCGGGCTGTCGTTCAGGCAGGGAATATAGGTGAATGATTCGCCGCCGGCATGTTCAAAGGCCTCGCGAATCTCGCCGTTGATCTCTTCCAGCGTTTCGATGCAATCGGCAGAAAATGCAGGCGCCATCACGGCGATGCGCCTCTTGCCCTGTTTTGCAAGCTCGGCAACATGTTGGACGGTGTAGGGCTTCAACCATTCTTCTGGCCCAAAGACAGACTGGAATGTCGTGTCAATCGCGCCCTTTTCCCACCCCAGCCTTTCCCGCAGAAGGCGCGAGGTTTTGGCACACTGGCAATGGTAGGGGTCGCCCTGCATCAGATAGCGCTTCGGCATGCCATGGTAGCTTGCGACCAATACGTCCGGCACATGATCCAGCTTTGCATAGGCTTCAGTGACCGATTGGGCCAGCGCGGTGATGTAGAGCGGGTGGTCAAAATACTCCGGCACGGTGCGAACCGCGGGCTGACGCTGTTCCTTCATCAACGCGCGGAAAAACTGGTCATTTGCGGTCGCTGACGTGGCCCCGGCGTAATGCGGGTACAGCGGAAAGAACAGGATCTTCTCGCATCCCGCATCGACCATCGCGCGCACTTTGGAATCGGTCGACGGGTTGCCATAACGCATACAGAAATCCACGATCACCTCGCCGCCATGCGTCGCGGCGACGGCCGTGGCGATGGCGGCGGTCTGCGCCTTCGTGATCGTCAGAAGCGGACTTTCGTTCCGCTCGTGATTCCAGATCAGCTTGTAATTCGCACCCGAAGAGAACGGCCGTTTGGTCAGGATCACCAGTTGCAGCAGTGGCTGCCATTTCCAACTGGCGTAATCGACGACGCGCTTGTCCGACAGAAACTCGTTGAGATAGCGACGCATCGACCAATAGTCGTAATTGTCGGGGGTACCCAGATTAGCCAACAGGACGCCGATCTTGGACCGGCGCACCGGCGGGTGATCGGCGGGGGCATGCGCCAGGCGTTCCTGCCCGGGCGAGACGAGGTCTGGGTCGGTGGTCATTTCGGCGGGCATCGGTTTGCGCCCTGACTTTGCATCAAGCATAACGTCAGCTTCCAGAATTGCAGTTCACCGGGACATATAGGCTTATCGGGCCGGGTCAACCGCCGTCGGGCAACTGCCGTTCAGGCACGCAAAGCACGTCGGCCAGCCGTTGCCTTGCAGAACCGGGGCGCAGGGGGACCTGCTGGCTGCCATGCGGCGCCCACCCGGTCAGGCAGATAAGCTCGAAAGTCGCGGGAATGCGCCCATCTGGCCCGCCATAGCCTTCCGCATAGATTTCGGCAGCCTGGCTGAAAACCTGGCGGGCGGTGAACCGCTTGAGCCGCGCGGCAAGGGCATTGACCTCGCCCATAGCCCGCAGGTCGCCCATCAGCGCCTGCAGCGTCGGGTAGGTTGCTGTTTGGGTAAATCCGTCAGCCACCGGCAGGGCAAACCCTGCCCGCTGCAGCAGTGCCCCAAGGTCGCGGATTTCGCCCATCGGCAACACTCGGGGCGACAGGCCACCCGTGATGCGCACCTCAGCCTCGGCCAGGCTGGCGCGCAACTCGTGCAGGCTGCGCCCACCGGGAAGCACGCCCAGAAACAGCCCGTCCGGGCGCAACGCGCGGCGACATTGCACCAGTTGTCCCAGGGGATCATTGGCCCAATGCAGCCCCATTGCATGGATCACCAGATCATGCGCCCCCGGTGTCAGGTCCAGCGTCTCGCGGTCCTCGATCAACCGTGCCTTGCTGAACGCGTCACGCCAGATTTCCGGAAATCCGCTCACAATCGCAGGGTTTGTAAAGGTTCTGTTAACCTCGGTCAGTCTTTCCTGAAGGTCGGTCAGCGCCATGTGATGCAGGAACATGGCGTCGGCGTGACCTGTCTGCCGACGTGCGCGATGGCGGTGCCGCATCAGCGCGTGATCATCTGTCAGGATCGGGGGCGGGCTCATGGTCGGAACATTAGGAGGACGCGATGGGATTGCAAGCCGCGCTACAAGTGCTTTATCCGCCGCAATGCATCAGCTGTGCGGCACCGGTCACCACCGATTTCGGGCTGTGCGGCGACTGCTGGCGCGACACGCCATTTGTCGCGGGTCTGGTCTGCGATCTGTGTGGCATTCCGTTGCCGGGGGACGATTCAAGGCATCGGGTGCTGTGCGACGACTGCATGACCATCGCCCGACCATGGAGCCAGGGCCGCGCAGCGCTGATCTACAAGGACAACGCCCGAAAAATGGTCCTGGCGCTGAAACATGGCGACCGAATGGATCTGGCGCGACCCGCAGCACAATGGATGCTGAAGGTCGCGCGACCGATCCTGCTGCCCGGCATGCTGGTGGTGCCGGTGCCCTTGCACTGGTTCCGGCTGATCCGGCGGCAGTACAATCAGGCCGCTTTGCTGTCGGGGGGGGTGGCCAAACTTTCCGGCCTGCCGCATTGCCCAGATGCTTTGGTCCGCCACCGCTATACCGGCAATCAGGATGGTCGCACCCGTGACGGCCGCTTTGCCAATCTGGTCAATGCCTTCTCTGTCGCCAGGCGTCACCAGAAACTGGTCGATCAGCGTGACATTCTGCTGGTTGATGACGTGATGACCTCTGGTGCCACTTTTGCCGCCGCGACCGAGGCGCTATTTGTGGCAGGCGCAAGATCTGTCGCGGTTCTTAGCTTTGCGCGCGTTGCGAAAGACGCGTGACACCCTATAATCATGGTGACCCTTGGACCAAATCGATGCCATCCGTTGAAATCTACACCACCCCGATCTGTCCCTATTGCCATGCAGCCAAGCGGCTGTTGGAAAGGAAGGGCGTGCGGTACCAGGAAATCGACGTCAGCCGCGACCCCACACTGCGTCAGTCGATGGTCAGCCGCGCGGGCGGGCGGCGCACCGTGCCGCAGATATTTGTCGGCGCAACGCATGTCGGGGGGTCGGACGATCTGCATGCGTTGGACCATGCCGGCAGGCTAGACCAGCTTCTGGCCGGATGATGCGGGCCGCACTTGTCCAGCTGACCGTCACCGATGATCCGGCGATCAACCTGCCGATCACCTGTGGCTACCTCCGGGATGCCGCCGCCGCTGGCGCACAATTCGTGCTGACACCCGAACTTACCAACGGCCTGTCGTCCAGCCGCAGCCACCAGCGTGCGGTGTTCCGCACCGAAGATCAGGACGATACTCTGGCCGCACTGCAGCATGAGGCGAAGGCGCTTGGCATCTGGCTCTTGATCGGCTCACTGGGGATTGTGACGCAGGACGCGGACGGGCGTTTTGCCAACCGGTCGTTTCTGATCGCACCTGACGGGTCGGTGGCAGCCCGCTATGACAAAATCCACATGTTCGACGTCAACGTCTCGGAAGCCGAGGTCTACCGCGAAAGCGAAGGCTACCGCCCCGGTAGCCGCGCTGTGGTGCATGACACGCCTTTGGGCTGCATCGGCATGACCATCTGCTACGATCTGCGTTTTGCCGCACTTTATCGCCACCTGGCGCAGGCCGGGGCGCAGATACTGACGGTTCCGGCGGCGTTCAACCACATCACCGGTGCCGCGCACTGGGAAACCCTGCTGCGCGCCCGCGCGATCGAGACGGGGTGTTTCGTCCTTGCCCCCGCCCAGACCGGCTTTCACCCCGAATCCCACGGCAAAGGGCGGCGCACCCACGGCCATTCCCTGGCCGTGGCCCCCTGGGGCGAAGTGCTGGCCGACGCCGGAACCGAACCCGGCGTGACACTGATCGACATCGAGCTTGACCGGGTGCGGAAAGCGCGCCACCGCATCCCCTCCTTGTCGCATGACCAAAAGTTTTCCGGGCCATGACTGCGGAAAAATCCGATGACATCGCCGTGGCACTGTTTGGCGAGCTGTTCATGGCCGATCAACTGGCGCGGAACCGCATCTCGAAGGTTTTGCCCAAGGGGATGCAGCTGTCGCATTTTTCGGTGCTGAACCATTTGGCGCGGATCAATGACGAACGCTCGCCCGCCCAACTGGCCCGGGCGTTCCATGTGACCCGCGGGGCGATGACCAACACGCTGACCAAGCTGGAATGGGCGGGCCACGTCCACATCCGCCCCGATTGGGAGGATGCCCGGCGCAAGTTCGTGGCAATCAGCCCCTCGGGCCGGGCAGCGCGTGATTCTGCCGTGGCCACCGTCGTGCCTTTGATCGGCGAGGTCGTACAGGCCCTTGGATCGGACCGCGTCCGCGCACTGATCTCCGTCCTGCGAGAGCTGCGTATCAAACTGGAGGGCGAGGGTGCCTAATGCCTGTCCGAAAAATGCGTAATCCGGTTTTGTCGATAGGGTCGAAATGCCATAGATGTTGCGTATTCCCTGGGCAAACCCTCGATAGGTCTTGCCCAACAGCTGATCTGTCCGCATAAACTGGGAAAATAAACCTGGCCCCGGACATGATGCTGACTTTGCCCCGTCGCCTCTTTGCCCCGATTGCAATTGCCCTGTCACTGGCAGCCGCGCCTGCACTTGCAGAGATGACCAAATCCCTGAACATCAACGGCGCGACCGGCCTGATCGACATGCCTTCCGGCGATGTCCAGGACGATGCGACCTTTTCGTTCAGCACTTCTGTCGTGGGTCCCCTCACCCGCGCCACGATCAGCTTTCAGATCACGCCGCGCCTGTCGGGATCGTTCCGCTTTCAGACATGGCGCGACTGGAACACGCTGTTTCCGGCTGACGAGCCCAAATTCGACGATCGCAGCTTTGACCTTCGTTACCAGATCCTGACAGAAAGCCGCTATGTTCCGGCGCTGACCATCGGCCTGCAGGATTTCACCGGCCAGGGCTATTTCGCCTCCGAATATGTCGCTGCGACCAAGACGTTCGGTGATCGTATCAAGGTTACCGCCGGTCTTGGCTGGGGCCGTCTGGGCAGCTATGGCGGCATCGGCCAGCCCTTTGGCGACCGTCCGCCCGTGGCGACCGTAGATCGCGGCAAGCCCAATGTCGATCAGTGGTTCCGGGGTGAGGCAGCACCTTTTGCCGGCATCGAATACAAGATCAATGATCGCTGGACCTTCAAGGGCGAATACTCGTCGGATGCCTATCTGCTGGAGGATGACGAGCGCGGTATCATCGAACGCGACAGCCCGTTCAACTTTGGTTTCGAATACCAAAAGGGCCCGAACGTCCGCTACGGCCTCTATTCCCTGCATGGCACCGAAGTTGGGCTGGTCTTTCACCTGATCCTCGATCCGAAGAACCGCGCCACGGGTGGCGTGATGGGCGCGGCCCCGGTTCCGGTCAAGCTGCGGCCTCGGCGCAGCGCTGATCCGGATGCCTATGACGGCGGCTGGGTGACGCAGCCCGATGCCGGGCCGCTGTTGCGCGCCAATCTGGCCAAGCGGCTGGCGGTGGATGGGATCATCATCGAAAATCTCGCCTACAAGGCGGATACGGTGCAGATCCGCATCCGTAACAATCGCATCGATGCAGGCTCGCAAGCCATCGGCCGTACTGCCCGCGCGCTTAGCCACATCATGCCCGCTTCGGTCGAAGTGTTCGAGATTGTCCCCGTGGTGAACGGGATCGGCGCATCAAAGATCACGATCCGGCGCAGCGATCTGGAAGCTCTGGAATACGCCGCCGACAACGCCACGCTTTTGCGCAACCGCGTCGCCATCACCGATGCAGGGCCCGTGCCATCCTATGCCGTCGGCGACGAAGACCTGTACCCCAAGTTCCGCTGGAGCCTGAAGCCCGCCTTCCGGATCAGCGAGCCTTTGAAGGGCGACGTCGGCCTTAGGCTGTCGGCAGCTTACGACATTCGCCCGGGGCTGGTGCTGTCCGGGTCGGTCTACAAGCGTCTGTTCGGCAATGTCGACCGGTCGAATGCGCCTTCCGCTTCCGTGCTGCCACATGTGCGTTCGGATGGTTCGCGCTACAGCAAGTTCGGCGATCCGGCGCTGGAGACTTTGACCCTCGCCTGGTATGCGCGGCCCGCAGCGGATGTCTATTCCCGCGTCACGCTGGGCTATCTGGAACGGATGCATGCCGGAATTTCCGGCGAAGTTCTTTGGAAGCCGGTGGACAGCCGCCTCGCGCTGGGTGCCGAGCTTAACTATTCCAAGCAGCGCGACACTGACGGCGGGCTGGGCTTTGGCGAATACGACTACGATGTCGTTACCGGGCATGTCTCGGCCTATTATGATTTCGGCAACGGGTTCGTCGGCGAACTGGACGTCGGCAGATACCTGGCCGGCGATATCGGAGCAACCGTGTCGCTGGACCGCGTCTTTGTGAACGGCTGGCGTGTGGGTGCCTTCGCCACGGTGACGGATGCCACCTCGACGGAATTCGGCAAGGGCGCCTTTGACAAGGGTATCCGCTTTTCAATCCCGATGAACTGGGCGCTTGGTCAGCAAAGCAAGAGTACCTTTGGCACGACGCTTCGCCCGGCTATCGGCGATGGTGGTGCGCGGCTTGATGTGCACGGACGGCTGTACGATTCGATTCGCGATTACCACACCGACGCGCTCGATCCCGAATGGGGAAGGGTCTGGCGGTGAGGTTTCGGGTCAAGCTGGCGTGCGGTCTGATCGCCCTTGCGGGCCTCGGGGCCTGCGGCAACGACAAGGGTGAGCCGTCGCCGATGGGCACCGTCGTGGGCGGGGTTGCGAAAGCGACCATTGCCAAGGTCAAAGGACGGCGCGCGCCTGCCCCGGTTGCCGCGGCCCCAGCAACCCGCGCCGATATCGAAAAATTCGGCATTCCAATTCTGCGGGCAGTCATCCCGGCACGCGGTGCCGATGCACTTGTCACCATCAGCGACAGCAAGGGTGACATCGTCACCTGGGCGACGACCGATGGCACGACCTTTACCCTGCGCAGTGGCGTTCTGTCGCAGACCCGCGGTCTTGGCCCTGATCTGATGTCGGCTGCCGTACCTTCGGTTGCCGATCTGGCGCGCAACGGTGGCACCCACCGCCGGTCCTACTTCTTTCTGGGCGAGGATGATCGCAGCACCCGCCGCGACTATGACTGCACGGTCGCGGTCGTCGGCAAGGAAACCATCGTGATCTTCGCGCGTGCCCATGCTGCCCTGCACGTGACCGAAGAATGCATCCGCCCGGAAGGCAAGATCACCAATGATTTCTGGCTGGAGGGTGCGGCCATCCGCAAATCGCGGCAGTGGACCAGCCCGGGAACCGGCTACATCGCGTTTGAAAAGGTATTGGATTAATCACGCGGTCGGGCCTGCACATCCGCTGATCCCAGGCTGCAGCGCTTTCGCCGGTATCGGAATGTGATCGTTCAATAGTCGCGTTCCAGGAACAGACCGATCCCGGTCTCTCCATCAGCCCCCACGCGCCCCTTGAGGGTGACCCCGGGCCGCAGATCAAGATTCAGTCTGATCTGGCTTTTGCCCTCCTGTCCGACCTCCAGTTCCGTATAGACGTTTTCCGAAATGTATTTTCCGGCCCGCAATGCGGCACTGCCGTCGTCTGCGGTGGTGAAGTCCAGATCGTCCAGACCAAAATTCTTGCGCAGCCGTCCGATCAGCCCCTCGCCACTGCGCCCGGCCAGAACCGCCACCGCATTGGCCAGCTGCGCCGCCTGCAACGCCGAAATCGTGTCGAGCCCGCGCCCGAACAAAAGCCGCGACAGCACCTCTTCCTGCGGCAGGTCCGGCGCCGAAGAGAATTTTACCCCTGGCGCATTGGCAGGCCCTTCGATGGTCACATAGCTGATGATCCCGTCACTTTCCGTACTGGCCGAAATCAGGATTTGCGGCAAGAAATCCCCCTCCAGCTGCAGGTCTGCGTCCGACAGCACCAGCCTTTTACCAAGAATATCCAGCCGGCCCCGGATCAGCGAGAAGCCACCCGATGGCACAATCGCCGCCGTCGTTCCCAAAAGCCGCAGCGAACCTCCAACTTCGGCATCGATACCGCGGCCCCTGATGAACACGCGGTTCGGCGCGGAAATCTGGAGGTCAAGCTGGAAGACACCCGTTTCCCCAGACCCTCCCTGACCCGCGGCTTCGCCCAGAAGCCCTGCTTTGGCACGGGTGGCACGCACCTCCTGCGGTTCGTTCACATGGCGAAGATCCGGTAGCCCCCCGTCGCCCCCGAAACCGGAGGATGGTACGCGAATCTCGGTTTCGCCCAGATTGATCCGACCCGAGATCAGCGCCCCGTTGCGCAGCGGCCCGGTCACAGTGATCTCGCCGCTGGCCGTGGTCTGATAAAGCTCCGGGTCAACCAGCCGAAGTTCGTCCAGACTGATCGCCAACTCCGCCGCAAAGGGGGCGGCCAGCCCGACAGGCCCATCAATCCTCAACCTGCCACCTGATGAAAGCTGCGCCGTCGCTGACAGTCGGGCCTGCCCGCGTGACAGTTCGGCCATTGCCTCTACCCGTTCCAGGGCAAAACCAAGGTTGGCATCGGTCACCCGACCCCCGGCCAGCGATACCCGGCCAGACAGTGAACTTGGCCTCAGCGGGCCATTCAGGCGCAAATCAAAGCTCACCGGACCGCTGACAGCGCGCGGCCCGACAAATGCGTTGGCCAGCCCCGCCTGCCCGGTACCGGACAACGACAGATCCGCCGTCGCCAAATCTGCCGCGAGGCGTCCCTTCACCTTGGCATCCACTTGCCCCGGCCCGCGCCCCGTCAGGTCAAGCTGATATCCCGCCGCGTCCTGCAGCGCCGTACCGGTGATGGTCAGCGGGCCCGGAAACTCCGGCAGCAGCAGGGCAAGATTGGCCAGCCGGGCATCCAGCGCGATTTCTCTGGCCGCCCCGGCGACATTGCCCTGCGCCGTCACCGTCAGTTGCGGATTGGCAACCCTGCCCTCTTCGATCCTGATCACGCCATTCGCCACAGAGACACGCAAATCCAGCTTGCTTTCCCCCGCAAGCAGCCGGTCCGCCTCGGCCTGCCCGATACCCAGCCCGCTGCCCGTGCCACTGGCCACAATCCGCCCCGCTGTCGGTGTGCCGGTGAACCCCGCCGTCAGCGCCAATCTGCCGCGATAGCCCGGCCCAAGTGCGCCAAGGTCGCGCAGATCAAGGGTGCCTTGCAGGTCGGATCCCGCCGATGACAACCTGCCGTCGCCGGTAACCGACAGCGTGCCGGCCTGCAGGTCAAATGACCGCAGAACCATCCCCGTCTCATCGCGCATCGCCGCGGCGACGATCGTGCTGTCGCCTGAAAGCAGCCGATCCACTTCCGCCACGCCAAACCGCAGACCCTGCCCCCTGAACCGGGCGACAAGGTCGAACACTCCCGACAACCCGCTCGCCGACCCTTCCACAAGTAGGGTCCCCGACCCGGCAATGGGACGCCCCGCCAAGGCTGAAAACCTGTCGAAATCCGTGGCTGACACCTCGACCCGGCCCGAGGTCAGCAACGCCTCGTCCAGCCCTTCGATCTTCACCGCCGCCTGCGCCTTATAGCCATCACCGGCGATGCGCAGGTCTGACAGGCGCAGCGCGCCGCTTCCCTCCAGCCAATGTGCAGTCAGCGATCCGTCAATCGCCGGACCCAACGCCGCCGCGATCCGAGGGTCGCTTGGCACAAGACCTGACGCCGCAAGGTTGATCGTCGCCCCGACGCTGTTGCCCGCCGCAGTGCGCCCGATCCGACCGGACCCGGACAGTCGCAGGGCGTCGGCCTTGAAATCCGCCCGATCCAGCCCGTTCAGGATAAAGTTTCCCGTCCATCCGCCATCCGCGACGCTGGCCACCTGCAAGTCGAATTCCGCCCGATCCACCCGTGTTGGCACATTCCCGAACGGCAGCAGCACCGGGGCACCGTCCGGTGCCGCCAGCCGCCCTGTCAGGGCCAGCGCCTCGGGTAGCCCATCGGCGGCAATCGTGGCAGAGCCGGAAAAAACCAGCGATCTGGCCTTTACCGACAATGTCTCCAGCACCAGCCGTCCGATGGAGGATCGTGTCCCCTCTGCCAGCAGACTGACGTCGGTTCCGAAAAATTCGGCGTAAGCGGGCAGGAACAGTGGCGCCAGATTTCCCGAAACATCGGCCTTGAACCGCGATGCGCCATCGGAATCCGCCATCAGCGTCACCCTGCCGCCCAACCGCTCTTCACCATCGGTCGCCAGCAGGATGTCGGCACCGAAATCCTCGAACGGTCCGCTGCCCTGCACCGAAAACTCTGCCGACGGCGCGCCCGGCAGACGCAAAAGCGTGACGGCAAGGCCACCCGCGCCCTCACGCGCCTGCAGTGAAAGATCAAGCTTGCGGTTCAGGTTGGAATAGGCCGCCTCCAGCCGGATTTCCCCCTCCGGCCCGGAATCGCTGCGCAACAGCGTGAAGGAGGCCTTGCCCTCGCCCCCGATCAGCGAAAGTGCTGCCTCAAGGCTGCCCTCCACCGGCTGCCCGAAAACTGGTTCTTCGACCACGATCCGCTCTGCCGCGACGCGTCCGATCTGCACCGAAACGGGCAGGTCCGGCAGATTGAAACCCTGCGCCTCGGCTGCGGGCAGACCGGCCTCGTTGGTTTCGGGCAGGCGCGCGAGGATGATTTCCTGTGCCGAAAGCTCATTGATGACCACCTGCCCCGACAAAAGCGAACTGCGGCTCCAATCCAGCACCACGCCGTTCAAGGTGATCCAGACGCCCTGATCATCTGCTATGGTCATGGTATCCAGCGCAGCTTGCGACGACAGCGCGCCGGTGAAGCCCGTGATCGTCACCTGCCGACCGGCACCGGAAAGATTGTCCTCTAGAAATGCGGTCAGATAGCTGCGGTCATCCACTTGGGCAGCGGCCGGCACGGCGAACAACGTCAGCGCCAGGATCAGAGCGCGCCGCATCAGAACGCCTGCCCAAGGCCGATGTAGACCTGCACCCCGTCACCGGTATTGCCGCCGACCGGTGCTGCGACGTCCAGCCGGATCGGGCCCAGGCCGGTGTCATACCGCACCCCAAGTCCCGCCCCGGCATGCCAACCGCCGAGATCGTCGAAGAAGCCGTCCAGCCCCACCCGACCCGCATCGACAAAACCGACGACGCCGATCCGGTCTGTCACCTTGGCCCGCACTTCGGCGGAACCGGCCAGAAAATATGCGCCACCAATCAGGAACTCCGGCCCGAAGCCTTTGGTGATCGGCACGCCGAGCGACCGGTAGGGCTGCCCCCGCACGGTTCCCCCGCCGCCCGAAAAGAACAACTCATCCCGCGGTGTATCCAGAAGGTCGGCGCCAAGAATGGCGCCACCCTGGGCGCGGATGGCGACGACGACGCGGCCTGCCGCGCCAAGATTGCGGTAGGCCCGCCCGTCAAAGGTCACCCGCGCACCGGAATCGGTGGTGCCAAAGCCAAGGAACGGCTTCACCTCGGCATCGATGTAGAACCCCCGCGTCGCATTGGTCGGAACATCGCGCCGGTCCCAGGTCAGCCCCAGGGGAAGTGACAGGTTGCGATACTGAAACGCGCCGCCGGGATCCTGCCCCTCCTGATAGGCGTAGACCAACCCTGCGCTACCGGTCAGCGTTTCGGAAAAGATGTGCGAAAACGCCAGCCCGAATTCGACCGTGTCGGCGTAGTAGTCAACCTCGTCAAGGTGCCCGATGCTGAAGGTCAGTCCGGCCGTGGTATCGGGCGTCAGCGTCGCCGGGCGATCCAGGGTGACGCCAAGCGAATAGTCGATGCCGCTGGACCCCGCGCCGATGTTGGTGATCGCGGCCTCCACCTTCAATCGCTCGCCGCCGCCCAGAAGATTGCGGTGCAGCCAGGATCCGGTCAGCGACAGGCCATCGAGGCTGGCGATCTCGGCCCCCACCGAATACCGGCGCGGTTTCTGTTCGACAACGGTTGCGGTAATTCCCAGCAGGTCGGGCGCGGTGATCTGCGCATCTTCGGCCAGGGTGACGGATGAGAATATGCCGGTCCGTTTCAGCCGGGTCGCGGCGCGGTTCAGTTCACGCTCGCTGAACACCTCGCCTTCGGGCAGCCCGGCAATCTTGCGGATCCGGCGTTCGCGCATCCGCTGCTCGCCCTCCACGACCAGCGGGCCGAAACGCAGCTTCGGGCCGGGGTTCAGCCGCAGATTGGCGGCGAGCGTCTCGTTGGCGTGGTCGGCGACGATGTCTTCGGCCGCAAGTCTGGCCTTGGCGTGCCCCGCGTCGCGCCAGGTGCGGATCGAGGTGTCGAGCGCGTCGGCCACGGCCCCGCTCATCGCGGGCTGGCCAACGCGGAACCCGGCAGGAAGCTCGGTTCCGCGGGCCAGCGGGGCGATGTCTGCGGCGGAAAACCGGAACAGCGGGCCGGGGTCGACGACGACGGCGATCCGGCTGATCGCGCCGGGGGCGTCCAGCGCGGCGATGCCGGCAGCTTCGCGTCCGTCAAGCGTGATGTTGATCACGGCGGAGTAGTGGCCGCGCGCGTAAAGGGCATTCAGGATGCGCCCGTAGTCGGCGCGGGCGGCTGCGAGAAGGTCCTGCGGATCCGTCTGGTTCTGCGCCTTTTGAGACAGGAGAAGCGAGGCGCCGCGAACCGCCTCGATCAGGTCCTTGTTGCCGCCCGACACCGCGAAATCCAGCCGGTTGAGGGCGGCGGCGGGCAGGGCAAAAACCGCCGCGAGAGTCAGGGCAACCATCCGGGACCTGAGAATTCCTTGCCCCGTCACTGCCATTCCGGCCCTCCTGACCTGTTGAAAGGACTATTGCAGCTTGGGGTAACGAGGGCAATCTGGGCAAAGCCGGAACGGCGGAAAAGACACCCGAACAGGTGCGATAACACGCGTGTTAAGTTCCCTAAGAAATTGAAATTAAACGATATCACGTTTTTTGTTCAACTTTCGTTAACCAAGTGCCACGGCATGATCAGACCCGATCAAGATGCGTCCGGTGGTGAACGTCCGAACCGCGATGCCGGCTCCCGCAGCACGGTCACGAATCTGTCACGGCTGTCACGCGGCAAGGGCGGGCAGAAAATTTCTGCGTGAATCGAAATTCCCGGTTTCGCCCACCTCGTGCCAAAGGCAGGATGCGCGAGGCAGGAGCCCGGAGAATTCACGATGCGCAATGGCGGTCAACTGCTGGTTCAGTCTTTGCTGGCGCTGGGGGCGCGCAAGGGGTTCGGTGTGCCGGGGGAAAGCTTTCTGGCGGTGCTGGATGCGCTGCATGACACCCAAGGCCAGCTTGATTTCGTGCTGTGCCGCAACGAGGGGGGCGCGGCTTTCATGGCGGCGGCCTGGGGCAAGCTGATGGGCGCGCCGGGCCTGTGTTTCGTGACGCGGGGGCCGGGGGTGACCAACGCCTCGATCGGAATTCACACGGCGATGCAGGATTCCGCGCCGATGATCGTCTTTGTCGGTCAGGTTGGCACCGACATGCGCGGGCGTGAGGCGTTTCAGGAAATCGACTATCGGGCGGTCTTTGGCACGATGGCGAAATGGGCGGTGGAGATCGACGACGTTGCCCGCATCCCCGAAATTCTGGGCCGCGCCTGGGTGACGGCCACGACCGGCCGCCCCGGCCCGGTGGTGATCGCGCTGCCCGAGGATATGCTGACCAGCCTGACCGATGCCGCCCCGCTGGCAGGCCCGGCGCGGATCGTGGAACCGGCGCCGTTGCCGGACGCGCTGGCCGAGGCGCTGGCGCTTTTGTCCGGCGCTGAACGCCCGCTGATCCTGATCGGCGGCTGCAACTGGACCGTTGCCGGGCAACGGGCGCTGCAGGCCTTTGCCGAGGCGTCGGACATTCCCGTGGTCTGTGCCTTTCGCTATCAGGACCAGTTCGACAACTTCTCTCCGGTCTATGTGGGCGAGGCGGGGGTGGGCATGCCCGCCCACGTCAAGCGCGTGATCCGCGAGGCGGATGTGATGCTGGCCATCAACGTTCGCTTTGGCGAGATGACGACGGATGGCTACACCCTGCTGGCGGTGCCGGTGCCGGAACAGACCCTGATCCATGTGCACGCGTCAGACCGCGAGATTGGCAAGATCTATCAGCCCACCCTGGGGATTCAGGCGGGGCCGAACGCCTTTGCGGCGGCGGTGGTGCCGGTGACCGGCCATTGGGCCGCGTGGCGGGCCAAGGCGCGGGCAGAGTGGGAGGCAGGCTTTGACGCGCCACCGCAGCCGTCGCCGGTGGACATGGCGCTGGTCAGCGCGCATCTGCGCGAGGTGCTGCCCGAAGATGCGATCCTGACCAATGGCGCGGGGAACTTTACAGTCTGGCCGAACAAGTTCTACAAGTTCGGGCCCAAGGCGCGGCTTTTGGCACCGCAATCGGGGGCGATGGGCTATGGCCTGCCTGCCGCTGTGGCCGCAAAGATCGCCTATCCTGACCGAGTGGTTCTGTGCTTTGCCGGTGACGGGGATTTTCAGATGACCTGCCAGGAGCTTGGCACCGCGATGCAGGCCGGCGCGCAGCCCATCGTGCTGATCCTGAACAACGGCACCTACGGCACGATCCGTGCCCATCAGGAACGCGCCTATCCGGCCCGGGTGTCGGGAACCGATCTGCACAACCCGGATTTCGTGATGCTGGCGCGCGCCTACGGCTTTCACGCCGAACGGGTGGAGCGGACGGCGGATTTCCCCGCCGCATTCGCCCGCGCCCGCGCCTCGCGCAGCGGTGCGGTGCTGGACCTGTCGATCTCCGCCGAGGCGCTGACGCCGCGCCAGACCCTGTCACAGATAAGGGACATGGCATTGAAGGCCGGAGCATGAGCATTTTTCGTTGGTTGGTTGATTTGGTAGATCGTGATGAAAAGGCAGAGTGATGCAGAACAGCTATGACGTGGTGATCGTGGGCGGGGCGGTGATCGGATCATCGGTGGCCTATTTCCTGACCGCAAACCCGGATTTCACCGGCTCGGTCCTGGTGGTGGAGCGGGACCCGTCTTACGCCACAGCCTCCACCTCGTTGTCGGCGGCATCGATCCGGACACAGTTTTCCAATGCGATCAATGTGAAGATCAGCCAGTTCGGCAGCGACTTCATCCGGGATTTTTCCACCACGATGCAAGTGCCGGGCGCGCCTGCGCCGGATCTGAACTTTCATTCCGGGGGATATCTGTTTCTGGCCAACACCGCCGGGCAGGAACAGGTCTTGCGCGAAAACCACGCGGTGCAGCGCGCCTGCGGGGCCGATGTGGTGCTGTGGGATCGGGAGGCGCTGGCCGGTGCCTTTCCGCATCTGGCGGTGGGCGATATCCGCCTTGCTTCCTACGGGCAGTCGGGGGAGGGGTGGTTTTCCAACACCGGGCTGATGAACGGGTTCCGGGCCAAGGCGCGGGCGCAGGGCGCGGAATATGTCACGGATGAAGTGGTGGCGATCGGACGCGACGGGGCGCGGGTTGCCACGGTTACGCTGAAATCCGGCGCGGTGGTGCGGGCGGGGACGGTGGTCAACGCATCGGGTGCGCGGGCAGCGCTGACAGCGCGGATGGCCGGGCTGCATGTGCCGGTAGAGCCGCGCAAGCGGACGATCTTCGTCATCGACTGCGCGACAACGCCCGAAGGGTCGGCAAAGGTGAACCGGGGCCATCTGCCGCTGATGATCGACCCGAGCGGCGTTTGGTGCCGGCCCGAGGGGCGCTATTTCCTGACCGGTGCCGCCCCGACCCGTGATCCCTGCGTGGACTGGGATGATTTCGAGCCGCGCCATGAGGAATTCGACGAGATCGTCTGGCCGGTTCTTGCCGCCCGCTCGCCCGGGTTTGAGGCCATCAAGGTGGTGAACCAGTGGGCGGGTCATTACGATTTCAACACGCTTGACCACAACCTGATCGTCGGCCGGCATCCCGAGGTGCGGAATTTCATCTTTGCCAACGGTTTTTCCGGGCACGGGTTGCAGCAAGGCCCGGCAGCGGGGCGCGGGGTGTCGGAGATCATCCTGTATGACGGCTACCGCACGCTTGACCTGGCCGAGGTCGGCTATGAGCGTGTCGTGGCGAACCGGCCGTTCCTGGAAAAGGCGGTGATCTGACGCCAGCATCCGCCGTCTCGTGCCCCCTTGCAGACTCTCGGCCTTGTGCGTATATCGCTTGCAACAGCGGTTTCGGGGTCCACACCCGAAGCTACCGATCTTCGCAGCGGGCCGCTTGGCCCGCTTTTTTGTTTTTGGAAACCCGATGTCCGATCTGATCGCCAAAACCGCCATCGACCGCCGCCTGGCCGATATCATCACCCCGGTGATCGAGGGGTTGGGATTCGAACTGGTTCGCGTGCGGCTGATGGGCGGCAAGACGCGTATCCTGCAGATCATGGCCGACCGGCCCGATGGCGGGATCGGCGTCGATGAATGTGGCGAAATTTCCACCACCGTTTCGGCCGTGCTGGACGTGGAAGACCCGGTCGAGGACAATTATGTGCTGGAAGTTTCCAGCCCCGGCATCGACCGGCCGCTGACCCGGCTGAAGGATTTCGAGATGTGGAAGGGCTGGGAGGCCCGGATCGAGACGACCGAACTGATCGACGGCCGCCGCCGGTTCAAGGGAACCCTGGCCGGCGCGGAAGGTGAGGAAGTGCTGATCACGCTGGACGAGGGTGGTGAAGAGGTCACCATCGGCCTGCAGTTCGACTGGCTGTCGGATGCCAAGCTGATCCTGACCGAAGAGCTGATCGCCGAAATGCTGCGCCAGAAGAAGGTGCATGAACCCGCTGAGGGCGAGTTCGACGAGATCGTGGCCGACACCGATGGGGACGAAGACGTTCCCCCAACCAAACACTGACCGGGAGAGACCTTCATGGCGATTACATCGGCCAACCAGCTGGAGCTTTTGCAGACCGCCGAAGCGGTGGCGCGCGAAAAGATGATCGAACCGGAACTGGTCATTCAGGCGATGGAAGACAGCCTCGCCCGCGCCGCCAAATCGCGCTACGGCGCGGAAATGGATATCCGGGTCAAGATCGACCGCAAGACCGGACGCGCCAGCTTTACCCGCGTGCGGACCGTGGTCGAGGATGATCTGGTGGAGAATCACCATGCGCAGGTAACGGCGAAACAGGCGAAAACATGGCTGGCCGACCCCAAGCTGGGCGACGAGATCATTGACGAGGTTCCCCCGGTCGACCTTGGCCGCATCGCCGCACAAAGCGCCAAGCAGGTGATCCTGCAAAAGGTGCGCGAGGCCGAGCGGGACCGTCAGTTCGAGGAATTCAAGGACCGCAAGGGCACCATCATCAACGGTGCGGTCAAGCGCGAGGAATACGGCAACGTCATCGTCGATATCGGTCGTGGCGAAGGCATCCTGCGCCGCAACGAAAAGATCGGCCGCGAAAGCTACCGGATCGGCGACCGGGTGCGTTGCTTCATCAAGGACGTGCGCCGCGAAGCGCGTGGCCCGCAGGTTTTCCTGTCGCGCACCGACCCGCAGTTCATGGCGGAACTGTTCAAGATGGAAGTGCCGGAGATTTACGACGGCATCATCGAGATCAAGGCCGTCGCCCGGGATCCCGGCAGCCGCGCCAAGATTGCTGTGATCAGCTATGACAACTCCATCGACCCGGTCGGAGCCTGCGTCGGCATGCGCGGCAGCCGGGTGCAGGCGGTGGTGAACGAGTTGCAGGGCGAAAAGATCGACATCATCCCGTGGAATCAGGATCAGGCGACGTTCCTGGTGAACGCGCTGCAACCTGCTGAAGTGTCGAAAGTCGTGATCGACGAAGAAGCCGGCAAGATCGAAGTTGTGGTGCCGGATGAACAGCTTTCGCTGGCCATCGGGCGGCGCGGCCAGAACGTGCGTCTGGCGTCGCAACTGACCGGTCTGGACATCGACATCATGACTGAAAGCGAAGAATCGACCCGCCGTCAGGCCGAATTTGCCGAGCGCACCAAACTGTTCATGGACACGCTGGATGTGGATGAAATGATGGCGCAGTTGTTGGTATCCGAAGGCTTCACCAACCTCGAAGAAGTGGCTTACGTCGATCTGGACGAACTGCTGTCGATCGACGGCTTTGATGAGGGTACGGCGGGCGAATTGCAGGCCCGTGCCCGCGATTACCTTGAGGCGGCCAACACCAAGGCGATGGAAAACGCCCGCGCGCTGGGTGTCGAGGACAGCCTTGTGGAGTTCGAAGGTCTGACGCCGCAGATGCTCGAAGCGCTGGGTCAGGACGGGATCAAGACACTGGAAGACTTTGCCACCTGTGCCGACTGGGAACTGGCCGGCGGCTGGACCACCGAAGGCGGCGTGCGCAAGAAGGACGAGGGCGTATTGGAGAAATTCGACATGAGCCTTGAGGAAGCGCAGCATCTGGTGATGACCGCGCGGGTCATGCTGGGCTGGGTCGACCCGGCCGAGCTGGAAAAGCCCGTCGCCGAAGACGCGGAGGCCGAGGTCTGATTTCAGACCTCGGAAACCCAAGCGTTGACGCGCGGCGGCCGGGAAAAAGATCAGGACGAACCGGAACGCAAGTGCATTGCGACCGGGGAAAGTCAGCCAAAAGCGGGCCTGATCCGCTTTTGTCTGGACCCCGAGGGCATGGTGACGCCCGATATTCTGGGCCGGTTGCCGGGTCGGGGGTTCTATGTCAGCGCAGACCGGGCCGCGATTGAAAAAGCGGCGAAGAAGGGTCTGTTCAGCCGCGCCGCACGTCAGCCCGTCAAGGTGCCCGACGCGCTGGCCGATCTGGTCGAAGATCTGCTGACGCGCCGGGTGGTCGATCTGGTCAGCATGGCCCGCAAGGCCAGCGGTGCCGTGATGGGCTATGAAAAGGTCAAGGACTGGCTGGTCAAGGGCAAGGCGGTGACGCTGATCCAGGCCAGCGACGGGTCGGAACGCGGCAAGACCAAGCTGCATCCACCCGAGGGGAACGGCGGTTTCATTGGTGTTTTGACCGCCGGGGAATTGGGTTTGGCATTCGGCCGCGAACGTGCGATACACGCCGCGCTTGCCGCTGGTGGACTCAGA
>JAYSYZ010000107.1:0-1768 GCA_043727195.1 Paracoccaceae bacterium
CTCGGAAAGCCGGGTAAAGGCCAGATAGAAGACCAGAAGGCCGATGAAATACCAAAGCCGCCAGTCCGGATGCGGGTATTCATAGGCCTGCGTCTTGGACCCGCCCAACTCGCGCGCCCAGTAGACGACATCCTTGACGCCAAGCAGAAACAACAAGGGCGTGGACTTGATCAGGATCATCCACAGGTTCGACAGCCCGGGCAGCGCGTAAACCCACATCTGAGGCATCAGAATGCGGCGGAAAACCTGGGCCGGGCTCATCCCGTAAGCCTCGGCGGTTTCCAGTTGGGCGTTCGGCACGGCCTGCATGGCCCCGTACAGCACGTTCGCGGCAAAAGCGCCAAACACGACGGCAAAGGTAAAGATGGCAAGGCCAAAGCCGTAAGCCTGATGCCAGATGGCCGAAGAGGCGGCGAGGGGCACCTTGGCCTGCGGGCAGACGCGAAATTCAAGCCCCTGGCGGACGGGTTCGGTCCAGTCCGGGCAGCGGATCTGGTGGACGGACCATTCGATGGCCTGATCAAGGGCGATGACGAAAAACAGAAAGAACACGATATCCGGCACGCCGCGCACCACCGCGGCATAGGCCTTGCCAATCAGGCTAAGCGGGAGGAACCGGGACCGCGCGGCCATGGCACCGCCAAAGCCCATCGCCAGTGCGGCAGGGGCCGTGATTGCCAAAAGCAGCAACACGGTCAGGAAAGACCCATAGAAATCGAGATGCTTGCCCGACGTCAGGTAGCAGGAGAGCCAGGTCAGCCCTTCGATCGCTTTGGGGTCGGCGCAAGCGGCGAACATGGTGGATCGGGCGCGACCGAAGCCGCGCCCCTAACCCCCGTGTCAGAACGTCTTGGTTTCCGGGCCGAAATGCTTGGCGATCAGCGCATTCAGCGAGCCGTCATCCTTCATCGACTGGATCGCAGCGTTCAGCTTGTCCTTCAGCGCGGTATCGCTTTCGCGCAGGCCAAGGCCGACGCCGCCGCCAAGCTGAACCTCTTCACCGACAAACATCAACTCGCCCCCTGATTCCGCCACGATAGGTGCGAGGAAATCCTTGTCGGCAAAGACGGCGGCCGCTTCGCCGTTGCGCACCGCGGCGATGGTTTCATCCGGGGTGGCGAATTCCAGCACGGTCGCGCCCGATTCCGCAACGTAACCCGACTGTATGGTGGAGATCTGCGCCGAAATGGTGCCCTTCAGATCGGCATCCGCCGAGGTCGCGACATAGGCCGAGGCTGCCGGCGGGAAGTAGTTCTGCGAAAAATCGATCACCTCCTCGCGCTCGTCGGTGATGCTCATCCCGGCGATGATCACGTCGTAGTTGCCGGACTGCAGGTTCGGGATGATGCTGTCCCATTCGTTGGTGACCCATTCGCAGGTCAGGGCGGCGCGCTTGCACAATTCATCGCCCACATCGCGTTCAAATCCGGCCACTTCGCCGGCATCGTTGATGAAGTTGAAGGGCGGGTAGGCGCCTTCGGTGCCAAGGCGCACAACATCCTGCGCAAGGGTGGCGCCCGTGGTCAGCGCGATGAGGGCGGTTGCGATCAGAAGTCTGTTCATTGCAGTTTTCCTTTGGGTTGGTTTCGGGGGTTCAGAGCACCGGTCAGTAGAACCAGCGTGTTTCAAGAAGCGCCAGCGTGCCGTCTGCGCGCATCGCGGCAAGCGCAGCGTCAAGACTGTTTAGCAGGTCAGCATTGCCTTTGCAGACCGCCATGGCGACGCCGTCATCGGGAAGATGTTCGGCGTAGAGGAATTCATAGCCTTG
>JAYSYZ010000108.1:0-11582 GCA_043727195.1 Paracoccaceae bacterium
TATCCCATCGTGGTCAGCCATGTCTGATCCGGCCCGACCAGCAGCGCCAGATCCTTGGTCATCCAGCCGTCTTCCACCGTATCCACCGTCACCTGTTCCAGCGTGGTCGCAAAGCGCAGCAGCGCGTCGTTGGCATCCAGCTTGGCCCGGTGTTTCAGCCCCCCCGTCCAGGCATAGATCGAGGCCACCGAATTGGTCGAGGTGGCTTTCCCCTTCTGATGCTCGCGGAAATGCCGCGTCACCGTGCCATGCGCCGCCTCGGCCTCCACCACCTTGCCATCAGGCGTCATCAGCACGCTTGTCATCATCCCCAGACTGCCAAAGCCCTGCGCCACGAGGTCTGACTGCACGTCGCCGTCATAGTTCTTGCAGGCCCAGACATAACCGCCCGACCATTTCATCGAACTGGCCACCATGTCGTCGATCAGGCGGTGCTCGTAGGTGATGCCCGCCTTCTTGTAGGCGGCCTCGAACTCCTCCTCATAGACCTTCTGGAACAGGTCCTTGAACCGGCCGTCATAGGCTTTCAGGATGGTGTTCTTGGTCGACAGATACACCGGCCAGCCAAGGTTGAGCCCGTAGTTCAGCGACGCGCGGGCAAAGTCGATGATGCTGTCATCAAGGTTGTACATGCCCATGTAAACGCCCGAAGACGGCGCGGCATAAACGTCCTTTTCAATCACCGTGCCGTCGTCGCCGACAAACTTCATGGTTAGCTTGCCCGCACCGGGAAAACGAAAGTCGGTGGCGCGGTATTGATCGCCAAAGGCGTGGCGGCCGATGACGATGGGTCTGGTCCAGCCAGGCACCAGACGCGGCACGTTCTTGCAGATGATCGGCTGGCGAAAAATCACCCCGCCAAGGATGTTGCGGATGGTGCCGTTCGGCGACTTCCACATCTGCTTCAGGCCAAACTCCTCGACCCGCGCCTCGTCGGGGGTGATCGTCGCGCATTTCACGCCGACGCCGTATTTCTTGATCGCCTCGGCGCTGTCGATGGTGATCTGGTCGTTGGTGCGGTCCCGTTCCTCGATCCCGAGGTCGTAGTATTTCAGGTCGATGTCGAGGTAGGGCAGGATCAGCTTCTGCTTGATGAAATCCCAGATGATCCGGGTCATCTCGTCACCATCAAGCTCGACGACGGGGTTGGCGACTTTGATCTTCGACATGGGGCGCTCCGGTCCTGGGATTGAGTTCAGCGCTGCATACCGCAAAAGCGCCGGGCAGGGAAGATGGTATGCGATGGTATACTGAACCTGGTCAGCCGGCGAAATACCGGGCGGTTCTGGCCTTCACCCACGCCCACAGGTGCGGGGCGCCGCGTGCCACCTTTGCGCCGACCCGGGCCTCAAGCTGGTCTGCGGTCACCTGATACTCGATCCACGTCCCGCCGCCCGACATGAGGTTGGCCATCACCGGCTGCACCCGGTCAAGGCTTTTGGCAAAGATCGCGTCGGGGCTGATCGCGGCCTCGAACTCCTGCCACAGTGCCGTCAGATCGTCGCGCAAATCATGCGGCAACAAGCCGAAAATGCGTGCCGCCGCCCGCTGTTCCGCGGCGATCGTCTCTGCACTCGCATGCGCCGCACCATTCGCCGAATGGATCGGCACGTCGCCCACGTCAATCTCGACCAGATCGTGGATCAGCAGCATCCGGATCACCCGGTTGATATCCACCCCCGGTGCCGCCTGATCGGCCAAAATCATCGCGTACAGCGCCAGGTGCCAGGAATGCTCGCCCGAGTTTTCGCGCCGCGACCCGTCGCACAGCGTCGTGGCCCGCAGCACCGATTTCAGCCGGTCCGCCTCGTTCAGAAAGGCGAACTGGGCGTCCAGACGGTCGGTCAATGCCCGCCTGCGTCACGCGGCGCGTCGGGCACTGGCCCGCCCGCGCGTTTGGCCTTCAGGGCGCGTTCCAGAAACTCCCGCCCCCGCCGCTCGGCCAACCGCACCCGGATCGAGGTGATGTAGGCCTCCTGAAAGGTCGGCGAAGCGGCCAGCAACACCCGGCTGACCTTTTCATAGAAACGGTCGTCCTCCAGTTCCCCCTCGGCGGCCAGCACGTCATCGGCCAGTTTGTCCGCAAGCTCCTGAATCACCGACATGTTTAGCGCGTGACCTCCGTCATCCGGCGGCGCACGTAATCCGAAACGGTCTGGATCATCGGTTTCATATGCACCTCTTCGTCCTTGAAGAAATGATCTGCCCCGTCCATCTGCGTGTGGGTGATGGTGATCCCCTTCTGCTCGTGCAGCTTGTTCACCAGATTGATCGTATCCTTCGGCGGGGCGACCTTGTCGGCAGTACCGTTGATGATCAGCCCCGACGACGGACAGGGTGCCAGAAAGCTGAAGTCATACATGTTTGCCGGTGGCGACACCGAAATGAACCCCGTGATCTCGGGCCGCCGCATCAAAAGCTGCATGCCGATCCAGGCACCAAAGGAAAATCCGGCAACCCAGCAATGCTTGGCGTTCTGGTTCATCGACTGCAGGTAATCCAGTGCCGAGGCCGCATCCGACAATTCGCCGATGCCCTGATCATACTCGCCCTGGCTGCGCCCGACGCCGCGAAAGTTGAACCGCAACACGGTGAAACCCAGATTGTAGAACGCATAATGCAGGTTGTAGACCACCTTGTTGTTCATCGTCCCGCCATAGGCCGGGTGCGGGTGCAGCACGATGGCGATCGGCGCGTCGCGTTCCTTTTGCGGATGGTAGCGGCCTTCCAGACGTCCATCGGGGCCGGCAAAAATAACCTCGGGCATGGGTCTCTTCTCATGCTGGAGCGGGCGTTTCTTGACGCTTTCGCTCGACTAAACTAGAACAGTTCTAAAGACGGCATCCACCGCCTCGGGGGTCGGCTTGAGGTAATGCCCGCAGGGGTCTACGTCAATCGGATTGCGGCGGCGGGCAAAGGGGGCGCAATGAAACTCTCGACCAAGGGGCGCTATGCGATGGTGGCGCTGGCCGATCTGGCGCTGGCGCGCGGCGATGATCTTGTGTCGCTGGCCGAGATTTCCAGGCGGCAGGATATCTCGCTGCCGTATCTGGAGCAGTTGTTCGTCAAGCTGCGCCGCGCCGGGCTGGTCGATGCGGTACGTGGCCCGGGCGGGGGCTACAAACTGGCCAAGACTGCGGATGAAATCCGCATCAGCGAGGTGATGCAGGCGGTGGAAGAAACGGTGGATGCGATGCACACCGGGGCAGGGGCCTCGGGCGGCGTGTCGGGCAGCCGGGCGCAAAGCCTGACCAACCGGTTGTGGGAAAGCCTGTCGGCCAATGTCTATGTTTTCCTGCATCAGGTGCGGCTGTCGGATGTGGTCAAGAACGACCTTGTGCCATGCCCCGCCGTGCCGTTCCTGTTCCGCGTGGTGGACGAGGAATGACCCGCCTCTACCTGGACTGGAATGCCACCGCGCCGCTGCGGCCCGAGGCGAAGGCCGCGATGATCGCGGCGATGGATCTGGTCGGCAACCCCTCATCCGTCCACGCCGAAGGACGCGCGGCCAAGACGCTGATCGAACGGGCGCGGGCCGACATTGCGGCAGCCTTGGGGGCGGATGGTGCCGACATCGTCTTCACCGGCAGCGCCACCGAGGCGGCGGCACTGGCCTGCGCCGGTCGCGACCTCGCCTGTGCCGAAGTGGAGCATGATGCCGTGCTTGCCTGGTGCGACGCCAGCCTGCCGGTCGATGCCCTGGGTCAGGTCGATGTGCCCGCACCGCGCAGATCCGCCCTGCAACTGGCCAATTCGGAAACCGGTATCCTGCAGAACATCCCCGAAGGTCTGGCGGTCTGCGACCTGACGCAAGCCTTTGGCAAGGTGCCCTTGGCCTTCAACTGGCTGGGGGCCGATATGGGGCTGGTCTCGGCGCATAAACTTGGCGGGCCAAAGGGGATTGGTGCGCTGATCCTCAAGCGCGGGCTTGATCTGACAGCGCAGATGCGGGGCGGCGGTCAGGAAGCCGGCCGCCGTGCGGGCACCGAGAACCTGATCGGTATTGTCGGGTTCGCGGCAACCGCCACGGCCGCCGCGCGCGATCTGGCCGATGGGGTCTGGGACCGGGTGTCGCAAGTTAGAAATATTCTAGAACTGGCATTGTCGGCGAATAAGAATGAGACTATTTCAGTCGGGAATGGAACGAGCCGTTTGCCGAACACTCTCTGCCTCATCGCGCCGGGCTGGAAGGGTGAGACGCAGGTGATGGTGATGGACCTTGCCGGGTTCGCCGTCTCGGCAGGTTCGGCCTGTTCCAGCGGCAAGGTGCGGCCAAGCCGCGGTTTGCGCGCCATGGGGTATGACGATGCACTGGCAGGGCAGGCGATCCGTGTGTCGATCGGTCCTTCGGTGACAGAAGACGACGTGCTGCGGTTCGCCGACATCTGGACCAAAGCCTATGCCAAAGCCCGCACGCGGGCCGCATGAGGAAGGAGACGGGTCGATGACAGTACTGGACGCCACCTTAGACGCACAGGTTCGTGACGGCGTCGACCGCGAAACCGTCGAAGCCGTTCAGGCGATGGCCGGCAAGTACAAATACGGCTGGGAAACCGAAATCGAGATGGATTTCGCGCCGAAAGGCCTGTCCGAGGACATTGTCCGGCTGATCTCCGACAAGAACGGCGAGCCGGAATGGCTGCTGGAATGGCGTCTCGTCGCCTACCGCCGCTGGCTCAAGATGGAAGAGCCGACCTGGGCGATGGTTCATTATCCCACCATCGACTATCAGGACCAATACTACTACGCCAAACCCAAGAGCATGGCAGTAAAGCCGAAATCGCTGGACGAGGTGGATCCAAAGCTGCTGGCAACCTATGCCAAGCTGGGAATTCCTTTGAAAGAACAGATGCTTCTGGCCGGTGTTGAAGGCTCCGACGCGCCTCGCCGCGTCGCCGTGGATGCGGTGTTTGACAGCGTGTCCCTCGGCACCACCTTCAAGGATGAACTGGCCAAGGCCGGTGTGATCTTCTGCTCCATTTCCGAGGCGGTGAAGGATCACCCGGATCTGGTCAGGAAATACCTAGGCTCGGTCGTCCCGCAGTCCGACAACTTCTTCGCCACCCTGAATGCCGCCGTGTTTTCCGATGGCTCCTTCGTCTACATCCCGCCGGGCGTGCGTTGCCCGATGGAATTGTCGACCTACTTCCGCATCAACGCCGAAAACACCGGCCAGTTCGAACGCACCCTGATCATCGCCGACGAAGGCTCTTACGTCAGCTACCTCGAAGGCTGTACTGCCCCCAAACGTGATACCCACCAGCTGCACGCCGCCGTGGTGGAACTGGTGATCCTGAAAGACGCCGAGGTGAAATATTCCACCGTGCAAAACTGGTATCCCGGCGACGAGGAAGGCCGCGGTGGCATCTACAATTTCGTGACCAAGCGCGCCGATTGCCGCGGTGACCGCGCCAAGGTGATGTGGACACAGGTTGAAACCGGCTCGGCGATCACCTGGAAATATCCGTCCTGCATCCTGCGCGGTGATGATTCACAGGGCGAGTTCTACTCAATCGCCATCGCGAACAACGCGCAGCAGGCCGATACCGGCACCAAGATGATCCACCTTGGCAAGCGCACGAAATCCCGCATCGTGTCGAAAGGCATCTCGGCGGGCCGGGCGCAGAACACCTATCGCGGCCTTGTGTCGATGCACCCCAAGGCCACCGACAGCCGCAACTATACGCAATGCGATAGCCTGCTGATCGGCGACAAATGCGGCGCCCACACGGTTCCCTACATCGAGGTCAAGAACAACTCTTCCCGCGTCGAACACGAGGCTACGACGTCAAAGGTTGACGAAGATCAGCTCTTTTACTGCCGCAGCCGCGGCATGGACGAGGAAGAGGCGGTCGCGCTGGTCGTCAACGGCTTCTGCAAGGACGTGCTGCAGGCCCTGCCGATGGAATTCGCGATGGAGGCGCAAAGCCTGGTCGCGATCAGCCTCGAAGGCAGCGTGGGATGACCGGTCATCGCTGCTTTCGGCAAGGTCCGATGGGAAATGATCGCATGATCGCAACCACTTCCGTCTATGTCGCGCGCTGCTTTGAAGCATGGGCTGTGTGACGCCATGGTCTATCAGAATATGGCCGCAACGGCACATGATCCGGCGGCCCCGCGGGCAGGCGCAGATGCGGCCACTCCCGCCTTCGCGCTGACCTTTCCCGAAGCAGAGGCCGCCTTTGTCCGGCAGCGGTATCAGGCGGCGTCGGTCATTCTGGAATATGGTAGCGGCGGTTCGACAGTGCTTGCTGCGGAACTGGGCAAGACGGTGCTGAGTGTCGAAAGCGACGGGAAATGGGCGGCGCGGCTGGCAGCGCATCTGGCACCGATTTCTGCCAGAGCGGCGGTGCATCACGCCGATATCGGCCCGACAGGGGCCTGGGGCGTACCGATGCGGCCCGGCGAATATGCAAAGTTCCCCGGCTATGCGCTGTCGGTCTGGGACCGGCCGGATTTTGCCGACCCCGATCTGGTGCTGATCGACGGGCGTTTCCGCGCCGCGTGCCTTGCGGCGGTGCTGATGCGCGCCAAGCGCACCACCACAGTGCTGTTTGATGATTACGCGCGCCGTCGCTATTACCACGGGGTCGAAAAGCTGGCCCGCAAGGAAGAAGTGGTGGGCAGGATGGCCCGCTTTACCGTCACGCCCGGGCCGATACCGCACGACATGGTCACTCAGGTCATCGGCTGGTTCATTGACCAGCGCTGATGCAATGCTTAGGAAGTAAATATGCTTGAAATCAACAACCTGCACGTCAAACTTCAGGACGAGGATAAAGTGATCCTCCGCGGTGTCGATCTTGCGGTCGGCGCGGGCCAGGTGCATGCCATCATGGGGCCGAACGGATCGGGCAAATCCACCCTGTCCTATGTGCTGGCGGGACGCGAGGGGTATCAGGTCTCCGACGGCACCGCCACGCTCGACGGCGCCGATCTACTGGCGATGGAACCCGAATCGCGCGCCGCCGCCGGACTGTTTCTCGCCTTCCAGTACCCGGTTGAAATTCCCGGCGTCGGCAACATGACCTTTCTGCGTACCGCCCTCAATGCCCAGCGCAAGGCGCGCGGCGAGGATGAGGTCAGTGCCGGTGACTTTCTGAAACTGGTCCGCGCCAAGGCCAAGGCGCTGCAGATCGACGCCGAGATGCTGAAGCGTCCGGTCAATGTGGGTTTTTCGGGGGGCGAGAAAAAGCGCAACGAAATTCTGCAGATGGCAATGCTGGAACCCAAGATGTGCATCCTCGACGAAACCGATTCCGGCCTTGATGTCGATGCGATGAAATTGGTCGCCGAGGGGGTGAATGCGCTGCGCGACGCAGGCCGTTCATTCCTTGTCATCACCCACTACCAGCGCCTGCTAGACCACATCAGACCCGATGTCGTCCACATCATGGCAGCGGGCCGCATCATCAAGTCCGGCGGGCCTGATCTCGCGCTGGAGGTCGAAAACAACGGCTATGCCGATCTGCTGAGTGAGGTTGTCTGATGGCCCTGCAAAAGGTCAAGGACGACGCGCTTGCCGCACGGACGGCCGGGCTTGCCCCGCCCGCAGGCGGCTGGCTGGGCGCTGCCCGCCGTGATGCCCTGTCGCGGCTGACCGCGATGGGTCTGCCGGCCAAGCGCGACGAATACTGGCGCTACACCGATCCGGCCAGCCTGACCTCGCCCGATCCCACCCCGGCCCGCGTCTTCAATCCCGGGGACGAGGCCCCCGCCTTCGATGCGATCGACCGGGTCAGGATCGTGTTCACTGACGGCGTCTTCGATGCCGCCGCCTCAGATGAACTGGCGCTGGCCGGGGTCGAAATTGAACATCTGACCGTCGCCGGAACCGCCGATATCCACTGGGCTCGCGACCTTTACGGCGTGCTTGAATCGCGGGGCCAGACCCCCGTTGCACGCCCGCTGGCGGCCTTGGGCACGGCATTTGCCACCGGCGGTCTTTTGATCCGCGCCAAAGCGCAGGGTGCCCGGCCGATTTCGCTGATCTACAACCACGCCTCGGAAACCTCGGATGCGATCCTGCACCACTGCATCAAGCTTGAGGCCGGCGCCGAACTGACCATCCTCGAAAACGGCCCCGCCGCCGCCCGCCTGACCATGGCGATGGAGGTTGATATCGGCCCCGGCGCGCGGTTTCACCACATCCGCCTGCAGGGCCGCGATCACGAACGTCGTGCCGCCACGCATCTTTTCGCCAGGGTCGGGCAGGGGGCGGTCTTCAAATCCTTCACTCTCACCGCCAATGGCCGTCTGACCCGCAACGAAGCGGTGATCGACCTCGCCGGATCGGACGCGCGGGCCCACATCGCGGGGGCGGCGGTCGGTGACGGCGATTTCCACCATGACGATACGGTGTTTGTCACCCATGGCGCGGAACGCTGCGAAAGCCGTCAGGTGTTCAAGAAAGTGCTGAAAAACGGCGCGGTGGGCGTGTTTCAGGGCAAGATTCTGGTCAAGCGTGGCGCGCAGAAAACCGACGGCTACCAGATCAGCCAGGCGCTGCTTCTCGACGGGGACAGCCAGTTTCTGGCCAAGCCGGAACTGGAGATTTACGCCGACGACGTGAAATGCAGCCACGGCTCCACGTCCGGCGCGATCGACGATGCGGCGCTGTTCTACCTGCAATCGCGCGGGGTGCCCCGGGCGGCCGCGCAGGCGCTGCTGGTGCTGGCTTTCCTCGCCGAAGCCATCGCCGAAATCGAGGATGAGGCGATTGCCGAAGATATCCGGGCGCGGCTGGAAGGCTGGCTGGAACGGCACGGGACCAGAGGGTAACGCATGGCCGTCACCACCGACATCCTTGCCAGTTGGCGCCACCCCCGGGCCTCGATCCGCCGCCATCTGGCGCGTGGCCGGTCGGAACCCTTTGCCTTCACGCTGCTCCTGGTGTTCCTGATCCTCGCCTTCGTCGGGCAATGGCCGCAAGCCTCGCGTGAGGCGTTTCTGGCGCAGGAAGCCTCGGTTGCGCCGCGCCTTCTGCCCCGCGCGCTGGCGGTGCTTGCCACCATCCCGTTGTGGTACGGTCTGGCGGCGCTCAGCCGTCTGATCGCACGCGCACTAGGCGGGCACGGCAGCTGGTACGGCGCGCGGCTGGCGCTGTTCTGGGCGCTGGCGACGGTCAGCCCGCTGATGCTGCTGCAGGGTCTGGTTGCGGGAATGATCGGTCCCGGCCCCGCACTGGTGGCGGTCAGCACCGGCGTCGGCTTTGCCTTTCTGTGGCTCTGGTTCACCATGCTGCACGAGGTGGAGGCGCGATGATCCCCCGTCTTGCCGACCTTCTCAGCCTAACGTTGCGGGACCCGCGCCGCGGCTTTCGCGCCGTTCTGTCGCTGGGCATTCCGCTGCCGGCGCGCACGGCGGGCCTGCTGCTCATGTCCGTCGCCTCGACCGTGGTGTCGCATCTGGGTTTCCTGATGCTTCCGGCGACTGACGATCCCATCGCCCAGTTCGTGACTGCCAGCCCGTTCCGGACAGCCTTGGTGCAATGGCTGCTGCTGTCGGTCACGGCGTGGCTCATCTACCGTGTCGGCCGCGCCCGGGGCGGCACCGGCAGCCTGCCCGACGCGTTACTGCTGGTCGTCTGGCTGCAGGTCCCCATGCTCGGGGTGCAGGTGATCCAGCTTCTGGCCTTCGCTATGGTGCAGCCCCTTGCCGGTCTGATCTCGATGGCCGGTCTGGTCCTGTTCCTCTGGCTGCTCACCAGCTTCATCGCCGAACTGCACGGCTTTGCGTCGCGGGGCGCGGTGCTGGCGGGTATCCTGATCACCTCATTTGCAGTGGGGGTCGTGCTGGTCATCGTCCTGTCCCTGCTGATCGGCCCGGAGGCCGTTACCAATGTATGATATCACCGCCGTACGTGCGGATTTCCCGATCCTGTCGCGGCAGGTGAACGGCAAGCCGTTGATCTATCTCGATAACGGCGCTTCTGCACAAAAGCCGCAAGTGGTGATCGACGCCGTGACGCAGGCCTATTCGATGGAATATGCCAATGTGCACCGCGGCTTGCATTACCTGTCCAACCTTGCGACCGACAAATACGAATCCGTCCGCGGCACCATCGCCCGATTCCTGAACGCCGGCTCCGCACAAGAGATCGTTTTCACCACCGGTGCTACCGAGGCGATCAACCTCGTCTCCTACGGCTGGGCCGCCCCCCGTCTGCAGCCGGGCGACGAAATCATCCTGTCGATCATGGAACACCATGCCAACATCGTGCCGTGGCATTTTCTGCGCGAACGGCAGGGCGTGGTGCTGAAATGGGTCGACATCGACGCCAACGGCGATCTTGATCCCGACGCGGTGCTGGCCGCGATCACGCCCCGCACCAAGCTGATTGCCGTCACCCACATGTCGAACGTCCTTGGCACCGTGGTCGATGTCGCCGCGATCTGCCGGGGCGCGCGCGAAAAAGGCATTCCGGTCATGGTCGATGGCAGCCAGGCCGCCGTTCACATGCCCGTCGATGTCCAGGCCCTCGGTTGCGATTTCTACGCCATTACCGGACATAAGCTATATGGTCCAACCGGTTCCGGCGCGATCTTCATCCGGGCGGAGCGGCTGGCGGAAATGCGCCCCTTCCTCGGTGGCGGCGACATGATCCGCGAGGTCACCCGCGACACCATCAGCTGGAACGACCCGCCGATGAAGTTCGAGGCAGGCACCCCCGGCATTGTCCAGCAGATCGGCCTCGGCGTGGCGCTGGACTACATGACCGGCCTTGGCATGGCCAATATCGCGGCGCATGAGCGGTCCTTGCGCGACTATGCCCGCAACCGGCTGTCCGGCCTGAACTGGCTGAACCTGCAAGGCAATTCCGCCACCAAGGGCGCGATCTTTTCGTTCACCATGCAGGGGGCTGCCCATGCGCATGACATCTCCACCATCCTTGACAAGCGCGGCATCGCGGTGCGCGCGGGTACCCATTGCGCCATGCCGTTGATGGCGCATCTTGGGGTGACCGCCTCGTGCCGCGCGTCCTTTGCGCTGTACAACACCACCGCTGAGGTGGACGCGCTGGTCTCGGCCCTCGAACTGGCGCAGGATCTGTTTTCCTGACGTCGTATTGTCGTTGAAACCTGCCCGGCCTTGGGCTAATCACACCGCAGGCACCCGTAGCTCAGCTGGATAGAGCGCTGCCCTCCGAAGGCAGAGGCCACACGTTCGAATCGTGTCGGGTGCACCATTTCCCTTATACCCTCTCCCAACACCGCCGCCTATTCTGGCCGGGTCTCGCCGGTTGATCTTGACTTATTGCGAATAGTTCGCATCTACATCATGTACGTCGTACCCGGAGGATCTATGCCCGCACTGCGCCGCGCGTTCTGCTTTGCCGCCCTCATCGCCGCCCTGCCGCTGCCACTGCTGGCCGAGGCGCCGATGAAAGTGGTCACCACCTTTACCGTCATCGCCGACATGGCCCGCAACGTCGCGGGGGAGTCGGCCGAGGTTGTGTCGATCACCAAACCGGGGGCAGAGATCCATGGCTATGAGCCGACGCCGCAGGATATCGTCGGCGCCTCGGATGCCGATCTGATCCTGTGGAACGGCTTCGGGCTGGAACGCTGGTTCGAACAGTT
>JAYSYZ010000109.1:0-4268 GCA_043727195.1 Paracoccaceae bacterium
GCGGTGCCGTCGACAGAGACACCGATAACTTTGGTCTTTCGCTTGGCCCATTCGTCCGCAAGCTGCGCGACGGCGGCGAATTCGGTGGTGCAGACCGGAGTGAAATCGCGTGGGTGCGAGAAGATGATCCCGTAGCTGTCGCCCAGCCAGTCGTGAAAGCGGATGGTGCCGGCGGTGCTGTCGGCGGTAAAATCGGGGGCAGTGTCGTTGATGCGAACGGCCATGGTGTCCTCACTGGGTTATGGCGAAGTCTGTCGCGAACATATGGGATCCGGAATGCCGTTTCATCCCCCCGCATATTGCGCGGATAAATTCAGGAGGATATTCTGTCGCACGGCAATCGGCGAAATTTTCGTCTTGGCGGCAGCGGCACCGGGAAACGTCAGTCGAACGTCCCTGTCACCCGGCCGAACAGCATGAAGGCGCGTGCCGTCCGCGTATCGGCCATTTCGGCAAGGTCGGCATCGGTGGCATTCGCCTCGAAGGCGGCGAACGTCTTGTCGAAACTGCGCAGAAAGTGGTGGGCGGCATCGCGGAACACCGGGTCTTCGCGCATCCGCGCCGCCGTCAGCGCCAGGCAGGACCGGTCGCGGATGCCGCCCAGCCCGGCGATGGTGCGGCCGCGTTCGCCCGCCGCAAACCGGCGCCAGAGATCGGGGCGTGACAGATCGGGCTGCAGATCATCCATATAGATTCCCTCCTGGCTGAGCAGGGTCAGGACGTCTTGCGCGGCGCGGATCAGTTTGGCAACGGTCCGGTCCGCCAGCGCCAATCGCAGCGCGCGGAAGCCTTCCTTGTCGTCGGGGGTTTCCGGAAATTGCATCGCCCGGACGAAATCGGCCACCGACAGGGGCGCGCGAAAATCCTCGGCCGGGGTGCCGAGGGCCAGTGTCGGCTGTTCGGCCTCCGGCTCCGGTCTTTGTGCTGCCAGCGCGGCCTTGCGGTCAGCTGACGGAACCGTCAGCGACGTATCCCGGCGCGAGGTAAAGGACGCGAGAACGGTTTCCGCCTGCTTCGAGACGGCAGCGATCTGGTCGATCTTCCGTTCGACCGATGGCTTCATGCCCGCGGGCAGGGACTGCAGTTGCGCCTGGGCCTGCACATAACTGGACCGCATCGCATCAACCGTTGCCTGCAGACGCGCCGCCTCGGCGCGCAGTTGCCGGACCGATCTGAGCGTGATGACAACCACCCAGATCAGCGCGATCGGCAGGATAACCATCAACAGGGTCAGCACCAGGCCAAGCGTTTTGGCGTCATTTCCGGGCGGCGAGATGAGGACGTAGACAAGGACCGAGATCGACCACAGCAGGCTGAGGGCCACGCCGGCTATTTCCATGCCACCGCTGCCGGTGGTGAATGGCGGCACGTGGGCCAAGGCGGGGTCCTTGCGTGGCTGGTCTTGCGGCAAGGGCATGTCGTCAACCCTCGATCAGATAAAGCGGATGGACAGGATTTCATAGGACCGGATCCCGCCGGGGGTTTTGACGTCGACGGTGTCGCCCTCCTCCTTGCCGATCAGGGCACGGGCCAGTGGCGAGCGGATGTTCAGAAGCCCGTTTTCGATATCCGCCTCGGATTCGCCGACGATCTGATAGGTTTTCTGGTCGCCGCTGTCGGCGTCAACCACGACCACCGTCGCCCCGAACTTGATCGAGCCGGAAAAGCGGGTCGGGTCGATGACTTCGGCCAGCGACAGCACGCCCTCCAGTTCCTTGATACGGCCTTCGATGAAGCTCTGTTTTTCGCGCGCCGCGTGATACTCGGCGTTCTCGGACAGATCGCCGTGTTCGCGCGCTTCGGCGATATCGCGGATGATGGCCGGACGGTCCACGGTCTTGAGCAGCTTCAGTTCTTCGTCGGCTGCGGTGAAACCGCGCCGCGTCATCGGGATCTTTTCCATCGGCCTTCCACATCAAAAGAAGAAGTCACGGACCGGGCGGCGGACCATGACTTCAGGCTTTTACCGATTTCACCTGATCCGATGGGCGGTATAAATGCAAGGGGGATGGCGCAGCGGGGCGGCGGCCGGTCGCCTGCGAAGCGCAGTCGTGATGTTGCGTCACGGTTGACCTTGGGGCCGGCATGGGGCAACAGGACAGCCGGAAATTGTCACCGTTTCAAGGCGGCAACCGCGCGCCAGAGAAGGACCGATCATGACTGCGATCCAGCGCGAACAGATGGATTATGACGTGGTGATCGTCGGCGCGGGCCCGGCGGGCTTGTCTGCGGCGATCCGGCTGAAGCAGTTGGACCCGGAACGGTCTGTGGTTGTGCTGGAAAAAGGGTCAGAGGTCGGCGCGCATATCCTGTCCGGCGCGGTGTTGGATCCCGCCGGGCTGGACGCGCTTTTGCCGGACTGGCGAAACATGGACGCGCCGGTCAAAGTGCCGGTCACCACGGATAATTTCTACATGCTTGGCGAGGCCGGCAAGATCCGCATTCCGAACTGGCCGATGCCGCCCTTGATGAGCAATCACGGCAATTACATCGTCTCGATGGCCAATGTCTGCCGCTGGATGGCGGGCGTCGCCGAAGGGCTTGGGGTCGAGATTTTTCCCGGCATGGCCTGCAGCGAACTGGTGTTCGAGGGCGACCGGGTGGCGGGTGTGGTCGCAGGCGAGTTCGGCCGCGATCCAGCGACGCGCGAACAGGGGCCAAACTATGAGCCGGGAATGGAACTGCGTGGCAAATACGTGTTCCTGAGCGAAGGCGTGCGTGGCAGCCTGGCACAACAGGTGATCGACCGGTTCGATCTTTCCAAGGGCAAGGATCCGCAGAAATTCGGCCTCGGCATGAAAGAGATATGGGAGATCGACCCCTCCAAGCACCGCGCTGGCGCCGTGACCCACACGATGGGATGGCCGCTGGGCAAGAATGCCGGGGGCGGGTCGTTCATCTATCACCTTGAAAACAATCAGGTTTATGTAGGTTTCGTGGTGCATCTGAACTATCAGAACCCGCACCTGTACCCTTACATGGAATTCCAGCGGTTCAAGCATCATCCGATGGTGGCAGAGTTGTTGCGCGGCGGCAAACGCGTGGCTTATGGCGCGCGGGCAATCAGCGAAGGGGGCTGGCAGTCGATCCCCAAGATGGTGGCGCCGGGGGTGGCACTGCTGGGCTGCACGGCGGGTTTGGTCAACGTGCCGCGCATCAAGGGCAACCACAATGCGATGCTGTCAGGCAAGGCGGCGGCAGAGGCGGCCCACGCGGCGATCGTGGCGGGACGGTCAGGCGACGAACTGGCCACCTATGAGGCAGAGGTGCGCGGCGGCGCCATCGGCCGCGACCTGAAGAAGGTGCGCAACGTAAAGCCGTTGTGGTCGCGCTATGGTCTGGTGGCCAGCCTCTTGGGCGGTGGCATCGACATGTGGGCCAACACGGCGGGTTTCACCGTCTTTGGCACCTTGAAGCACGGCAAATCCGATGCGGCGGCGACGGGGCTGGCAAAGGATTTCCCGCTGATCGCCTATCCCAAACCGGACGGCGTGTTGTCTTTCGACCGGCTGACCAACGTAGCCTACAGCTTTACAAACCATGACGAGGCGCAACCGGCGCATCTGGTGCTCAAGGACCCCTCGGTGCCGATCCGGGTAAACCTGCCGAAATATGCGGAACCGGCGCAACGCTATTGCCCTGCGGGGGTGTACGAAGTGCTGGGCCAGGGGGCGGATGCCATATTCCGCATCAACTTTCAGAACTGCGTGCATTGCAAGACCTGTGACATCAAGGACCCCAGCCTGAACATCGTCTGGACCACGCCGATGGGCGGTGGCGGGCCGAATTACCCCAATATGTAACGGCCTCACAAAAGCTTGTCCGGCGAAGCTGCGGCTGATGGACAGGATTGGCCCCGGCGCATTGCGTCGCGCTGCGGCGGCGGCTAGGTTTCCCGGAACCATTTTGGAGAGGCCCGATGCCGCAACCCGTCTTTCGCCCGCTTGTCGCTGTGATGGCGCTGACCTCGGCGCTGGCCTTCGGCGCGGCGCGGGCCGAGGAGGCCGCGGATCCGGGGGCCTATCTGGCGGCGCGCGTCGCGGAATCGCAGAACGACTTTCGCGCCGCTGCCATCTGGTACGGCAAGGCGATCCTGTCGGATGCGGCCAATCCCCGGCTGCTGGAAGGCGCGATCCTGGCCGAACTTGGCGTCGGCGACCTTACGCTCGCGGCTGAGGCCGCGCGACAGCTGAAAGCGCTCGGCGGCGCGCCGAGCCAGTTGGCCGAGTTCGCGCTTGTGGCCGAGCAGGCGCAGGCGGAGGATTATG
>JAYSYZ010000110.1:0-4256 GCA_043727195.1 Paracoccaceae bacterium
GGTGCTGCTCACCCCCGACGCCCGCCACCTCTGGCGCCCGTTCGCGCCAACCGCCCACATCGACGTGAACCTGACGCAGGGCCACCGCTGGCAGGGCCATGGCTATTTCGACGCGAACTTCGGCTCGGCGGCGCTGGAATCCGACTTCCGCTTCTGGACATGGGGGCGCTACCCGCTGAAAGACCGCGCCGTCTGCTTCTACGACGCCACCCGGATCGACGGCTCCACCCTCGCCCTCGGCGTGGAGATCGATGCACAAGGCCGCGTGCGCGAAATCACCCCGCCGCCCCTCACCTCATTCCGCCGCAGCCTCTGGCAAGTCCGCCGCGAAACCCGCGCCGACCCGGGCACCGTGCCACGCCAGCGTCTCAACATGCTGGATGCTCCATTCTATTCCCGCAGCCTGGTTGAAACCCGGATCGACGGCGAGGTCACCACCGGTGTCCACGAAGCGCTTGATCTGACGCGCTACCGCCGACCCTGGCTGAAACCGATGATCGCGCTGCGCGTGCCGCGCCGCCGCGACTGGGCCTTCGCCTGACCCCGCAATCAGGGTTGGGCCACGCCATCCGGATTGTGCCGCATCACCCAGAAATTCAGCGCCCCCGCCACCGTCACCCAGACCAGATACGGCACGAACATCAGCCCCGCCCACAGGTCCAGATCGAAAAACGCCAGCATCGTCGCCGCAACCGACAGCCACAGCCCGACCATCACCACCATTGCTGCCCGCAGCCGCCGCAAGCCAAAGAACACCGGCGTCCACAGGGTGTTGAACGCAATCTGCACCGACCACAGCGCCAGCGCAAAGCCCGCCCCCTCCACCCCCGATGCTCGCGCCGCCGCCGCCGCCATCAGCAGATACAGCGTCGTCCATGCCACCGGAAACAGCCAGTTCGGCGGCGTCCAGCGCGGTTTCGTCAGCGCCTCATACCAGGCCCCGGGCGAAAACATCGCCCCCGTCGTCGCCGCGGCACCACACGCCAGCAGATAGGTTCCAAACAGATAAATATCCATGCGCTGCACCCTAGCGGATCACCGGCGCCAAGCCAACCGGTCAGGCGGAAAGCCCCCGGTCGCGCGCCTCCAGCTGCGCCAGGACGCCCAGCAAGGCATCGCTGCGCCCCCGCAACGGGGCCACCCGCGCCGCCGCCTGCACCAGAAACGCCACCTCCGGCACCGGCGGCGCATGCAACACCGCCGTGCGCGGCATCACCGACACCGCGCCAGCCCGCGCCACCGCCAGCCCCAGCCAGCCGATCTTCTGCGCGCGTCCCGTCCGGGCCCGCGCCGACACCGTATCGAACTTCGCCCGCCGCACCGCGCCGCCGATCCCGTCATAGATCAGCCGCGCCGCAAAGATCCCCGGCCGGCACCCGAAGGGCAGCGCCGCCACCCCCGCCTCCGACCGCAGGTACAATTGTTCGGCCTGACCAAGCAGCCGCTGCACCACCCGCTGCACCCCCGGATCGGCGACCGGGTCGGCCAGCCACCGCTCCACCGCAACGCCCTCCTCCCTCAGCCAGCCCAGCGGCAGATAGACCCGGCCCGCCCGCGCATCCTCGCCCACATCCCGCGCGATGTTGGTCAGCTGCATCGCAAGGCCCAGATCGCACGCCCGCGCCAAAGCGTCCGCCTCCCGCACCCGCATCAGGACGCACATCATCGCACCCACCGCCGCCGCGACCCGCGCCGCATACGCAAGCACCCCCGACAGATCGTCATAGCGCCGCCCGACCGCATCCCAAGCCATGCCTTCCAGCAGCGCATCCGGCAACGCACGCGGCATGTCGAAATCGGCAACCACCGCCGCAAACGCCCGGTCGGCCGCGGCATTCACCGGCCGCCCCGCATAGACCCGGTCCAGCCGGTCGCGCAGCCGCAGGACAGCGCCGGTCTTGTCGTAGCCCTCATCCACCGCGTCATCCGCCAACCGGCAGAACGCATACAGCGCCAGCGCCGGGTCACGCACCGCCGCAGGCAACAGGCGCGACGCCGCGTGAAACGACAGGCTGCCGGTGCGAATCGCCGCGCGACATGCCGCCATATCCGCCGCCGCGATCATTCCGCAGCCAGCCGCACGGGCGCAGCCTCCCACCGCACGGCTGCGTCGGGCACCAGTTTGCCCAGCACCTCCGCCGTGCCGATCACCCCCGGCACCCCGGCACCGGGATGTGTCCCCGCGCCGCACAGATACAGCCCCGGCAATTCCTCGCTCACGTTATGGGGCCGGAAATACGCCGATTGCAGGATGCGCGGCTCGATCGAAAACCCCGCCCCGTAAGGCGACAGATAGCGGTCACGAAAGGTATCGGGCGTGAACACCAGACTTTCCGTCAGTCGAGCCTGAAACCCCGGGATCAGCCGCTCTTCCAGCATTGCCGCCATCTTGGCGCGGTATTTCGGCTCCTCCTCGGCCCAGTTCACCCCGCCATGCCCCAGATGCGGAACCGGGCTGAGCACATAGAACGTATCGTCGCCTTCGGGTGCCACTGAAGGATCGGTCACCGATGGCCGGTGGACGTAAAGGCTCATGTCATCTGCCAGACGGCCCCGGATGAAGATGTCCTTGATATGCTCGCGGTAGCGGGGCCCGACGACGATGGAATGATGCCCCACATCCTTCCACATGTCCTTTGTGCCACTCGTCCCGAAATACCAGACATACAATCCCATAGACCAGCGCTGCCGGCGCAGCTTGGCCGGCGTCCAGCGCCGCTTCGGCGCGTTGCGCAACAGACGGTCATAGGTATGCCCCGCATCCGCATTTGACACCACCACATCCGCCGCCAGCACATCGCCCGACATGAGCCGCACTCCAGCGGCCCTGCCTCCGGCAACGACCACCTCGTCAACCTCGGTGTCATGGACAACTTCGCCGCCCTGCGCCTCGATCACCCGCACCATGGCATCGGCAATCGCCTGCACCCCGCCCATCGCGTAATGGACGCCAAAGGCTGCCTCCAGATGGCTGACCAGCGCGTACATGGAAGTGACCCGGAACGGGTCACCGCCGATGAACAGGGGGTGGAACGACAAGGCAAACCGCAGGTGTTCGTCGCGCACCTTGGCGGCGGCATGGGCATAAACCGACCGGTCGGCACGGTACCAGGCAAATTTCGGCAACACCTTGATCAGGTCGATCAGCCGGTGCATCGGACGGCGGCCAAGGTCTTCGAACCCGAACCGATAGCGCGCCTCGGCGCCGTTCAGGAACGCCGCATAGCCCTTGGCATCGGCGGGCGAAATGCGCGCCACCTCTGCCCGCATCGCTGCCGCGTCGCCGCGCATGGTGAACGTCTCGCCATCCTGAAACCGGATCTCATAGAACGGATCCATCGGTTTCAGGCTCACGTCCCGGTCGAAATCCCGCCCGCAGGCCGTCCACAACTCGCGCAATATCTGCGGCACCGTCACGATGGTAGGCCCCAGATCGAACCGATGCCCGCCTTGGGTGATCGACGACCCGCGCCCGCCCGCCCGGTCCAGCCGGTCGATCACCGTGACCCGGTACCCCTTGGCCCCCAGCCGCATCGCCGAGGCAAGGCCGCCAAGCCCCGCGCCAATCACGATGGCATGGCTTTCCCTGGGGCGGGAACCGACGGGGCGGGGCGACTTGCTGTATTGTGTCATGACCTCGATGATAGAGTGTCCAGTTTAATTTACAATATCGCTCATGCTGCGGCAAAATGGGCCATTTCCGCTTTCCCTGACGGGCGTAAAGTGTAAGACTGTCTTTACACTTCCGGAGGGGGTCATGCCCACAGCCAGCCTCAGCCTGTTCCGCTTCAATGGCTTTGGCCCGCGCCTGTGGGTGATCGGTCAGATGGGGGCCGCGCGGTTCAGGCTGCATCGCGAATCCAAGGCCCTGTTCTGGAAGCTTTGCGGCTCCGGCACTGGCCAGGGATTCACCCCCCGCCCGAACTGGGGGGTCTGGGCGATTCTCGCCGTCTGGCCGGACGAAGCCACCGCCCGCGACCGCACCGCCGCCAGCCCCGTCTGGCAGCGCTGGCGGGCCCATGCCGCCGAATCCTGCACCATCTTCCTTTCCCCCCTCTCGGCCCGTGGTTCGTGGTCCGGCGTCAATCCGTTCGTGCCTGAAACCGATCCGCACGCCCCCGCAGGCCCCCTCGCCGTCCTCACCCGCGCCACGGTGAAACCTTCCCGCGCGCTCAGGTTCTGGTCCCGCGTGCCTGATATTTCCGCCGTGATCGGCCAGGACCCGAACGTCATGTTCAAGATCGGCATCGGCGAGG
>JAYSYZ010000111.1:0-1752 GCA_043727195.1 Paracoccaceae bacterium
CGGCCCTGCCGGATCGGCCTTGGCCGCCGGGGCCGCCGCCGCCTCATCCTCCGGCCCCAGCCGTTCCGCAATCAGCGCCGCACAGCGCGCAATCGTCGGCGCCTCGAACAGGACCGAGATCGGGAAGTCGATCTTCCACTGCCGCCGGATCATCGCAAACAGCCGCACCGCGATCAGCGAATGGCCACCAAGGGTAAAGAAATCATCCTCCACCCCCACTTCCGCCACGCCCAGCAATTCGGCCCAGAACCCGGCCAGCGTTCGTTCTACCGCCGTGCGCGGCGCGACATAGGCCGTCTCCAGATCAGGCCGGGCAAAGCCCGCGCCATCGCCGTCTGGCATCGCCTGTACAACAGCGCTTTGCCGCGCCAGCGCCGCCAGATCCAGCGAGGATATCAGCACCTGCGCCTCGTCCACCGCCAGCGCCCGCAGAAACGCCTCAGCCCCCTCGGCAGGGCGAATACCGCCCGCCAAGGCCTGCGCCAATTGCTGTTCCGCCGGGGAGGAGGATCGCTGCGCATCCTCCACCAGCACCTCGCGCGGGGCAGGGGCCGCCGGTCGCGCCAGCACCTCCTCAGCCGCGACCGACCGGAAGGTGATCCCCTCCACCTCAACCAGCACCCGCCCCGACGCATCTGTCAGCGTCACGTCGAAACTGGCCACATCCGCCCCCGGCGTTCCCGCCAGCCGCGCCCAGCTGCGGATCTCCGCAGGCAGCGGCGCAAAGACTTTCACCGTGCCCAAGGTCACCGGCACCCAGATTGCCCCCACCGGCGCGGGCGGCAACAATGCCAGCCCCCACCCGGTGCCGATATCAAACAGCGCCGGATGAATGGCGCAGACTTCCACATCCCGCACAGCCTGCGCGGGCAAAGCCAGCGTCGCCAACCCCTCGCCCGCCGCCATCGCAGTGGCGCGCAGCACCTGCCAGCGCGGCCCGAATGCCAGCCGGTCTTCCTGCGCCGACGGCAGACTGACCCCGCCCTGCGCGCTTTCCCGCACCCCGCAGCGCGCGACAATCGCCCCAAGGTCCAGAACCCCCGCCGTGCCGGTCAGTGCAGAAATCCCCGCCTCCGCCGTCATCACCCAACCCGCAGCCTCCCACGCCCGCGCCTGCAGCCGCTGACCGCCGTCGCGGCCCCGCACCAGCGACACCCGCAGATCGCGCGGCATGTCCGCCTCCAGCCGCAAGGGCCGGAACACTGTCAGATCGGTCAGCACGAACCCCGGCTTCGCCCCCACCGCCGACAGCGCCTCCGCCGCAATCTCGGGCCATGCCGCCCCCGGCAATACCGCCGTGCCGTCGCGCAAGCGGTGATCGTCCATCACCCAATGCCCCGCAGTCAGCGTCGCCAGAAACCGCGTCTCGTCGTCTGCGCGGCGCATCCGCTCCAGGATCATCAGCCCCGGCAACGGGGCCGCCGCTCCGTCCTGCCCCTGACGGCGGGCATCCGCGTCCGCCGCCATTCCGATGCCCGACCAGATCCCCCAGTTGATCGCGGTGACTTTGGTCTTGCCGCCGGCCCGCGACCGCGCGAAGGCGTTCAGATACTCGTTCGCCGCCACATAATCCGCCTGTCCTGCCGGGGCGATGACAGTAGAGGTGGACGAAAACAGCACCAGCCGCGCAATACTGCCATCCGGCAAAAGGGTGCCCAGCAGCTTGGTGCCATGCACCTTGGGCGACAGCACCGCCTCGGCGGCACCGGGATCCTTGCCAAGCAGCGGCGCATCATCCACCGTGCCGGCGGC
>JAYSYZ010000112.1:0-11356 GCA_043727195.1 Paracoccaceae bacterium
GTCCTTCCCATCCGCATGACCGCCCACACCCAATGCTTCCGCTCCGAGGCCGGGTCGGCGGGCCGCGACACCACCGGCATGCTGCGCCAGCACCAGTTCGAAAAGGTCGAGATGGTCACGATCTGCACCCCTGCCACCGCGCTGGCCGAACACGACCGCATGACCCGCTGCGCCGAAGCGGTGCTTGAAAAGCTGGGCCTGCCTTACCGCACCGTCGTTCTTTGCACCGGCGACATGGGCTTTGGCAGCCAGAAGACCCATGACCTGGAGGTCTGGCTGCCCGGCCAGAACACCTACCGCGAGATCAGCTCCGTTTCGACCTGCGGCACCTTTCAGGCGCGCCGGATGAATGCCCGCTTTCGCCCGGCAGGGGGCAAGCCCGAATTTCTGGCCACCCTCAACGGCTCCGGCCTTGCCGTCGGGCGCTGCCTGATCGCGGTTCTGGAAAACGGCCAGCAGGCGGATGGATCGGTCGATCTGCCGGCGGTCCTGCACGGGTACCTCGGCGGCAAGACCCAGATCGCGCCCGACGGACAATTGGTCTGAACCAGCAGGTGACACGTATGGGTTACATGATCAAAGCCAGCCTCATCAAAGCCAGCCTCCTTGTCGCGGCGACCCTTGCCTTCGGGATCGCGCCGTTCGTGACGCCGCCATTTACCGGCTATGACCCCGGCCTGTTCCCGGTCCGGATCGAAAGGCCCTCCATCCAGCCCGCCGGATATGCGTTTGCGATATGGAGCGTGATTTACACCTGGCTGATCGCCCACGCTGCCTTTGGCTTGTGGAAACGGCGCGACAATCCGGCATGGGATGCCGTGCGGTTGCCCCTGACCGTGGCGGTGCTGGTCGGCGCGGTCTGGCTGGCGATCGCGGGCCAAAGTGCCATCTGGGGCACGGTGACGATCTGGGTGATGGCAGGTGCCGCGATCGCGGCCTACCTCTGCGCCGACCCCGGCGTTGACCGCTGGATGCTGGCGGGCCCCACCGCAATCTTCGCAGGCTGGCTGTCGGCTGCTGCTGCGGTTTCGACCGGCGTCCTGATCGCCGGCTACGGCTGGCTGACCGATACGCAATCGGCCGCCGCCATGCTTGCGCTGGTGCTGGTCATCGCTGTCACCGTACAGATGCGCCGACCTGCCCTGCCGGTCTATGGCCTCACCGTGATCTGGGCGTTGCTCGGCGTCGTGGTGGCGAACTGGACGCCGAACCTGACGGTGGCAGCGCTGGCCGGGTCCGGCATCGTCGTCATGCTGCTGACCCTGATGGTCACCCGCCGCGCCTAACGCTTCAGGCTTTCGCGCCCCTTGCCCTCGATGTGCTTGCGCAGCCGCGAAGGGGTGTGGAACTTCTGGTCCTTGAACGGGTTCTTCGACGCCTGACTGCGGAAGAACAGCCGGATCGGCGTCCCCGGCATCTCGAAATGCTCCCGCAAGCCATTGACCAGATAGCGTTTGTAACTGTCAGGCAGCTCATCGGGGCGTGAGCACATGATGACAAAGCCGGGCGGGCGTGTCTTGACCTGACTGATGTAACGCAGCTTGATGCGGTGGCCGCCCGGCGCCGGTGGCGGATGCGCCTCGGTCATGGCGCCGAGCCAGGTGTTCAGCCGCGCCGTGGTGATCCGCCGATTCCACACGTCATGCGCCTTGCGGATCGCATCATGCAGCCGGTCAAGTCCCCGGCCCGTCTTGGCAGATACCGTCACCAGCGGCGCGCCACGCAACTGCGGCAACAGCCGGTCGAACATTTCTTTCAACTCGGCCAGCTTGTCCTGCTTTTCGTCCTCAAGATCCCATTTGTTCACCGCCACCACCACCGCGCGGCCCTCGGTTTCGGCGAAATCGGCGATGCGCAGGTCCTGCACCTCGAACGGGATTTCCACGTCCAAGAGCACCACCACCACCTCGGCAAAGCGCACCGCGCGGATCCCGTCCGACACGCTCAGCTTTTCCAGCTTTTCGGTGATGCGGGCCTTCTTGCGCATGCCGGCCGTGTCAAAAATCCGGATCGGCGTCCCGTGCCAGTCGGCCTTGACCGAAATCGCGTCGCGGGTGATGCCCGGCTCCGGCCCGGTCAGCAGCCGGTCATAGCCGAGGATCTTGTTGATCAGCGTCGATTTTCCGGCATTCGGCCGCCCGATCACCGCGATTTGCAGCGGTTTCTTCGCGGTCGGGTGATGCGCGGTTTCATCTGCGTCAAGTTCTGCCTCTGCCTCGCTCAGATCCAGATCCACCAGCGGCGCATTCTCGGTTTCACGCTCCAGAAACTCGCCTTCCAGCGGTTTCAGGATGCGGTAAAGATCGTCGATCCCCTCGCCATGTTCGGCCGACAGGCGCAGCGGCTCGCCAAGGCCAAGGCTCCACGCCTCCAATGCACCGGCGTCGCCCGCGCGGCCTTCGGCCTTGTTGACACCAAGGATGACGCGGGCACCCCTCTTGCGCAGGATGTCGGCGAAAACCTCATCCGATGAGGTAACGCCCACCCGGCCATCCAGCAAGAACAGACAGACATCGGCCATATCGACCGCGCGTTCGGTCAGCCGCCGCATCCGGCCCTGCAGGCTGTCGTCGGTAACCTCTTCAAGCCCAGCCGTGTCGATCACGGTAAAGCGCAGGTCGTACAACTTGGCATCGCCCTCGCGCAGGTCACGCGTCACCCCGGGCTGGTCATCGACCAGCGCCAGCTTGCGGCCCACCAGCCGGTTGAACAGCGTGGATTTGCCCACATTCGGGCGGCCCACGATGGCGAGGGTAAAGCTCATGTCATGCGTCCGGGTCTGGCGAAGCGCTTGCCATACACGGGATGGGCGTTAGCGGAAAGCGTGAAGTTGCCCATTCGTGCTGACGACGTACAGCACCCCGCCCGCCACAGCCGGTTGCGCCGACGCGCCGCCGGGGATGGCGGTCGAATGGGTCAGGCTGCCATCCTCGGGGTTGAAGGCGCGCAGAATACCGTCGGACGACACGACCATGATCCGCCCGCCCGCCAGAACCGGGCCGTAATGGGCAAAGATCGCCTTGCGTTTCTTGACCTTTTCGGCCTCGAAATAGGGCATCTCGACCGTCCAGATCACGGCGCCGGTGGCCCCATCCAGCCGAACCAGTTTTGCCTCGTCATTCACCAGGAAAATCGACCCGCCCGCCACCACGACCGGCCCCAGCGCACCTTCGCCCGCCGACCAGATGCGTTCGCCGGTCGAGGATGACATCGCCACCGTTCGCCCCGCCGCTGTGCCCGCAAACAGGACCTTGCCCGCAATGACCGCATCACCGGTGATGTCGGGAGAATAGGCATAAGCGCGGCCCAGCCGCTTGCCCGCCAACGAGGCTTGCCAGACCTTGGTGCCCCCGCCGATCTTGAGAACCGCCATCAGATCACCGGCATTTGTCGGGAAAATCACCGCGCGGTCACCCACCGTCGGTGCGGCAGAGCCAAGATAGCCCTGCTTGCCCGGCGTGCCGACGACCTGCCAGATCACCTTGCCGTCGGCGGCACCGATGGCCCAGGCCGATCCGTCGCGCCCGCTGACATAGACCGCCTCGCCGTCCGTGGCGGGGGCGCCCGTAACCGGTGCGTCAACGCGCTGACGCCACAACACCCCACCCGACGCCGCATTCAGCGCCACCACCTCGCCGTAGGCCGTGGTCACGAACACGGTATTGCCCGCTGCCGCCAGACCGCCGCCGGACAGACCACCGCCCGCGTCAAAAGCCGCCGTCAGGTCAACCGACCACAGCGTCGCCCCGCCGGTCGAGGTGGCAGTGACCATGGTCCCCGCGTCCATCGTGAAGATGCGTCCACCCGTGGCAACCGGGGCGGCCGCGATGCGGTTCTTGCGGCTGCTGGCAGACCCGATGTTGGCGCTCCATACCCGCACGGGCGTTGGCGACAACGCCGAGTGCGGCATCAGGTGGCGGGCATTGCCCGCGCGATGCGTCCAGTCGGTGTTGGTCTGGCCGGGAAGCGCGATGGCCAGGCTCTGGTTTTCTGCGGCAGCGGGGGCCACCGGCGCAGGCTGCCCCTCGACCGCAATGCTGTCTTCCAGGGGCGCGCGCACCGGAAAGCGTTCGCCTTGCAGGATCACTTCCCTGTTGCCGCAACCGGCAGCCAGCAGCACAAGCGCCGCGCCCGCCATCAGCCTGATCGTCATGCCTGCCATCTGAAAAGACCTTTCGTCAAACCCGCGCCCCTGCCTCAACCGCCCGCCACTTCGGGCGGCTTTCCGCCCAGCGCGGTGATCACCTGTCCGGCCCGCGCCCGCAGCGCGCCCGACGCCTGCTGATCCTGAATAAGCGCTGTCAGCGCGGAGATCGCCTCGGGCAGTTTCTGCTCTTCGATCAGCAGATATGCCAGTTGCTCATCCGCCAGTGTCCGGTAGGGGCGCCCGGCGACGGCAATCCCTTCCAACGCGGTGCGCCGGTCTGCCAGTGGCAGATCGGTGCCGCCCGCAAGCACCCGGCGCAGCACCGCAAGATCGCGGTAGCTGACCGGCAGCGCCGCATCCGCCACCACCTTTTCCAGCGCCGCAAGGGTCGTCGCGCGATCTTCGTCCGGGTCGGACGCCAGGATCAGTTGCAGCAGCCCCAGCTGTTCGCCATCGGCGGGCACTGCGGCCAGCGCGGCCACCCGCTCCTCGGGCGTGCCCTGATCAAGCGCGTCGATCACCGCATCGCCAAACGCCTCGGCGCGGGCGGCGTCGCGCGCCTTGGTCCATTCATTCCACGCCGCACCGACCACGATGCCGATCACCAGCACCACCCCGATCCAGCCGTATTTGCGGAAAACCCGGAACAGCCGGTCACGGCGCACCTCTTCGGTGACTTCTTCGATGAAGCTGTCAGGATTGCTCAACGCGCTTGCCTCATGTTCCGCTTTGCCCCGTCTTACAGGCAAAGCGCCGATGTTGCCAAGCCCTGCCCGTCCCGCAGCGGCCGTCAGAATTCCGGCGGCAGGCCAAGCGTCTTGCGGAATGCGGGAATCCACTCCTCATAACCCGGCGGCAGCGTGCTTGCATCGCGCATCGCTTCCAGAATGGCCAGCGCCTCCTGATTTTCCGCCGTCCCGTCCTGCAACAGCGTGGCCGTCAGGTCGAGCGCCCGAACCATATCGATCTTGTACCAGGCGTCGTCGGGGAAAGCGGCGGCCAGTTCGCGCATGATCGTCAGGCTTTGTTCCTGATTTTGCAGCGCGGTCTGAAAATCCTGCTGTTCGGCCAGCACCGTGCCGATACGTTCGTAACTGATCGCCAGATTGCGATACCAGCCATCGTTATTGCTGTCCTGCTGGACCAGCCAGTCCCGCAGGTTCAGGCAATCCTGATGGCTTTTCAGCGCGCCCGCCAGATCACCGGTGGCAAGCTGCGCATCCCCCAGCCGCGCCAGCGCCAACGCCAGATCATTCGCCCAGGTGGTGCTGTAGGCATCGATGTCCAGCAAGGTGTTGCCGGTCTGAACCATCGCCTTGAAGGTGTCGGCAGCACCCGCCTGATCGCCATTGGCAACCTGCGCATCGCCCAGCCGGTTCAGCGACACCAGCCTGTCATGGATATGTTCGCCAACAGCCGGGGCCACCGCCAACAGCCGGTCTGCGGTGGCGACCGATTTTCGTGCCTCGCGCAGCGCATCCGCCGGCCGGTTCAGATCAAGCAGCGTCGCGACCAGCAGATTCTGCACGATCGACAGATCGCGCAGGCTGGCAACGTCGTTGGGCAGCGCCGCCAGCAGCGCTTCGCGCAAGGCGACAGCCTCGACGTACAGCGGTTCGGCGGCAGCAGGATTCTGGTCCGCCGTAAGGATTTCCGCGATCTCCAGCAGCGAAAAGGTGATGTCGCGGCTGTACTGCCCGACAGTAGGGTCTGCCGCCGCCATCGACCGGCGCAAACTCAGCGCTTCATCATGCAGCTGCCGTGCACCGGCGCGGTCGCCCATCGCCAGCTTGACATCGCCCACCTTTTCCAGCGCCACGCCCAGATCGCGCTGGCGCGGCAGATTGGCCGGGTCCAGCGCCACGATCCCCTCGCGCAGGGTGCGCGACCGTTCGTGCGCGGCCAGCGCGGCCACCAGATCATTCATTCCGATGTACAGATCGCCCAGCCGTTCATGGCTGACCGAAAGGTCGCGCTGCCACAGCATATTGGTGGGGTCCAGCGCGGCCAGCTTTTCACGGATCGCCACCGCCGCCTGATGCGCCAACAGGGCGGATTCGGTGTCGTCGCGCAACGCGTTGATATCGCCGATCCGCTCGAACGTTACCGACAGGTCGCGCTGGCGCAGCTTGTTGTCGGGGTCAAGCGCTGCCAGTTCCTCGCGGATCGCCAGCGCCTTGCCATATGACGCCAGCCCACCATCGTAATCGCCGTCCGCGATCAGGGTGTCGCCGATGCGTTCATAGCTGACCGACAGGTCACGGCGGATTTCCTCATCGGCGGGAAATTCGGCCGCAAGATCTTCGGTCATCTGCAACGAGATCGAGAATGCCCCCCGCGCGCCTTCCTTTTCGCCCATCGCGACCAGAACGTCGCCGATGCGTTCCTGGGTATAGGACACGTCGCGTCGGTAGGTCACATTTTCGGGATCGGTGGCCAGCAGCGTCTCGGCGATCTGCAACGCCTCCCGATGCGCCGCCAGCGCGCCCGGAAAGTCATTCCGCGCAAACCGGATTTCGCCCACCTTGTTGCGCGCCACCTGCCGGTCGCGCATCAGGTCGGGATCATCCGGCGACAGGTCCGCCTGCCACTGCGAAAATTCCAGCGCGCTGGCATAGGCGGCTTCCGCCTCCCTCAGGTAGCCTTGCTGCTGCAGCACGTTGCCGACGCTGTTCAGCGACCAGATCAGCTCGCGCACCCAGCCCACGTCGGACGGGTCCGCCTCGACCTGCCCCTGCGCAAAGTCACTGCGCGCCATGAACGAGATCAGCGCCGCCTGGGTGTTGCCCGCCACCAGTTGCAATTCGCCCAGCGCCGACAGCGCCTCCATGTAGGAAAACCGGGTGTTACGGTCGATCTCGTCATCCGCCACTTCGCCGAACAACGCCACGGCCTTTGCCAGATCGGAAATCGCCAGATCATAGCGAAGATCGGTGCGCGCGGCGTTTGCGTTCAGCACATGCGTCGCCGCCTCCGACAAGGTGCGCGCCAGATAGGTTTCGCGGATCGAGGTGCGGGCGCTGGCGTCAATCTCGGCCGCTTCGGTCAACAGGGCGCGTGCGGTGTCAAAGGCACCAAGGCTCAGTTGTTCCTCGGCACGGGTCCGCAGGTCTGCCACGCGCGGATCGTCCGACCGGTAGCGCTGCAGTTCCGACTGGAACGTGTCATAGGAACTCGCCGCCTCCAACAGCAGCCGCGCCCGCTCCTCGGGCGTCTGGTCCCCCAGATTGGCCGACAGCAGCGCCGCATACAGCGGGGCCAGCGGCATGTTGCGTTGGGCGGCCAGCGTCTCCACCTCGGCGCGCAGGTCGGGTGTCAGGTCCGCCATGGCGATCAGAAGCTGGTCCCGTTCCGGCAAGATCCCCTCACCGGTGATGAACACCAGTTCCGGCAGCCCGCTTTCGATGTAGGGCAATTGTCTGCCCCGGCTGCGGTCATAGACATCCTGCTGCACCAGCGTCAGCGCGGTGCGCAGCTCAACCCCCGGCGTGCCGAAATGGCGCACCAGCGCCGCCGTGAAAGGCGAGTTTTCTTCGGTTCCGTCGGCAGCCGTCTCGTTCGGGGCGGCGGCAAAGGCGAAAAGGACGCCATCGGCGCGCCCGATCCGGCCAAGCCCCGGCGCGGCTTTGGCAACGCTGGGCGGGTCATCCGCCAGCGCCGCCGCGCCACGGCCTTCGGTCCCGCCGCCCGCAAACGGATCATCGCGGCACGCGTCCAGCAGCACGATCGAGGCCGTGGCCAGGCCGCGCAGCACATCCTGCAGTTCCGCCAGCGGCAGCGCGGTTGCCGCAAGCGTCTCCGCCGATCCCGCATCGGCATCGGTCGGCAGCAGATAATTCACCCCGCCCATCGCCACGCCATGGCCTGCAAAGAAGACCAGCGCCACATCCGCCCCCGCGCCGTCCTCCCTGAAATCCTGCAGTGCGCGGCGCATCCGGCGCAGATCGCGGTCGGTTTCGATGAACACCTCGAAATCCAGCTTTTCCAGCAGCGTCTTCATCGCCAGCGCGTCGTTTTCGGGATTGTCCAGCGTGCGGATCGACTTGTAGTTCTCGGCACCCAGCACCAGCGCCACGCGCCGCTCGGCCAGCGCCGCCGACGCCAGCCCGAAGCAGAGCAGCATAACCACACCCACGCGCCGCAGCATCGGGCCACTCCCTTTCGCTGGCCGCAGTCTGGCCAAAGCTGACCGGGCGGTCAAAGGAAAAAGCCTGTCATCTTCGCGCGTTCACGGCTGCGCGAGGTCAGGCCGCTTCCTGTTCTTCCTCGGAAGACTGGCGTTCCCACATCGCGGCATAGCGGCCCTTGCGCGCCAAAAGCTCCTCATGCCGGCCCTGCTCCACGATGCGGCCCTCTTCCAGCACGATGATCTGGTCAGCATCCGCAATCGTCGACAACCGGTGCGCGATGGTGATGACGCTGCGGCCCTGCCCCATTTCGCGCAAACTGTCCTGAATTGACCGCTCGGTCTGGGTGTCAAGCGCGCTTGTCGCCTCGTCCAGGATCAGGATCGGCGGGTTTTTCAGCAAGGTCCGCGCGATGCCCACCCGCTGTTTTTCGCCGCCCGACAGCTTCAGCCCCCGCTCGCCCACCGTGGTGTCATAGCCATCGGGCAGGCTGACCACAAAGTCATGGATCTTCGCCGCCTTCGCCGCCGCCTCGATCTCGTCCCGGCTGGCCCCTGCCCGGCCGTAGGCGATGTTGTAATAGACCGTATCGTTGAACAGCACGGTATCCTGCGGCACCACCCCGATCATCGCATGCAACGAGGATTGCGTCACCGCGCGGATATCCTGCCCATCCACCCGGATCGCCCCCCCGGACACGTCATAGAACCGGAACAACAGCCGCCCGATGGTGGATTTTCCCGACCCCGACGTGCCGACCAGCGCAATCCGCTGGCCCGGACCGACGCGGAAACTGATCCCCTTCAGGATCTCCCGCTCCGCCTCATAGCGGAACATCACATTGTCGAACACCACCTCGCCGCCGGTCACCCGCAGATCGGGTGCGTCCGGCGCATCGGTAACTTCGGCAGGCTGCGCCAGCAGTCCGAACATCTCGCCCATATCGACCAGCGCCTGCCGGATTTCCCGGTAGACCGTGCCCAGAAAGTTCAGCGGCATGGTGATCTGGATCATGTAGGCGTTCACCATGACGAAATCGCCCACCGTCAGCGTCCCCGCCTGCACGCCCCGCGCGCTCATCGCCATGACGATGACAAGGCCACTGGTGATCAGCGCGCTTTGCCCGATGTTCAGGAAGCTCAGCGATTGGCCGGTCTTGACCGCCGCCGTCTCATAGCACTGCATCGCACCGTCATAGCGGCTGGCTTCGCGGGTTTCGGCATTGAAATACTTGACGGTTTCAAAGTTCAGCAGGCTGTCGATGGCCTTCTGGTTGGCATCGGTGTCCTGATCGTTCATCTCGCGGCGCAGCTTTACCCGCCATTCGGTGACCTTGAAGGTGAACGTCACATACAGCGCGATGGTCACCACCACGACGGCCATGTATTGCCAACCGAATACCACCGCAAAGATCACCGACACCATGGTCAGTTCCAGGATCAGCGGCCCGATGGAAAACAGCATGAAGCGCAGCAGGAAATCGACACCCTTCACCCCGCGCTCGATCACCCGGCTCAGGCCGCCGGTCTTGCGGGTGATGTGATAGCGCAGCGACAACTGGTGGATGTGGGTGAAAGTCTCGATCGCCAGCCGCCGGATCGCGCGCTGGCCGACCCGCACGAACACCGCGTCCCGCATCTCGCCGAACATCACCGCACCCAGGCGGGCCAGCCCGTAGGCCACCACCAGCCCGACCGCGCCAAGACCCATCATCATGCCCGCGTCCGGCGTCTCGCCCGACAGCCGGTCCACCGCCAGTTTGTAAAGATACGGCGTCGTCACCGATACCAACTTCGCCGCCAGCAACATGACCAGCGCCAGCACCACGCGGCGTTTGACCCAGGCCTCGCCCGCGGGCCACAGATACGGCAACACCCGGCGCATGGTGTGCAGCCCCGACGCCGGGCGCGTCGGGATATCGGCAGCGGTGGCAGTGGATCGGCGCATGTCCTGTTCCTTGCTCCGGTCCGTGGCAACGGCGTTGCAACGCGGACCGGGATCGGCTATTGATATTTCAACCGTTCTTGAATAGTTGAACGATGGATCAAAGTAAAGTCCTCGCCGCCCTCGCGGCACTGGCACATGAAACCCGGCTGGACCTTGTCCGGTTGCTCATGCCACTGGGCAATGTCGGTATGTCAGCCGGTCAGCTTGCGCAAGCCCTCGGGCTGGCGGCACCCCGGCTGTCCTTCCACCTGTCGGCGCTGGAACAGGCTGGGCTGATCCGGTCGCGCAAATCCGCGCGCAACGTGATTTATTGCGTCGATCCGCGCGGGCTTGGCCAGACCATTTCCTACCTGCTCAACGATTGTTGCATGGACCACCCCGAGGTGCTGGCCGTCTGCACCCATGGCACCGCCAGAGGTGGCTGGCCGCCCCTGGCCGATCAACCGCCATCGCCTGCAGGCATCGAAAACACCTGACCGGGATAGATCAGGTCGGGGTCCCTGATCTTGTCGCGGTTCGCCTCGAAGACCTGCACATAAAGCACCCCGTCGCCATACCTCTGCCGGGCAATGCCCCACAGCGTATAGCCGGGCTGCACGGTGATCGTTACCGGCTGCGGCGCTGCCTGTCCGGCGCCGGCCAGGGCAACCGGTTCTGCCGCCGGATCCGGAATCGGTGCCGCTGCCTGCGACGCGACGTCCTCAGGTTCCACAGCCGCGGCGGCATCGCCAGCCACCACCGGCGCGTCAGCCGTCACGACCGGTTCGCCGGCGTTTGCCGCTTCGGCAACCGGCGCTGCCACAGCCCCGGCCACCGGGTCCGGCGCGGCGGCAGGGGCGTCGGCCACCGCCGCAAGCGCCTCCAGCGTTTCGCGCTTGAACGGCGTCTCGAACCGCGACGTCACCTTGCCCACCGCATCCACCTGATCGACACGCAGCGTATAGATCCCCGGTCCCGTATCCGTCAGCGTTGCCAGCCATCGGCCGTCCGCCGCCACGGCAGCCGACTGTTGCAGCGCGTTGTCCAGATAGATGCGCACCGTCCCGCCCGCCGTACCCCGCCCGCCCAGCTGCACCGCACCCTCGGGCGAATAGGAAATCGTATCGACGCTGACCACCACCGCCACGGCAGGATC
>JAYSYZ010000113.1:0-11344 GCA_043727195.1 Paracoccaceae bacterium
TTGATTGACCAGAAAGTGCGCTGGATTTCTGCGCGTGGTCGGGGCAGCGACGAGGATATCGTCAAGCGGACGATGATGGGGGTCTTTCTTGATGTGACCGGCCGCAAGCAAGCGGAGGAGAGCAGCGAACTTCTGGCCGGAGAGATGAGCCATCGGGTAAAGAATCTGCTGACCATCGCCTCCGGGCTTGCCCGGATCACCTCACGATCCTCGGCCAGTATCGAAGATATGACCACCCAGCTTATGCACCGGCTGACCGCCTTGGGCCGTGCCCATGATCTTGTCCGCCCGTTGCCCGGCCATCACGGCGGTGCGGCTTTGCTGGGCGATATCTTTACGGTGTTGCTGGCGCCCTATGACGACAAAGGCGCATTCGCAGGAAGAATCCGCATCGCCGTGCCCAGAATGGGCGTTGGCGAGAGTGCGGCCACGTCGTTGGCATTGATCGTGCACGAACTTGCCACCAACTCACTGAAATACGGCTCACTTTCCGTAGACGCGGGAGTGCTGGATGTTTCTGGCTGCGTAGAGGACGATGTTGTGCGCATCGTCTGGACGGAACAGGGTGGCCCTGAACTTATGGTGCGAACGGAAGACGAGGGCTACGGAAGCAAGCTAGTTCGCAGAACCGTCGAAGATTCGCTGGATGGTACAATCCGTTACGATTGGGCAAAAAGTGGCGCACTCGTGACGCTGGAGGTCGACGTTCAGCGCTTGGCCACTTGATGTCTACGCCGTCAGGACAGGATCCGGCATCGGGTGCCGGGCCGCAGCCCCGCACCGATGACGAACATCCGGCGCGGGGTGCAGGCGCGGCTTCAGCGTGATGCTTTATACAGCTTGGCGGCGACTTCGAACATTTCTTCCGGCGCATAGTCCGGCGTGAACGCTGACGGCACGCCGACAAGCTGCTGGATCTTCCCGCCTTCGGGCATGCCCTCGACGATTTCCAGCTCGCCCGGCGGATCGTCCGGCAAGGCCACCTCGCCATTGGCCCAGATCCCGGCGATTTCATGGTAATCCGTCTCGCTCCAGGTGTAGAGGCGACGGTGCGACCCTTCGTCGAGGTATTTTTGGCATTCGGGAATGTTGCCCAGCGGGATGTTGGGCACCGGCAGCATCTTTTCGATTGCCACCCCCGTCAGCTTCTTGATCGCCAGCGCGTAGGCATGGGCATGCACAGATCCCCTGACCAGCAGGTATCCGCACACTTCGCGCCCGGTGGGGTCGCTGAGCGTTTCATAAACCCGCAGCTTGTGCAGCCGCGCACCGCACTCCAGGTGGAAGTTGTGCAACAGATCGAAGATCACATTGCCGGTCGTGGTAATGAAGTCGTTGTTCCACGAAGCGCCGTTCGCGTTCACCGGTGTGGCGCCACCGCCATTGGCCAGAAACGCCGAAGCCAGGCGAATATCCTGCATCGCTTCGAACGGCGATCTGGAAATATCGCCGCCAACATCGTCATCCCCATCCGGGATGTCGGGGCCGTTGTTCAGCATCGCCACGCCGTTGCTGACCAGTTCGACATGAGCAAGCTCTTCGGCGGTGATCGAGGCGACGAGGCTGTAGAACGGACGAAGTTTGTCTTTGCTGCGAAAGTTGAAGCTTTGGAACATATAGTTGCCCAAGGTGGACATCTCACCATATTTGCCGCCCAAAAGTTCTTGAAGTGCTGCAGCGGCATTGCAATCCTGCATCTTGGGTGGAGGCAATTCCGTAATCAATCTGTCGACGCGCATGAACATTGGCATTCTCCCGGTGAAGGTGGCTCTACCCCGATCTGGTCAGGCGACTGAATAGTCCGGCCACTGTTGTTGAACACGTGGATGCGCGCCCGGTTCCGCCCGCTCCGGATGCCGTGCGGCCAAGCTGTATGTTGGCAAAAAACCGCTCAGCCGCGCGCTTCTTGTTCTGTGCGTGGAACGCCTGACCGTCGTCAACACTTGTCGTCGTGGCTGTCAAATTGGCGGTCAAACATCCGGGGGAGGACCCAACATGGCTCAAGCGAAAACGTCGACCACGGCTGGCGAAGACCAACCGCGCAATGAAGATGGCCGTTTTACCGAAAAGGGTGATGCCAAAGGCGCGTCCGGCGGCGGCAGCAAATCGGGCAAATCCGGCAGCCAGACAAAATCAAAGGGCAACAGCGCTAAATCATCGGCTGGTCCGGGCAGCAGTTCGTCTGACAAATCGGCGCGTGGCGGCTCTGGCGACCAACGCTCCAAATCCCGCTAACAACCGGCCGCCGATCGCCAACTGTGCGATCGGCGGCACCATGAAAATGGCAATCAAAGCAGAGGACAGGAAATGACCGACTCAACACTCCCCGGGCTGATAACGTTTGGCGTGCTGCTGGCAATCGCACTTATCGGCCTTGTCAAATCGAGTGCTGCTGCAGAGCGGCTTAATAGTTCCGGCAATTCGGACATTGACGCAAATGGACGGCGTGACGATCCTTCGCGTGTGTCAGGCTATGACCGGCAATAAAGGGCGTCTTTCATGCTGCACTCTGCTACGATAAATCAAATCGCTGTCGACAACCCATCGGTCTATGCGTTCCATATCCGCAATGAGGTTCAAGCCGAGGATTTGAAGGCAATGGGGGCGACGATGAATGAAGCATTCGATGTGCATCCATCAATTTCCATGCTGCTGATTTTTGAGGATTTTGAAGGGCTGGATGCCGGTGCTGGTCTTGATCTGCAGACCATCAAATCCCAGTTCCGGTCACTTGCGAAAGTGGACAAATACGCCGTCGTCGGCGCGCCTCTTCTTGCGTCGACGATGATCACTGTCATGGACAAGCTCATCCCAACCGATGCGCGCACGTTCGACCGGGCTGACGAACCGGCGGCGTGGGCATTTGTCGGCGCAAATCCGGTGTCGCTGGCTGCGGGGGCAACGACTTAGCCGGTCACCAACTCGCATTCAGAAAAGGAGGTTCATCTTGGCCGCACGTCCCGTCTGGAAAGGCCAGTTGCGCCTGTCGCTGGTGTCAATCGCGGTGGAAATGTACTCAGCCACCGTTACCGGGGCGCGGGTCAGCTTTCGTCAGATCCACAAGCCTTCGGGCAAGCCGATCAATTATGAAAAGGTCGCGGCGGGGGTCGGCCCCGTGGACAAGGACGACATTTTCAGCGGGTTCGAGATCGAGAAGGACGAGTTCCTGTTGATCGACCCCAAGGAAATTGACGCGATCAAACTGGAAACCAAGAAAACCTTCGAACTTGTCCAGTTCGTCGGACAGTCCGACATTTCGCCGCTCTACTACGACTCGCCCTATTACCTCGTGCCCGCCGATGATCTGGCAAAGGATGCCTACCGGGTGGTGCGGGATGCGCTGCGGGCGGCGGGCAAGGTGGGTCTCGGCCAGATAACGATGCGCGGGCGCGAGCATCTGGCCGCCGTGCGGCCCTGCGGTGACGGCCTGCTTGTTGAAACGCTCCGCTATGCTGATGAGGTGCGGGCGGCCGATCCGCTGTTCTCCGACATCAACGAAGACAAGGCCGATGCTGACCTGCTCGACGTGGCGACGGCCCTGATCGACCGCAAGACCGCCCCCTTCAAGGCCGAAAATTTCAAGGATCATTATTCCATCGCCCTGCGCGAGATGATCGAGGCCAAACGCGCGAACCGCAAAACGCCGCGCATCTCGACCGAGGGCGCCCCGACCGCCCCCTCCGGCAATGTCATCGATCTGATGGCCGCGTTGAAGCAAAGCCTCGCCAAGTCGGGCGGAGGCGGCGCCAAGCCGAGGACGCCCGCCACCGTGCCCGGGACGCCGCCCGAAAAATCCACCAAACGCCGGGCCAAATGACGCGATCGCTGAACGAATACCGCGACAAGCGGGATTTTGGGCGGACCCCCGAACCTGCCGGTGGCAATCCTGCCGACGGTGCAGCGGCTGGACGGTCCTTCGTGGTGCAAAAACATGCAGCAACCCGGCTGCACTGGGATTTCCGACTGGAATGGGACGGGGTGCTGCTAAGCTGGGCCGTAACGCGCGGCCCGAGTGCCGCCGTGTCGGCCAAGCGCCTTGCCGTTCGCACCGAAGATCACCCGCTGGACTATGCCACCTTCGAAGGCACGATTGCCAAACCGGCTTATGGCGCGGGTACGGTCATGCTGTGGGATCGCGGCACCTGGGCCCCGCTGGGCGACGTGGATGCAGGCTTGGCCGACGGGATGCTGAAGTTCGTGCTGTCGGGCATTCGGATGCGCGGGGCCTGGATGCTGGTGCGGATGAAACCGCGTCCCGGCGAAAAGCGCGAAAACTGGCTGCTGATCAAGGACCATGACGCCCATGAGGAAGACGACGCCGAAGGTCTGGTCACGAAACACATGACAAGCGTGACGACCGGGCGGGACTTGGCTGGCATCGCGGCGGGGAAAGCGCCGGTGACCAAAGCCCGCCCCAAGACGAAACGGGGCGGGTCCTGCCCGCCGTTCCAACCCGTCCAACTGGCCAAGCTGCATACCACCGTGCCGGAGGGCGACGAGTGGCTGCACGAGGTCAAGGTTGACGGCTACCGTTGCCTCGCCGCGGTTGGTGGCCGCACGGTTCGGCTTTGCACCCGCAACGGTCTGGACTGGACGACGCAGTTTGGCGCCTTGATCCCGGCATTCGAAGCCTTGCCCTGTGACACCGCGCTGATTGACGGCGAGGTCGTGGCGCTCGGCGCGGCCACCAATGCGTTTTCCGAGCTTCAGAACCGGCTGAAACACGGCGGGGCGCTCGGTTTCGTTGCGTTTGATCTTTTGCACCTTGATGGCCGCGACCTGACCGAAATCCCATTGATCAAGCGCAAGGCGGCGCTGGAGCGGCTTTTGGTGAAAAGCGAGGGGGCGATCCAGTATTCCACCCATATCGAAGGGCGCGGTCCGGATGCCTGGGCGCAGGTTTGCGCGGCCGGGCGTGAGGGCCTGATCTCCAAACTGGCCACTGCACCCTATCACGCAGGGCGGCATAGCAGCTGGCTGAAACTGAAATGCGGCCAGCGGCAGGAGTTCGTCATTGGCGGCTGGTCGCCGTCGGCCTCGAAAGGCCGCCCCTTCGCATCTTTGCTGATGGGCACTTTCGAAGGCGGTCGGCTGATCTACCGGGGCCGCGTCGGCAGCGGGTTTGGCGAGCGGGAGTTTGCAGACCTTTTGCCGCTGCTGGAAAAGCGAACCCGCGCGACCAGCCCGTTTACCGAAGTGCCGCCCGAGGCGCGCAATTCCCGATGGGTAACGCCGGATCTGGTGGCCGAAGTGAAGTTCACTGAATTGACCGGGGAAGGGCACGTCCGCCACGGCACCTATCAGGCGCTGCGGCGTGACAAGCCTGCAACGACCGTCGGCCTCGACCGGGCGGGGGAGGACAGCATGACAAACGATAGCAACACGTCACGCGGCGATACGGTCAAAGGCGTAAAAATCTCGAACCCCGGCCGCAAAGTTTTCGACACGCCTGCAGTGACAAAACTGCAGGTTGCCGCGCATTACGCCGCCGTTGCCGACCGCATGTTGCCGTTCGTGCGCAACCGCCCCGTTTCATTGCTGCGCTGTCCGGATGGTACGGCGGGGCAGTGCTTTTTCCAGAAGCATCGCGGCGACGGGATGCCTCCGGCGCTCGGAACCGTCGCCATCTCCGACGATAAGGGCGATGCCGACTACATCACCTTGTCCACCGCCGCCGGCCTTGTCGCCGCAACGCAGATGGGCGCGATCGAGTTTCACATCTGGGGCTCACGGAACACCTCTCTCGACCAGCCCGACCGCATCGTGTTCGACCTTGATCCTGACGAAGGCCTGGCGTTCACCGTCGTGCGCAGCGCCGCGTTCGATCTGCGCGACCGTCTTGATGATCTTGGCCTTCCCTCCGTCCCGATGCTGTCAGGTGGCAAAGGCATCCATGTCATCGTGCCGCTGCGACCAAAGGCCGAGTGGGAAACGGTCAAACTCTTTTCCCGCACCATCGCCGTCATGCTGTCGGATGCAGAGCCGGACCGGTTTATCGCGACCATGTCAAAAGCCAAGCGCAAAGGGCTGATCTTCATCGACTGGCTGCGCAACGAGCGGGGGTCGACCGCAATTGCACCCTATTCCCTGCGGGCGCGGCCGGGGGCGAAGGTTGCGGTTCTGGTGACCTGGGAAGAACTTGCATCCACCAAATCCGCCGGCGCATTCGACATCACGTCGGTGCTTGGCAGGCTCGACATCCCCTGCCCACTGCAAGCGGCCGCTCGGCGGGCTGTTGTCCTTGACGCCAAGATTCTGAAGCGGTTGGAAAAACATCTCGCCGGGTGATTGCAGCGCTGCACCAGTGCAAAAACGAAAGCATCGGGAACGCCCGCCGCCATCCCATGGCTTGATCCAACAATGATCGAGCGAAATCAGTTTGGCTGCGCCGCCGGGGGTGTCACCTGAGATTGGGCCCGACGCGCCAGTTCTTGCCGGTACAGCGCCATGAAATCCACGGTATCCACGTTCAACGAGGGGAAGCCGCCGTCGCGTGTCACGTCCGAAATGATCCGGCGGACAAACGGGAACAGCATCCTCGGGCATTCGATCAACAGAAACGGATGCAGCTGGTCGTCCGTCACCCCCTCCACATGGAAGGTGCCGCCATATTCCAGTTCCAGAAGGAACAACGTCTCGCCGTTGACCTTGTTCTTGGAGGTCACCTTGAACTTGGTGATCACTTCGTACTGGTTTGCGACCGACCGCTTGCGCGCATCCAGGCTGACCGCCACCTGAATGTCCGGCTGCACTTCCGCGCCGCTCAGGCCCTTCTGCACCACGACATTCTCGAACGACAGGTCGCGGATATACTGCGCCAGCACCTGCATCCTGATCTGTGGCTGGGCCGCCGCCGTCGCCGCAGCCCCGTTACCAACCGTGGTTTCCTCGCCCATCGCAGGCCTCCTCGTCAAAATCTGCGGTGTTCCTAGCAGGTCACCGCGCCGCCCTCAATGCCGTGTCCAGCCTGAACCACTGTCCCGGCGCGGTGGAAGATTGTCGTCGTCCACCTCATTCCAGTCACCCTCGATCAGATCGGCGGCCGCGGCACTGCCGACCGGCCTCACCCTGATCCGCCGCGCAATCAGGGCGATCACCCCCAGCCGCACCGGTTTCAGCAGCAACAGCAGCCCCAGCGCATCCGTGAAAAACCCAGGCAACAGCAGCAGCCCGCCCGCCATCACCAGCATCACCCGATGCGCCAGCGGCGATAGCGGATTGCGCATTTCCTGCATGTTCCGGCTCAGCGACAGCACGCCCGCCAGCGCCACCCGTTTCAGCACGAACAATCCCAGCGCGGCCGATACCAGCACCCAGGCCAGTGTCGGCCACAACCCGATGGCCCCGCCAACGGTGACGAATAACCCGATTTCGATCAGCGGCACCGCCAGGAACAGCAGAAATATCCACATCGTTCGCCTCCTTCCGCGCCCATGCATCCCCCGGCCCGTAGACTTCGCCCGAGGCCCACCCTACATAAGAGGCATTGGTGCATCCGCCAACCCACGCAATAACCCCCCAGAGGCTCCCGATGAACTCGTCCCTGATCCAACTGCTTGTGCTGGCCGGGATCGCCATTTTTCTCATCCTGAAACTCCGTTCGGTGCTTGGCAGCCGCGACGGCTTTGAAAAGCCGCCGACCCCGCTGGAAGACGTCCGTCCTCAGGTCAAACGCAACTTCGACGTGATAGAGGGCGGCCCTGACCGGGACATTACCGATCACGTCGCCGAAGGTTCTGATGCCGCCAAGGCGCTCAGCGCCATGAAACATGCCGAGCCGGGCTTTGCCGTCACCCCGTTCCTGGAGGGCGCGCGCAGCGCCTACGAGATGATCCTGATCGCGTTCGAGCGCGGCGAACTTGACCGCATCCGCCCTTTCCTGTCGGACGAAGTGGAAGGCACCTTTGCCGAAGCCATCGACCAGCGCGAAAAGAATGGCCTGACCGTCGAGGCGAATTTTGTCGGGATGAAGGAACTGACCTTGCAGGAGGCAACGTTCAACCGCGAAAGCGGCATGGCCGAAATTTCCGTCCGCTTCGTCGGCGAGCAGACCTATATCGTGCGCAACAAGGCCGGAGAGATTGTCGAAGGCAGCTCGAAAGAGATCAAGCGCCAGCGCGACATCTGGACCTTTGCGCGCCGGATGGGTGTCGATGATCCGAACTGGCAACTTGTGGCCACTGGCGACTGATCCGTTGGGATGCGCGCCCCGTTCCGCATCCTTGGCCTGCTGGCAGCGCTGATGGCAGCCCCCGCCCCCGCCCAGGTGATGGATTTCGAACAGCTTGACGGTTGGCAGGATGATGCCCACACCGAAGCGCTCGTCGCTTTCCTGCGCACATGCGACCTGATCGACGCGCCCGACTGGCGCCCGATCTGCGATCTGGCCGCCGACACGCCACAAGATGACACCTCTGCCCGCAGCTTTTTCGAGCTGCTGTTCAAGCCGGTGATCATCGGCACTCCGCCCGCCCTGTTCACCGGCTACTTTGAACCCGAACTTTTCGGCTCTGCCACCCGATCCGGCCGCTTTCAATTTCCGATCTATCGCCGCCCGCCCGACCTTTTCGACGGCACGGCTTACCACAGCCGCGCCATCATCGACGGTGGCATCCTTGCCGGGCGGGGGCTGGAACTGGCCTGGCTCGATGATCCCATCGATGTCTATTTCCTGCAGGTTCAGGGGTCTGGCCGCATCCGGATGACCGACGGCTCGGTCGTCCGCGTCGGCTATGGCGGGGCCAATGGTCAGCCCTACCGCTCCATCGGGCAGGAAATGGTCCGCCGCGGCTCGCACAGCATCGATCAGGTCTCGGCCCAGGAAATCCGGTCCTGGGTCAGGAACAATCCCAGTGCCGGACGTGACCTGATGAACACCAACCCATCTTATGTCTTCTTCCGCAGGATCGACAGCCTGAACGCCGATCAGGGCCCGATCGGGGCGATGGGCCGGTCGATCACCACTCTGCGCTCCGTCGCCATCGACCCGAAGTTCACCCCGCTGGGCGCGCCAGTCTGGGTGGAAAAGGACGGCCGCGATCCGATTCGCCGCCTGATGGTGGCGCAGGATACCGGGGGCGCGATCAAGGGAATGCAGCGTGCCGACATCTTCTATGGCACCGGCGATGGCGCGGGCGATGCGGCCGGCACGGTCAAGGATGGCGGGCGGATGATCCTCCTCCTTCCCATCGACCGCGCCTACGCGCTGCTGTCGGGCGATTGATCACATGGCCCGCCGCCGCACCCTGCGCCCCGAAGAGGAAGAGCTTTGGCGCACCGTCGCCCGCACCGCCCGGCCGCTGCATGACCACCCGATCTTTCACAAGGCGGGCGATCCTGCCCCACCCGTGCCCCCGCCACTGACCCCAGCAAAACCCCGCGTTTCCCCCTTTCTGCTGGGCGAGAAGGCGCGAAAGCCGGAACGCCACGACCTGGCCCCCAGTCTGACGCAGATGCTGAACGCGGCTCCGTTGCAGATGGATGCGAAAACCCACGCCAGAATGACCCGTGGCAAGCTGATGCCGGAAGCGCGCATAGACCTGCACGGCATGACGCTGGCCGAAGCGCAGCCGGAGCTTATCCGGTTCATCCTTGATGGCCAAAGCGCCGGTCTTCGCCTGGTTCTGGTGATCACCGGCAAAGGCAGACGCGGTGATGATACCGGGCCCATCCCGCAGCGCATCGGCGCGCTGCGCCAACAGGTCCCGAACTGGCTGCGCCTGTCACCGCTTGGCCCCGCTGTCCTGCAGGTCACCGAAGCGCATCTGAAACACGGCGGCTCGGGGGCCTATTACGTCTATCTGCGGCGGAGATGATCGCCGAGACTCATCGCAAATTTGCCGGCGTCTTCAAAAGCCTCTGACCCGGCTGCTGACCTACTTGCCCCGCGCCTCGCTGATCGCTGCAACAGGGGCCAGCACGATCTCGGTTGCATTCCGCACCGTCAACACCAGCCCCTGGAACAGCCCCACCCGTGACCGCGCATCCCGGCGGAACGCGGCATCGATACCAAGGATGCCGCCAAACAGGCTTAACAACGCCGGCGATGTGCCCGCATTGAAATGCCCGGCCCCCACGTCAAACGCCGCCGTATCGTAATAGGTCACCTTCAGATCGGCGATCCGCGACAGATCGGCCAGATTGCCCAACCGCTCCTCCGACCCCGAAATCGTCGCCGACAGGTTCAGGATGCGGTCCTTGCTGCTGCCAAAGATCACGAACGGCTGCGGCAACTCGCCAATCTCCAGCGCCTGCGACCGGAACACATCCACATCCAGATCCGGCGATAGCAGCACCACCCCCCTGACCCGCGACAGCACCGGCTGATTGCCCCGCAGCACCATCTGCCGCAGCGTTTCCATCACCAGCGCGCCACCCATCGAATGCGCGACGATCACGATGTCGCGCGTGCCTGACGCGGCAACCTCGCTTAGCAGCTGTTCGAACCCGGCACGCGCGAACAGCGCGGAATCCCGGTCATAGACGTAACCCAGCGCCGACCCGCGCGATGGCCAGGCGTAATGGATCGCCACCCCCGGCACCTCCAGATCGTGGTGCATCTGCGCCACCCGATAGACGCCCTCGGCCATGGTGTTGTTGAAGCCGTGCACATAAACCACAGCATCGGTTTGCCCGCGCAGATCCATCGCCTTGCGCAGCGCCAGCCGGAAATCTGTCGGCGCCGCAAAGCGGGTCGCAGCCATGGTCAGGAAATCCTTCTGGGGGTCCGGCTTGCGGGACCGCGGCGGCCAGTTGACCTCACCCAGCTTCCGCTCGGGCGGGATCGAGATGTCATAGCGCACAAAGCTCGCGACATCTGCCCGCTCGCGGGTAAAACCAGCCTCGCCCTCCAGCCGCGATGTGCCGACAAAGATCGCCTCCGGCATGGCGCTGCCCAAATCCGGCGGTGCTGCGGTAAACTCGCCGCGCGGCGTGCAGGACATCAGCAGCATCAGCCCGATCAGCAACACTTTTTGTGTCATGCCCATCCCTCAACGCCCGGGCGTGACCGTCGCCTTGTCCGCCGTCCGGGTCAAGCGGGGATACGTCACAGATTGTGTCACGCGCGTTACAGGGTGGCGCCGCAGGCCAGCAGATGATCCCGCATCCGGACCGTTTCGGTCAGCACGTCATCGGAAAGGGTGTTCATGTAGCTTTGGTGCACATATTCCACCGCCAGATAACCCTGATACCCCGCCTGCCGCAGAACTTCGTGCATCGCGACAAAATCCAGAACCCCCTCGCCCCATTTGGCTTGCAAAGCCCCCGGCCGCGCCTGCCGCAGATGGATGTGACCGGCATGCGGGGCCAGAACATCCACCTCCTCCTGCCGGTACCCCATGCA
>JAYSYZ010000114.1:0-1733 GCA_043727195.1 Paracoccaceae bacterium
GCCTGTTTCGGCGTGGCAATGATCCTCAACCTGATCCGGCTGTTCACCGCACCCACGCTGACCGACCGCATCCTGGCGGTCGATACGATGACGGTGAATGCCATCGCCCTGATGGTGCTTTACGGCATCCGCACCGGATCGGCGCTGAATTTCGAGGTTGCGATCCTGTTCTCGCTCACCAGCTTTGTCGCCACCGTGGCCTACTGCAAGTATCTGCTGCGCGGAAGCATCATCGAATGACCCTTGTTGCCGAATACATGATCGCTGTTCTGCTGGCATTGGCCGGGATCTTCGGCCTGGTCGGCAGCTTTGGTCTGTTGAAATTGCGGGGTCCGATGCAGCGCCTGCATGCCCCGACCAAGGCAACCACCATCGGCGTCGGTGCCGCGCTGATCGCCTCGGCGCTTGACCGGATGCTGGTGGGGCAAGGCCTCAGCTGGCAAGAGGGTCTGGTGGCGATGTTCCTGTTTCTGACCGCGCCGCTGTCGGCGCTGTTTCTCGCCAAGACCCACATCTTCCGCACCATCGATCGCGCAGACCTGCCCGACCCCGGCACCGGCACGTCCTGGGCCACGCTGGACGACGACGCGACGGGCTGATCAGACCAGCCTCGCCTTGATCACCCGATGCGCCCTGCCTGAAAAGCATCGGCGGCAGCAGGCAACTTTCCATGGCCAAGACCCGTCTGCCTGACACCGGCACGGTTTGACCATCCGGTCAGAAAACCTGCCCCGTAACCCTTGCGACACCCGTTTCGGCATGGCATCGTCACCAACAACCGGCACCGGCCACCGGCGGAGGACACCTTTGGAAACGCTGACACCCACCAAAGGCCTTTTGCCGCAACTGACGCAGACCCGAAATCCGGGCATGGCGCTTGACCTTGACTGGGTGGCAAGCGTGCAGGCCAACACCCCGGCCATCGAACGCCGCGCGGCAACCATCGCTGGCCGCCGCTCGGTGAAAAAGGAATGGCAGGCGGCATGGCTGTTGAAAGCCGTCACGCTGATCGACCTCACCACCCTCGCGGGCGACGATACCGAAGGCCGGGTGCGTCGGCTCTGCGCCAAGGCGCGCCAGCCCGTGGCGCGCTGGATGCTCGACAAACTCGGGCTGCCCCGGATCACCACCGGCGCGGTCTGCGTCTACCATGACATGGTGGAGGTCGCCGTCCGCGCCCTCGAAGGCACGTCCATCCCCGTCGCCGCCGTCTCCACCGGCTTCCCCGCAGGCCTCTCCCCTTTCAGGCTCCGCATCGCCGAAATCGGCGAAAGCGTCCGCGCCGGGGCCCGCGAAATCGACATCGTCATCTCGCGCCGGCATGTGCTGACGCAGAACTGGCAGGCGCTGTATGACGAAATGGCGGAAATGCGTGCCGCCTGCGGCGACGCCCACGTCAAAGCCATTCTTGCCACGGGTGAACTTGGCACCCTGCGCAACGTCGCGCGCGCCAGCCTGATCTGCATGATGGCCGGGGCCGATTTCATCAAGACCTCCACCGGCAAGGAACCGGTCAACGCCACCCTGCCGGTCACCCTGACGATGATCCGGGCCATCCGCGATTATCAGGACCGCACCGGCATCAAGGTCGGCTACAAACCGGCGGGCGGCATCGCCAAGGCCAAGGACGCGCTCACCTACATGGCGCTGATCAAGGACGAGCTTGGCCATCCCTGGCTGCAACCCGACCTGTTCCGCTTCGGCGCCTCCAGCCTCTTGGGCGACATCGAACG
>JAYSYZ010000115.1:0-34350 GCA_043727195.1 Paracoccaceae bacterium
ACGGCATAGAAGGCGGCCAGGTGTTGCGGGGTCGAGAGGGCCTCGGGCGCTTCACGGCCAAAGCGGCGGTCACGGAAAATCGCGTTGACCGCTGCCGCATCGCCGGTGCAGACCATATCGTATTCGGTCCAGCGGAAGAACGCACCTGCCGCGCGGGCGTTGTCGTAAAACGAGTAGGGATTCTGCACGAACGTTGGGTCGGTTGGTGACTGATGCAGTGTTTGCATGGGACCTAGCCGCGAAACTTCAGGAGGTCTTGCGCAATCAACGCTCCGGCCACGACCACACCTGCCCCTAGCGTCTGCCACCAGTTCCACGCCCCGCCCATCACGAAAACAATCAGCATGACATAAAATGGCACCGCATTCATGTGCAGGCTGGCAGCCCCGATGCCAATTCGCCCGACCGAGATGATCCACAAAAGCTGGCTGATTGCCATGGAGCCGATGCCGAAGATCACCAATCCGGTGAATTCCTGCAGGCCGATGGCCGACCAGGCGGGCCAGACTCCCCGGAGAGCCCCGTCCCCCATGGCCGCGATCAGCATCACGACTGCGGCCCCGGCCACGGTCACCGAACTGCGCCCCAGTGATGTCAGGGCCGGAAGCGCGCGCACCGTTTCGCGTGACCCCCATGTGTAGCACAACACTGACGCCAGAGCTGCCAGCGCCCCGACCCCAAGATCGAGGGAGCCAACGCCGCCCGACAATGCGATCAGGCCGCCAGTGATCGACAGAGCCAGCCCCGTTGCCAAGGCCCGCGTGAACGGTCGTCGGTCTGCCACGCATTCCAGCGCGATCCCGGCCACCGGCATGGTGGCCGATGCGATGGCAACCGTCACTGCATCAGTCAGCGTCAATGCGATGATGATGAATACCGAAGCCATCCCCAGAGTGACTAAGCCGACCCAGGCCCCCCGCAACCAATTTGCGCGGCGAAGGGCATCCGTGCCTTCCACCATCCACCAGATCGGAACCAGAACCGTAGCAGCCAACGTCACCCTTGCCGCAGTCAGGGCGAGGGGCGACATATGCGGCACGATCAGATCGGCGGCTGGCAGCCCGGCGGCCCAGATCACCATCGACGCAAGGCAGATCAGGTTGGCATTGAGGAGTGAGCGGCGCGGCGCCGATACCGACGATGTCATGCCATGGCAATAGCGCGGCATGACGTTGCAAGCTGTTCCGCCGGCGACAGTAAAGCGTCGTCAGGTGGCAAGGGCGGCGACGATTGCGCCAAAATCGACGGCCTTCAGACTGGCACCCCCGACAAGTGCCCCATCAACATGTGGCACGGCAAAAATCTCGGCAGCATTGGAGGGTTTGACGGAGCCGCCATACAGCAGCCGAACACCGGCCGCTTCCATCCCGATAAGCGCCGTCAGCCGCTGACGAAGAAAGGCGTGAACTTCGGAAATTTCTGCGATTGTGGGCGTTCGGCCCGTGCCGATGGCCCAGACGGGCTCGTAAGCCACCACCAACGTGGCGGCCGTCGCGCCCGACGGCAGAGAGCCATCCAATTGCTGCCCGATGACGTCAAGCGTATGCCCAGCGTTGCGATCCGCTTCGGTCTCACCAATGCAGACGATCGCCACCAATCCGGCATTGATGGACGCAGTGGCCTTGGCCTGCACAAGCGAATTGGTTTCACCATGGTCGGTGCGGCGTTCGGAATGTCCGACAATCACGTGGCTCGCGCCTGCGTCTTTCAGCATTGCTGCCGAAATATCTCCGGTGTGGGCCCCCGATAGCATCGGGTGGCAGTCCTGCCCGCCAAGCAGCAACGCAGACCCCTTGGCAGCCCAGGCCATCTGCGCAATCAGCGTCGCAGGCGGGCAAAGCAACATTTCGCAGGCCGGGCTGGGATGCGCCGCAATAAGCGCTTCGACCTCGGCTAACCCCGCCGCAGTTCCGTTCATCTTCCAGTTCCCTGCGGCCAGCTTTTTCATCGTCATCCTCCCACGGCGCTGCCCAAAGCCCTAGCGCCTCGGCTATGAAAGGAAAAGACCTGCAACGTTCAGGTAACTATAAATCGCCCAGGTGAACGGCGGCTGGATTAGATGAGCCAACCCGAAGTAGAACCTCGCGCAGCAAGAGCATCAGCACTAAATCGCCGTCAGACGGCGGGTTGGTCCTTGAACTTGATCGATTCCCCGCAGCCGCAGGCCTCGGCGACGTTCGGATTGCGAAACTTGAAACCGGATTCCAAAAGCCCGCTCTCGTAGTCGATCTCGGTCCCGATCAGGAACATCTGCGCCATTGGGGCGATCATGACACGCGCGCCCGCCTGCTCAACCACCTCGTCCAGTGTGTTGACCGACGACACATAATCCATGGTGTATTCCATTCCAGCGCAGCCGCCTTTTTTCACGCCGATGCGCAGGCCGACGGACCCTTCGCGCGCCATCAACTGGGCGATTTGGCGGATGGCGGCAGGAGTCATCGTGACGGCCGCTTTGCCGGGAATGCCGAACATGAAATATTCCTTCTTCTCACCCAGACGTAATCCTGACCACGAACGCGTTCAAGGGCCGGCGCAGAATGTGGTGGACGTATCATGCGCGCGTGAACGATAGGCAAGGATCATCCGGCATTGCCCCTACATGAAGCCGAGTTCAAGCTTAGCTTCATCCGACATCATATCCATGCCCCACGGCGGATCAAAGGTCATGCGAACGTCAACCTGCTTTACGCCGGCCAAGGGTTCCACGGCATCGGCGACCCAACCTGGCATTTCACCCGCCACGGGGCAGCCAGGTGCGGTCAAGGTCATCGTGATATTGACGGCATTTTCGAAATCAATATCAATCGTATAGATTAGCCCCAGATCATAGATGTTCACTGGTATCTCGGGATCGAACACCGTCCGGCACGCTTCGACCACCTGGTCATGAAGCGGGTGGTCGGTGGAAGAAGGTTTGATCAGCGGAGTGCCCTCGATCTGGTCCGTCATCTCGGTTGTCCTGCCATCGCCGTGGTTGTTGACTGATTATATAGGGAATGACTTTGGCAAGGTCCAGTGGTGGCGCTCAGAAGGGAATTTCGTCGTCCATGTCTGATCGTCCAGCTGGTGCGCCGCCGCCATAGCCGCCACGCCCGCCGCCCGATGAGGAGCCACCGCCACCCTGACCACCACCTTGCTCGTCATAGCCGCCCCGGTCGTCCTGGCCGCCGCCGCCACCCGAGCCGCCATCGCGGCCGCCAAGCAAAGTCAGCTCCCCCCGAAACTGCCGGAGCACGACTTCGGTGGAATAACGGTCTGCACCGGACTGATCCTGCCATTTGCGGGTTTCCAGCTGCCCCTCGATGTAAACGGTCGAGCCTTTCTTCAGGTACTGTTCAGCGATCTTGCCAAGCGCTTCGTTGAAGATTGCCACCGAATGCCACTCCGTACGTTCCTTACGCTCGCCGCTGGCTTTGTCCCGCCAGGTCTCGGATGTGGCGATGCGCAGGTTGACCACCTTGCCGCCGTTAGGAAAGCTGCGGACTTCCGGATCGCGCCCCAGATTTCCGATGATTATGACCTTGTTGACCGACCCTGCCATGACGCTCTCCCTGATTCCATGCGGTGAAGCAGCTTTGCCGCTCTATGGTTAATGAAGGTTTAGCGACCCCTGATCTTGCCTGCAACTCGCCTTCCGTCCCGTCCTGCGGGGCCGGATCGTCGAAACCGCATCGACGCAGCTGCGGGGCGGGTCAGGCATGCCGGAAAATTGCCCGCTGGATTCAGGCGCGCAGCGCGGTATATTCCCGAAACTTGTCTTGGGTGGCAGGTGGCAAGCAGAGTGTGGTCAGCGTGCAGCGATTTGGCGGAGTGATCTTCGGTCTGACAACGGCACTGGTTGCATTGCCGGCTGGTGCCGAGGCGTTGAAGCTGACCGGGTCGACGAAATCCCGCATTGCGATCTTCGAATCTCAGGGTCGGCTTCTCGACGAAAAACTCTCCAAACAGTACAGTGGTTCGGTAAAGCTGACCCCCAATGGCAAGAAGAAATCAGTCGAAGACACTGGGATAACGCCAGAATATAAGGGCAGCTATAAAGGTGCCTATCTGGAAGTGGCCAAGGCAGCGGCACGCAAGCATGGCGTGCCTGAGGATTTGTTCCTGCGGCTTGTTCAGCAGGAAAGCGGCTGGAATCCTGGGGCGGTGTCAAACAAGGGTGCTACCGGTCTTGCGCAGCTGATGCCGGGGACGGCATCGAAACTGGGCGTCGACATCGACGATCCCGAGGCCAACCTTGAAGGTGGCGCGCGGTATTTGCGCATGATGTACGACAAGTTCGGCAGCTGGAAACTGGCACTGGCCGCTTACAACGCCGGGCCGGGCGCAGTTGAGGCGCATGATGGCGTACCACCTTTTGCCGAAACGAAGACCTATGTGGCGGCCATCCTCGGGTAAAAGTGGCAGATCGGCTTGTCGTCGTTCGCCCGTGCCAAGCCGCACATGTACCGCGACGTTACGCCCTACAGACGTAACAAAGTTCCTTGTGTCGATACCCCCATGCGCCGAATTTAGCCGCAAGGACAAGGACGCTATTCGGCGGCCATCTTGATTACCGGTTCCATTTTGGCAAGGATATCTGCAGAAAGATGGCATTTGATGTTATGGCCACCCTCCAGCACCTGGACGGGGGGCATCTCGCGGTCGCATAACCCATCCGGCACCTGGCTTTTCCAACGGCAGCGGGTCTGGAACGGGCAGCCGGGGGGCGGGTTCATCGCTGACGGGATATCGCCTTCCAGCACGATGCGCTTGCGGATGACCTTGGTGTCTGCGATCGGCACCGCCGACAAGAGAGCTTCGGTATAGGGGTGGTATGGCGGCTGAAACACCTGATCTGTGGTTCCCATTTCCACCACATGGCCCAGATACATCACCATCACCCGGTCGGCGAGGTAGCGCACGATGGAAAGGTCATGGCTGATGAATAGAAGCGTCGTCCTGTTCTCGCGCTGGATGTCCATCAACAGGTCGGTGACGGCGGCCTGAACTGACACGTCAAGGGCACTGACCGGCTCATCGGCCACCACCACTTTCGCCCCGCCAGCAAAGGCGCGCGCGATGCCGACGCGCTGCTTTTGCCCGCCCGACAACTGCCGCGGCATCCGTTCGGCAAATTCGCGCGGCAGTTTCACCAGATCCATCAACTCCAGCATCCGGTTATGCCGATCCGTATCAGACTTTCCGTAGTGAAAAATCTCGAGCGCGCGGATGATCTGACGGCCCACCGTCATCGACGGGTTCAGCGTATCAAACGGGTTCTGGAACACCATTTGCACCGAACTGACCATATCGGTATTGCGCTGCTGGATCGGCGTTGACTGGACGTTTTCGTCAAACAGCAGGATTGATCCCGAAGTTGCGGTTTCCAGTCCCATCAGGACCTTGGCAAAGGTCGACTTGCCACATCCGGACTCGCCCACGATGGCCAGGGTTTCCCCTTCACGCGCTTCAAAGCTCAGCGTCTCGTTAGCTTTGACGACCTTTTTCAGGCCGCCGCCAAAAGCCCCGGAGGAAACCGAGTAGTATTTCTTCAGATCCTCCATCTTCAAGACGACTTTGCCGATGGCAGCCTTTTCCTTGACCGCGCGTTTGGCGGGCGGGGCGTTCCAGTCAATTTCGGCCCACTTCACGCAGCGGCTTGCATGCCGGTCGCTGTCTGGCACTTGCGACATCGGCACATCCCCGGCATTGCAGCGCCCGTCCTGAAAATAATCGCAGCGCGGGCCGAAGTTGCAGCCCTTCGGCCGTTCATGCGGCAGGGGGAAGTTGCCGGGAATGGAGATGAGAGGGCGTGAATTCTTGTCAGCCCCGGGCAAGGGGATGGATCGGAACAGCGCCTGAGTATAGGGGTGGCGCATTTCGTTGAACACCTCGGTCACCGCACCAGTTTCGACTGCCTCGCCTGAATACATCACGCATATGCGGTCGCAGACATCCATGACGAGGCCGAGGTTGTGGCTGATGAACAGCATCGAGGTGCCGTATTTGGTACCCAGATCCTTGACCAGATCGACGATGCCCGCCTCCACGGTCACATCCAGCGCCGTAGTGGGTTCGTCAAGGATCAGGAGTGCGGGTTTCGACATCAAGGCCATGGCGATGACGATGCGCTGCTGCTGACCACCCGAAAGCTGGTGCGGGTAGGCGTTGATAATGCGGTCGGGGTCGGGCAGGCGGACGTCAGCGACGATCTGGCGGGCAAGCTGCCACGCCGCGTCACGGGACATGCCTTGATGCACCATCGGCACCTCGGCCAGCTGAGCGCCGATCTTCATCGCCGGGTTCAGGGACGCCATCGGTTCCTGGTAGATCATCGCAATTTCCGAACCGCGAATATGGCGCAGCTCTTCGTCGCCCATATGCGTAAGATCGCGGCCCTTGAACTTGATCGAGCCCGCAACGATGCGGCCGTTCTTGCCAAGGTCGCGCATGACCGCCAGGGCCACCGTCGACTTGCCACAACCAGACTCGCCGACCAACCCCATCGCCTCGCCTTGCATGACGGTGCAGGAGAAATCCATCACGGCGGGAATTTCGCGCAGCCGGGTGAAGAAGGAAATCGACAGATGGTCGATCTCGAGGATCGGCATCGACGGGTTCCACCCGGGATCGGTCGCGGTGTCAGTCGCGGTTTCAATCATGGCGGCGGCCTCGCTTTGACTTCTGGTGCAGGACCGGGGGCCAGCCCCCCGCGTCCGAGGTTTCTAGAACCGTTGGCGCAACCTCGAACGCCTCCGGGACAATCATGCACAAAAAAACGCCATCAGTCTTTCAGGCTTTCTTCGCGCAGGCCGTCTGCAAGCAGGTTCAGGCCGAGGACGAGACTCATCAGCGCAAGGGCAGGAACCACTGCGGGGTGGGGCACAAGGTTCAAAAGTTTGCGCCCGTCGTCGATGGTAGACCCCCAGTCCGGGCTGTCGGGCGACACACCAAGACCGAAAAAACCAAGCGTGCCGAGCAGGATGGTCGTATAGCCGATGCGCAAGCAGAAATCGACGATCAGAGGCCCGCGCGCATTGGGCAAAATTTCCCACAACATGATATACCAAGCACTTTCGCCGCGTGTCTGGCCTGCAGCCACATAGTCGCGCGCCTTGAGGTCCATCACGATGCCGCGCACGATGCGGAACACGGTGGGCGAGTTCACGAACACGACCGAGACGAACACGATCAGGATGTTGGCTGGAAGTGAGACGATCCCCAGCGGGTCGGCATCGAAGGCTAGCCCGAAGTAAAGCCAAAGGCCGATGACAAGCGTGATGCCGACATAAAGATTGCGGGTGGGAGGCTGGGTGAAGAAACGGCTGTTCCACAGCGTCACGAGGAAAATGATCGGGAACAGGAACAGCACACCCGCCATCGCTTCGGGGATTGTCATGCACATGGGCAGGCCAGGGCTCCACGACGCCAGTCCCTTGCACAATGCGCCCGCGTCGCCGGGCAACATGAAATCGAAGATATTGAAGCGGGTCTTTGCGATTTCGGGGGTGACCAGCAGGTAGAACAGCAAGATGACCGGGAAGGCCAGAACCAGATTCGCGATGAAGGACAGCGCGGTATCGAACTTGCCACCAAGATAGCCTGCGGGCAGGCCCAGCGTCACCCCGACCATGAATGCAAAAGCGGTAGCAGCGGGTGCAATCGACAACACCGACCGCGCGCCCATGACCATCCGGCTGAACACATCGCGGGCAAGATGGTCACCGCCGAGCAGGTAGTAGGGATAGGCAACATCTGCCGCATCCTTGAGTGGCGATCCGGGCACCGCGTTCTTCAGGCCCGACAACTGGGCAATCGGATCGAAGGTGATGATCATGCCGGCAAAGATGGCCGTGAACACCCAGAACATGACGATTCCGAAGCCGATCATGCCCACTGGGCTGTCAAACAGCTTGCCATACAGCCCAAGTTTGCGCCGGAAGGTGATGGAAAGGGCAAAGGTGACGATCAGCGCCAGCCACACCGGCCAGAATCGCGCGGACATCGCACCGATGATGCCTTTGCCGGGCGCGCCCGGTACCACGAGGCCAACCACCAGGTAGGTCAGCAGCAGCGCGACAAAGGCATAAAGCAAATATTGTCCCACTGCCGCGACCATGTCATCGGGGCTTTGCCGCGCCGCAACGGTGCCATCGCCAAGCATTACGCCCGGCTGACCCAATGGCAGGAACGTCACCACGATCTGCGCCACGATGGTGGTGAGCCAAAGGCCGAACAGCAGCAGCATTATCGGGTTCAATACGGGTCCCGCGACACCCGTCCAACTCAGAAGTTCGGTCATCTCTTCCTCCTCAGGACAAACGGATGCGGGGGTTCAGGAAAACATAGCCGATGTCCGACATAAGCTGGGTCACCAGCACCACGAAGACAGCAACGACCGAACAGCCGAGGAGCAGGTTGATGTCGTTGTTGCCGGCCGCTTGTACCAGTGTCCAACCGAAACCCTTGTAGTTGAACAGGGTTTCCACAATCACCACTCCGTTCAACAGCCAGGGAAATTGCAGCATGATCACGGTGAATGGTGCGATCAGAGCATTGCGCAACGCGTGTTTCATAACCACCTGTCCAAAAGACACGCCTTTCAACCGCGCGGTTCTGATGTATTGCGCCGTCATCACCTCGGTCATGCTGGCGCGGGTCATTCGGGCGATGTAGCCGATGCCGTACAGGGCAATTGTCATCACTGGCAGGCCGAAGTTCCAGAAAGTGATGTTATCAAGCGCTGAAGTTGCTGTGCCAAGAAACAGGATTTTTCCGTCGATCCAGCCCCAATCGGCCAAAAGCGGTGACAGGCCGACAACCGGCGACGCCAGCAACGCCACCAGAATGACGCCAGAGACATATTCCGGTGTGGCCGTGGACGCGATGGAGAAAGTCGACAAGCTGCGATCCAGACGCGATCCTTCGCGCATGCCGGAAAGTACCCCGATCAAAAGCGAGGCGGGCACCATGACCAGCATGACCGCCAGCATCAGCCAGCCCGTTGCCGCCAGTTTTTCCCCCAACGACGAAATCACCGGTTTTTTGAAGAATGTCGAATAACCCCAATCGCCTTGCAGCACACCACAATATTTTGGCGCGGTTTCGGGTGTGTTTGTGGAATTTATGCAGCGGCCCCGGACGGTACCCTTTTCATCGGTCAGAACCCATCCAGGCATCAATCCCATCCATTCGGCGTAGCGCCGATAGACCGATCCGCCATGGCCATTTTGTACGATCCAGTCAACGACCGCCTCTTCGGTCATGCGCACAGACCCTTCGGTCCGTGCCAATTTCTCCAGATTGGGCTGCAGGTTCGTCAGGAAAAACACAATGAAGGTCAGCGCAATCGCTGTCAGCAACATCAGGCCAAGGCGCCGGGCGATAAATTTGAGCATGGAGAGCATTCCTCTGCGCCAAGGGGCGAGGCTCGCTGAAAAGAGCGGCGGGATCAATCATGGCGAAAGGGCCCGGACGCGCGCTGCTGCGCGCCCGGGCCGATAGCCCGATCTTACGAGATCGACCACTTGTAGTGGTGATGCTCGAAAGACGGGTGCATGTCGACGTTCACCCCCGGCTTGGCGTGCCGGTAGAGCGACCGCCAGAACGGGTTAATGATGTAGCCTTCGTCTTGCAAGATCGTCTCCAGTGTCACCATCACCTCGCGCCGGGCGTCGGCATCGGCAAGCGCCAGCGCCTTGGTCATCGCGGCGTCGAATTCGGGGTTGTTCATCCCGGTTTCATTCCACGATCCGGTCGAGACATAGGCGAAGGACATGTTCTGCACCGCCAGCGGACGATGGTTCCATGTCGTGGACGAGAACGGATACTTCTGCCAGTCGTTCCAAAACGTCGAACCCGGCATCACCGTGTGCTTCACGTTTGCGCCCGCATCCTTCAGCTGTGCGACTACAGCCGCCGTCGTCGCTGATTCCCAGCCATCATCCAGCGAGATGATTTCCATTTCCGTGTCGGCAAGTCCGGCCGCTTCCAGCGCAGGCTTCAATGCGGCGGCGTCGACCACCTGTTCCGGGATCTTGGCATATTCCGGGTGCACGGGGCAGGCGTGGTGGTTTTCTGCCGTCGTCCCAAGGTTGTTGTAGCCAAGTTCCAGCACCACCTTCAGATCAACCGCCTTCTGGATCGCTTGCCGGACCGCCTTGTCCTTGTACAGATCGCTCGACGCCGAATTCATCCGAACCACGATGGTCGATGCGGTCACGGCTTCCAGCTTGCTCCAGCCAAGCGCATCAAGCTGGTCGATGAAGTCGCCGGTGGTTTCGTAATTCGTGTCGACCTCATCGGATCCTGCCAGCGACACCATGGTGGACGGGTCGGTGCCAAAGTCGATGTACTGGATTTCGTCCAGCGGTGCAGTGCCACCCCACCAGGTGTGGTTCGGCGCGCGCACCAGAACCGCCTTCTGGCCAACCGAGACTTCGGACGGCACATAGGGACCGGTGCCGATCGGGTTTGTTGCCGGGTCATCCCCGTCGACAAAGCTCGCATGCACCACAGCCGAAGGATAATCGGCAAGGTTCGGGACGATGGCCACGTCCGAAGCTGAAAGCATCAGCTTCACGGTCATGTCGTCAACCTTGACGACCGCGCCCTCGCGCAGCGTCTTGGTCGCCTCATCCACAAGGCCGGGGAAACGCGATGCCATCGCGTTGCCTTCGACGTTGCCATCGGTCCAACGGGCAAAATTGCGCACCACGTCATCGGCGGTGAACGCATCGCCGTTGTTCCAGGTGATTCCGGGGCGGACCTTCAGAGTATATTCGGTGGCGTCAGCGTTGGCTTCCCAGCTTTCCAACAAGCGGCCTTCGAAGGATCCGTCTGGGTTATACTGGATCAGGTATTCCAGCCAGCCGCGATAGACATTGGCGATCTGGGGCCAGTCCGCCAGGCGGGGGTCCTTGGTGCCTTTCACCTCCATCGCGCAGCGAAGGACGCCACCGACTTTGGCATCCTGTGCCAGCGCGGGCGCGTGAAGTCCGATCAGCCCGTAAGCAGCGGCCGCCGATACGCCAAGTGCTGTGGTACGGGTCAGAAACTCACGGCGGCTCAGCTTGCCCGCCCGCATTTCTGCGGCATACATTCCGGCGGCTGGATGCAATGCAGCCGCTTCCATCTTGATCGTCATGTTCGTCTCCCTGTCAGGTTTTTAAGTTTTTTTGGCACTGGCAGCGAAGAGGCTGCCCCCGGATCGTCTGACCATGAACTGCAAAAGGCCAGCGGATCCGGATGCAGGCTCGACGCACCCACATATTGCATTGCGCATCTTTTTGCAGGCTCCGTCAACGCTTGGTTTCGCCGCGCTCATGCACGTTTGCGACATGAATCAGTCGAATTAATCCGCAAATGGTTCATGATCACCATTCCCTGCGATTCTGCACATGCCGCGTGTTCAGATGGCACGGCGAAAGGCGGATGGCGACTTTCCGGTCAGGTGCTGGAAAGCGCGCGTGAAATAGGCAGGCGAATTGAACCCGAGGCTTTCCGCAATCCGTCCAACGGGCAGCCGGGTTTCGGCAAGCAGTTTGCGAGCCTCGAAAATCCGACGGTCCTGCAAAAGCGCCGAAGCGGGCCGACCGCAGGCGGCATTGCAGCAGCGCGTAAGGTGGGTCGGAGTGACGCCGAGTGCCGCTGCAAAGTCAGCTACGCCCATCCCAGAGCGGAAGCTACGCTCGAGGATGGCGGTGTAGCGCGCAACCAGCCTGCGGGTCGCGTCAACCCGCGGCGCTTCGGACTCCTCCTTCTTGGCCTGACGTTCAAGCCAGACGCCAAGCAGGCCAAGATAATGCCGTGTCGCGCGGTCATGCGCCGGGGTTTCGCTGTCCTTCTCGCGCAGGATCGCGTCGAGCAGAATGTTCACCTCCTGTTGGGCATGCACTTCGCGGATGCGCAGATGCAGCGGCACCTTCGGAAGGGTGACGTCGCAACCGCGGCCAAAGAACACTGCGGTGCCGAACACCTGTGGCCCGGCTTCAAACCCGTGCATCAGCCCAGGTGGAATGAAGATCGCGTTGTGGGCGGTGTAGCCCCGTGTCACGCCGGACAAGGTGATACGACCCTGACCCTTGGTGAACCACAAAAGGCAGGGCTCCGAGATCGAGCGCATCGCCTCCACGCGCCAGCGCCCGCCCGCTGCGAGCCGCGGGATGGCCACCAGCCGCAACTGCGAGATTGGCGGTCCGTTGATCATTGTCGCGGGCATCCTGTGACTGTGGCCGGAGCATCGAGAATCGAATAAAGCAGGCCTGTTGCCGGAACCCAAGCGAAAAACCAATGCTATCTGACTGTGTCATCGCTACCGCACCGCGAAATCTGTGGATAAGGTTGGGGATAAGCACCGGCACCCAGGCTTTTCGATGCCGATATCGTCGCAGTCAAGGAACGGAGAAGTGTTGCCAGGCCCGCATCTGTGACCGAAACCACGTCCGCTGGCGCTTGGCATATTGGCGGCTGGCCAGCGTGGCTGCTGCTGTCGCTTCGGCCAAAGTGCTGTGTCCGCGCAGATACGCGATCAGGTCCGTAGCGCCGATTGCGCGCGAGGATGGTAGTGCGGGTTGCCAGTCGGGCAGGTTCAAACGGGCCTCTTCCAGCGCGCCGTCTGCCAGCATGTACGCAAATCGCCGGTCAATGCGGGTGTTCAACCAATCGACATCGGGGACGAGCACCAGACTCTCCGCGCGGCCCAGCGGCAAAAGCGGTGGTGGAGTGTCGGACTGCCAGTCGGCAAGGCCACGTCCGGTGGCCGTCAAGACTTCCCAGGCGCGCTGGACGCGGGCGCTGTTCATCGGATCGATCCGGGCGGCGGTGTCGGTGTCCAGTTCCGCCAGCAGTGCCGCGATGCCTTCGGCCTGCTTGCGGAATTCGGCAAGTTGCCTGATTTCTGCCGGTACGTCGGGTATTTCTGCCAAACCCCGGGTCAGGGCGGTGAAATTGAGGCCGGTGCCACCTACGATTACCACGGGCTGGTCAAGCCATACCGCCACCTCACGCAACCAGTGTCCGACGGAATAGGGCGCTTCGCGCGGGATGTGGCCGTACAGCGTATGCGGAAGGGCAGCCTCGTTCGCAGGCGAGGGGCGGGCCGTCAGGATGCGCCAGTTGGCGAAAACTTGTAGCGCATCGGCATTGACGATGACCCGCCCGTCACGCGCCGCCAGTTCCATCGCCAGCGCGGATTTGCCCGAAGCGGTCGGTCCTGCCAAGAGGATCGGCAGTTCGCGAGAGAGTCGTGCCAGAGGTGTCATGCGCCTGGAGCCTAACGGTGCGGTTCACAGGTTGAACCCGGCGGGGTTTTGCGACATTTTCCGCCGCAGTCCAATCATAAAACAAAAAGCAGGAAGTGCCATGTCCGGAACGGCTGCCGAAATCGAAAACGGCGCAGGGGTCACCTACAGCCGCGTCATGTTGAAAATCTCTGGCGAGGCGCTGATGGGGGATCAGGGCTACGGCCTGCACCCGCCGACTGTCGCGCGGATCGCGCAGGAGGTGAAATCGGTGCATGATCTTGGCGTCGAAATCTGCATGGTGATCGGGGGCGGCAACATCTTCAGGGGTTTACAGGGTTCGGCCCAGGGGATGGAGCGGACCACGGCGGATTACATGGGCATGCTTGCCACTGTAATGAACGCGCTGGCCATGCAGTCGGCGCTGGAAGAAATCGGGGTTTTTACCCGGGTCATCAGCGCCATCCCGATGGATCAGGTCTGCGAGCCGTACATCCGCCGCCGCGCGGTGCGGCATCTGGAGAAAAAGCGCGTCTGCATTTTTGCCGCGGGGACCGGCAACCCCTATTTCACAACGGATACTGCGGCGACGCTGCGCGCCAGCGAGATGGCCTGCCAAGCGATTTTCAAGGGTACGAAGGTCGACGGAGTCTACGACAAAGACCCCAAGAAACACGCCGATGCCAAGCGCTACACTTACGTAAGCTATGACGAGGTGCTGCAAAAGCATCTGGGGGTGATGGACGCGTCGGCGATTGCGCTGGCGCGTGACAATGACCTGCCGATCATCGTGTTCAGTCTTGATGAGCCGGGTGGGTTCAAGGGTATTCTGGCGGGGCGGGGGACTTACACGCGGGTTCAGGGGTAACGATGCGGCAAGTGCTTGCGGGCGCTGTTTTAATTTGGCACCGGGGGTGCCGCATCGCTGTCTGCAAGGCGTCTGCCGGACGTCTGGCGGACGTATGGCACGCGCTGCCGTCGCATTTCGTTAACCATCGCAGGCGAATCGACCGTCTTGTCGGACCTGCTGCACGGCCCGGTTGCTGTCGTGCGGCCTGACTATACCAACCGTCGACTTTGCCTTATAGAACGCCAATCTTTGCCGTCTTTGAGCCGGATTGAGTGACGAAACTTGCAGTGGTCAGGCCAACCCGCACAGACGGCGACCTGACAAGACCGAAGGACTGAGGCTATGGCAGACGATCTTGAAATCGACACCGACGACCTGCAGCGCCGGATGGATGGTGCGATGGCGGCGTTGAAGCATGAATTTGCCAGCCTGCGCACGGGGCGGGCCTCTGCCTCGATCGTCGATCCGATCATGGTGGATGCTTACGGGCAGATGACGCCGATAAACCAGCTTGGCACGGTGAACGTGCCCGAGCCCCGCATGGTGGTGATCAACGTCTGGGACAAGGGCATGATCAACAAGGTGGAAAAGGCGATCCGCGAAAGCGGCATCGGCATCAACCCGGTCACCGATGGCCCGCTGATCCGCCTGCCGATCCCGGAACTGAACGAGGAACGCCGCAAGCAATTGACCAAGGTGGCCGCCACCTATGCCGAGAACGCCAAGGTGGCGATTCGCAACGTGCGGCGCGACGGCATGGACCAGATCAAGAAAGCCAAGGTCGCGGGCATGGGCGAAGACGATCAGAAAATGTGGTCGGAGGAAGTGCAGACGCTGACCGACAAAGCGATTGCGGCGGTCGACCGCGCGCTTGAAGCCAAACAGCAGGAAATCATGCAGGTGTGACCTGCATCGGGAGGGAAGGGTTTCGTGTCTAAAGACTTGCAGAATGAGCCCGTCTTTCGGTCGGTGGATCATGTGGCGATTGTCATGGATGGCAATGGTCGCTGGGCCACCACCCGCGGTTGGCCACGCTTGGTTGGCCACCGGCGCGGGGCCGAGCGGGTGCGTGAGATCGTCCGTATCGCACCCGACCTCGGTATCCGCTGGCTGACGCTTTACGCCTTTTCGACCGAAAACTGGAAACGGTCTACCGAAGAGGTTCTGGGCCTGATGGCCATCTTTGCCCGCTACATCGAGCGTGAAGCCGATGTGCTGGCACGCGAAGGCGTGCGTCTGCGCTTTATCGGTGAACGGGGGCGGCTCGACCCGAAATTGCAGCGGCTGATGGCGGGGATCGAGGCGCGGACTGCCGGGCTCAGTCGGCTGAATCTGACGATTGCAATCAATTACGGCGGGCGGGACGAAATCCTGCGCGCCGCGCGCAAGGTGGCGGCAGAGGCTGCGTCGGGGACGTTCGATCCGGCCAACCTGACCGAAGCGGCCTTTGCCGAACGGCTGGATACTGGCGGCCTGCCCGACCCAGATCTGGTGGTGCGCACCAGTGGCGAGACGCGGACCTCGAACTTCTTGTCCTGGCAGGCGGCTTATGCCGAATATGAGTTCACCGAAACGTTCTGGCCCGATTTCAACGCTGCGGAACTGGCCGCCATCGTCGCGCGCTTTTCCAACCGGGAGCGGCGGTTCGGCGGGGTGGTGCTGTGACCACTGACATCCCGCTACCGGGGGGCCGCTGGGGCGACCTGCGCAAGCGGGTGCTGTCGGCCATCATCATGGTATCGGTGGGGGCGGCGGAAATCTGGCTGGGCGGCAGTGCCTTTGCAGCGCTTGTGATCGTGCTGACGGCGCTGATGGTGTGGGAACTGGCTGCGATGACTGCGCCCGCACGGCGCAACACCCCGGTGACGCTGGCGGCTATGGCGGGAGCGGCATTGGCTGCGGCGCTGGTGTTGCGGACCGATGTGGCCGTGCTTTTCCTGATGGTGCCAACGCTTATGCTGGCCCTGACGCCGCGCCGCGACCGGCGGCTGGCGGCAGCTTACGCGCTGGCCATCATGTTGGCGGGATACGGATTGGTAACCTTGCGCAATGACAGCGGCACGCCGACGATCCTGTGGCTGGTTGCGGTAGTGGTTGCGTCGGATGTGATGGGATATTTCGTCGGCCGGCTGGTCGGGGGGCCGAAATTCTGGCCTGCCGTCAGTCCGAAGAAAACGTGGTCTGGCACTGTCGCCGGTTGGGCGGGGGCGGTGCTGGTAGCGATGGGCTTCTTGCTGTCGGGGTACGGAACCTGGGTGCTGGTGCCGTTGTCGGTGCTGGTGGCCTTTGCCGGACAAATGGGCGACAGCGCCGAAAGCTGGGTCAAGCGGCGATCCGGGGTAAAGGATGCCTCGGCGTTGATCCCGGGGCACGGCGGGGTGCTTGACCGGTTTGACGCGTTGATCGGGGCGGTGGTTGTGGTGATGCTGGTGCGACTGGTGTGGCCCGATGCGCCGGGGCTGGGGGGCTGACCAATGCGATCAGTGTCGATCTTCGGGGCGACGGGGTCTATCGGCGAACAGACGTTCGACCTGCTGATGCGGGCAGGTGGTGCCGAGCGGTTCCGTACCGTGGCGCTGACCGGGGGCCGCAAGGTGGCGCGGCTGGCCGAAATGGCGCGTCTCTTGCGGGCAGAGATCGCGGTCTGTGCCGATCAGAGCGATTTGCCTCAATTGCGCACGGCGCTGGCGGGCAGCGGGGTCATCGCTTCGGCAGGTGCGGCAGCGATTGCGGAGGCGGCGGACCGGCCCGCCGACTGGGTGATGAGCGCCATCGTGGGCGCGGCGGGGCTGGTGCCCGGCCTGCGCGCACTGCGCCACGGGCGCACACTGGCGCTTGCCAACAAGGAAAGTCTGGTGACGGCGGGGCCGCTTCTCATGGCCGAGGCGGCGCGGCATGGCGCGCGCATCCTGCCGGTGGACAGCGAGCATTCGGCGATCTTTCAGGCGCTGAATGGGGAAGATATTGCCTCGGTGGAACGGATCATCCTGACTGCATCGGGCGGCGCGCTGCGCGATTGGCCGTTGGCAGCGCTGGCCAATGCCACGGTTGCCGAGGCCACGACACATCCAAACTGGGCGATGGGGCAGCGGATCACCATCGACAGCGCCAGCATGTTCAACAAGGCGCTGGAAGTGATCGAAACCCGTGAATTCTTTGGCGTGGAGCCGGATCAGATCGAAGTGATCCTGCATCCTGAATCATTGATCCACTCGATGGTCGGTTTCCGGGATGGCGCAATCATGGCGCATATGGGGGCGCCGGACATGCGTCATTCCATCGGTTACGCGCTGAACTGGCCGGAGCGGGCACAACTTCCCGTCGCGCGCCTCGATCTGGCCAAAGTGGCCACCCTGACGTTTCGGGCACCGGATCTGGTGCGCTATCCTGCCTTGCGGCTTGCGCGGGAAGTGATGGCGCGACACGGGTTGGCGGGCACCGCGTTCAACGCGGCCAAGGAGGTGGCGCTGGATTGTTTTCTGGCGGGCGGGGTCGGCTTCATGCAGATGGCCGGCTTGGTCGAGGACACGCTTTCGGTGCTGGACCCCGATATGGTGCAGGGAAATGTCGCGTTGACCCTTGAGGATATCCTCGGCATGGACCATCTGGCACGGATACGGGCGGGCGAGGTCGCGCGCCGCATGACAGGGAGCCGCTGAGGTATGGATATCTTTGCTATGGCGGGCGGCACTGCCTGGACGGTCTTTTTCTTCATCATCGCGCTGTCGATCATCGTTTTCGTGCACGAGTACGGCCATTACATTGTCGGCCGCTGGACTGGCATTCATGCAGAAGTGTTCTCGCTGGGCTTTGGCCCGGTGTTGTGGAGCAGGCATGACAGGCGCGGCACCCGCTGGCAGATCGCGGCGATTCCCTTCGGCGGCTATGTCAAGTTTCTGGGCGATGCGGATGCGACTTCTGTCACGCAGGGCGATGTGGCGGGCCTGAGTGCGCGGGAGCGGCGGCACACGATGGCCGGCGCGCCGCTTTGGGCGCGCGCGGCAACGGTGGCAGCGGGGCCGGTGTTCAACTTCATCCTGACCTTTTTCCTGATCGGGGGGATGCTGATCTACACGGGCGTCCCGCGCGAAGAGATGACGGTCGAGAGACTGCTGCCGACGCCATTTGTCGGGCCGTCCTTGCTGCCCGGCGATGTCATCCTGGCGATGAACGGGATGGCTGTTCCGGACGCCGAAGGTTTTGGCAAAGTGTTGGAGGCGCTGCCGGAAGCAGCCGGCATCGACTATACCGTCCGCCGGGATGGCGCCGAAGTTACAGTGCAAGGTCCGCACCCCCTGCCGCCCGTCGCGGTGATGGTGCTGCTCAGGTCGGCAGCGATGGATGCAGGCCTGCAGGAGGGCGACGTGATTCTTACCGCTGCCGGCAAGGACGTGACGCTGTTTAGCCAGCTGCCCGGTATCGTGGCAGCGGGCAAGGGCGCGCCGGTTCCGCTGACCGTCTGGCGCGACGGCAAGACGTTTGATGTAACACTGACGCCTCGCATCCGTAGCGTACAGGATGACAAGGGTGGCTTTGTCGACAAGTATCAGATCGGGCTTGGCGGCGGCCTTGCGTTCGAATTGGCGAACCGTCAGACCGGTGTCTGGGAAACCGTCAGCCTGACAGGCGAGGCCATGTGGCGCCTGACCACGACCACATTTTCGGGACTGTGGCACACCGTTGCGGGCAAGATCAGCAGTTGCAACTTTTCGGGCGTTATCGGCATGGCGGAAACCATGGGCGATGCGGCGCGCAGCGGCCTGCAGACCTTTGTGGAGATGATGGCGGTCTTGTCGTTGGGTGTGGGCATCCTGAACCTGTTCCCGATTCCGGTGCTGGACGGGGGTCATCTGGTATTTCACGCCTACGAGGCAGTGGTTCGCCGGCCGCCCTCCGCACGTGTTCTGCAGGTGATGATGACGGCTGGGCTGGCGCTGGTGCTGTCATTGATGATCTTTGCGCTCAGCCGCGATCTGGTCTGTGTCTAAGACGGTTTGCCGGTTCAAGGTCGGCAATCCCTGACCTGCGGCAACCGGCGCAAAACCACAAGATATGGGAAAGTTATCCACAGGGACCGCAGGCTTTTGACAAGCCTGCGCTTTCCCGCTAGTCAATCGGATGAAACTTGGAACGACGGGGACGCATTATGCAAAAGAGCTTTGGCACGGCCTTTCAACGGTCGTTTCTGGCAAAGGGCAGGGTGCGTCTGCTGGCGACCGCCGTTTTCATTGGTGCGGCAACAACTTCGGCACCCTTCCTCACCCCGGCTTTTGCGCAGGTCTTCAGCTTTTCGAACGTTGTGATCGAAGGCAACGAGCGGGTCGATGCCGCGACCATTCTGAACTACGCTGGAATCAAGCGCGGCGACGAGGTATCAGCGGCGCGTCTGAATGACGCTTATCAGAGCATTGCAAACTCTGGCCTCTTCGAGACGGTTGAACTGGTACCGCAGGGCGCGACCCTGCTGATCCGGGTACAGGAATATCCGATTGTCAATGTGATCAGCTTTGAGGGCAACAAGCGGCTGAAAGACGAAAATCTTGTCGAACTGGTGCAATCCCAGACACGGCGCGTCTACTCGCCAAGTCTTGCGGAGACGGATGCGGCGGCGATTGCCGAAGCATACCGTGTGTCGGGCCGTATCGCGGCATCGGTGACGCCGAAGATCATTCGGCGGTCTGAAAACCGCGTCGATCTTGTGTTCGAGATTGCCGAGGGGCGCGTGGTCGAGGTGGAAAGACTGTCGTTCTCCGGCAACCGGGCGTTTTCAGACCGGCGTCTGCGTCAGGTTCTGGAAACCAAGCAGGCGGGTTTTTTGCGGACACTGATCCAACGCGACACTTTCGTTGCCGAACGGTTGGACGTCGACAAGCAGGTGCTGACCGATTTCTATCTGTCGCGCGGCTATGTCGACTTTCAGATCCTTGATGCGACGGCCGAAGTGTCGCGTGAACGCGATGCCACCTTTGTGACATTCACCATCCGCGAGGGCCTGCCCTTTACTGTTGGTGTCGTGTCAACAGTATCGGAGGTGGACGGTGTAGATGCATCTGAATTCGCCGCCGTTCAGAAAATCCGCACTGGGCAGACCTATTCGCCTTCGGTGGTCGAGAACAACATCACCCGGATGGAAAATCTGGCGCTGAAGAAGGGGCTTAACTTTGTGCGGGTTGAGCCACGGATCACGCGGAACGAACGCGGTCAGGCGCTGGACGTCGAATTCGCCATCGTGCGCGGTGAGCGGATTTTTGTCGAACGCATCGACATCGAGGGGAATGCGACAACGCTGGATCAGGTGATCCGCCGCCAATTCCGCACGGTGGAAGGCGACCCGTTCAATCCGCGTGAAATTCGGCAGTCTGCCGAACGTATCCGCGCGCTTGGCTTTTTCTCGGACGCTCAGGTTGACGCTGAACAGGGGTCTGGCCCCGATCAGGTCGTGGTCAATGTCGATGTCGAAGAACAGCCCACCGGATCGCTGAGCTTTGGGGTGTCATATTCGGTGAATGACGGCGCCGGATTCAACATCGGCTTTTCGGAGACCAACTTCCTCGGGCGTGGGCAGCGGCTGTCGCTGTCCCTGACGTCGGGGACCGATAACCAGAACTCCAGCTTCAGTTTCACTGAACCGGCCTTTCTGGGGCGTGATCTGAGCTTTTCGGTGGGCGGGTATTACCGGACGTCGGACAATCAGAATTCGCTTTATGATACACGCAACATCGGCTTCACCACCGGGATCGGCTTTCCGATCGGCGAGCAGTCGAGCCTTGATTTGAGGCTGCGGCTGTCGGACGACGAACTCTCCAACTACTCGGGGACTTCCCCCATCCTGCAGGCCGAATCCGATCTGGGCGCGCTCACCACCGTTTCCTTGGGATACACCTATGAGTATGACACCCGCATCACCGGCCTGAACCCCAACGGCGGGATATTGCTGCGCTTCGGGCAGGACTTTGCCGGGCTTGGCGGGGATACGAAATACATCCAGACGACAGCGCTGGCCCTGGCAGAGACGAAAGTGTTGAACGAAGAAGTGACCTTGCGCGCGGTTTTCGAGGGTGGCGCGATCACGTCGTTGGGCGGCAACAACAGCCGGGTCACGGAGCGGTTTTTCGGCAATGGCAAAATCCGGGGGTTCGAGTCCAACGGGATCGGCCCGCGGGACGGCACGCCCGGCAGCGAGGATGCGCTGGGCGGCAACCTGTTCGCGGTCGCGCGCTTTGAGGCGGATTTCCCGCTGGGACTGCCCGAGGAATACGGCATCACGGGCGGTGCGTTCCTGGACATCGGGTCTGTCTGGAGCCTGGATAACACCGCAGGTCTGACCACGGTTGATGACAGCTTTATCCCGCGCGCGTCCGTCGGTGTGTCGGTGTTCTGGACAACGCCGATCGGTCCGTTGCGGTTCAACTTCAGCCGTGCGCTGAAGAAAGAGGATTTCGACAAGGAACAGTCGTTCGATCTGACAATCTCGACCAAGTTCTGACGATGCGGCCCGGGCGCTGGGGCATTCTTGTGGCGGCGCTGGGCGGGGTCGTGGCGCTGGATGTCGCGGCGCAGGAGCCAGGGCCGCTACCCGAGCCGCCGGTGCAGGTGGCACCGCCGGTTCTGACGCTGGATCAGGACAGGTTCTTTAGCGGTTCCGCCTTCGGCAAGGCGTCACTGGCGCGGGAAACTGCGGGATCCAAGGCGCTGGAGGCTGAAAACGCCCGGATTGAGCAAGAGTTGATCGCCGAAGAGCAGGATCTGACCGAGCGCCGTGCAGCCCTTCCGACAGAAGAGTTTGCGGCACTCGCCCGTGCCTTCGACGCCAAGGTGGAACAGATCCGAACCGACCAGGATGCCAAGGCGCGGGCCGTGACGCGACGGCGCGACGAGGACCGGCAACGGTTTTTGCAGGCGGCGGTGCCGGTTCTGGGCAGCTTGCTGAGTGAGCAGGGCGCGGTGGCAATCCTCGACAAGACCGCGATAATCCTGTCGCTGTCGGCAATCGATGTGACCGATGCGGCAATCGCCAAAGTGGATGCAGCACTGGGCGAGGGCACGACCGAAGCCAAACCAGAGCCCGGACCGGTGCCACTGCCCTGACCGGGCCGAACTTGTCACCCGACGTTTGGCTTGGTAGCAACGGGGCAGGAAAAGACGGCATGAGACCGTCAAGTAGCAAGGGGAATACCATGGATGCAGCCGCCACCACTTCTGCCGATCTGGAACTGATCCAGCGGATCATCCCGCACCGCTATCCGTTCCTGCTGATCGACAAGGTGCGCGACATCGTGGTCAACCAGTCCTGCGTCGGCATCAAGTGCATCACCCTGAACGAGCCACAGTTTCAGGGGCACTTCCCCGGCATGCCGATCTTTCCCGGTGTGATGATCATCGAAGCGATGGCACAGACGTCGGGCGTGCTGGTCGGGCTGTCGATGGATCTTGTGGACAGGCAGGCCAAGGTGTTCTTCATGGGGGTTGATGGGGTGAAGTTCCGCCGCAAGGTGGTGCCGGGTGATGTGTTGGAACTGCATGTCCGCGCGCTGCGCGGCGGCGGTCGGGTGTGGAAGTTCGAGGGTCTTGCCAAGGTTGAGGGAGAACTGGCCTGCGAGGCCACTTTCATGGCCATGTTCGACGTCCCCAAGAGATGAGCGTTCACCCCACAGCCGCCGTCCATCCCAGCGCGGTCGTTGAACCCGGCGCGGTCGTCGGCGAGGGCTGCAGCATCGGCCCCTTTGCGCTCGTTGGGGCAGAGGTGACGCTGTGCCCACGGACGACGGTGAAATCCCATGCCGTCGTCACCGGCTGGACCGAGGTGGGCGAAGGGTCCTGCATCTGGCCGTTTGCCTGCGTCGGTGAAGAGCCGCAGGATCTGAAGTATCATGGCGAGCGGACGCGGCTGATCATCGGCGCGCGCTGCCGCATCCGCGAAGCGGCGACGCTGAACACCGGAACCGAAGGGGGCGGTGGTGTGACCCGAATTGGTGACGATTGCCTGATCATGACCGGGGCGCATGTCGGCCATGACGCGCAGATCGGCAACCGGGTGATCTTGGTGAACCATGTTGCGATTGCAGGCCATTGCAGCCTTGGTGATGACGTCATCGTCGGTGGTCTGTCTGGCGTGCATCAATGGGTGCGCATCGGGCAAGGCGCCATCATCGGCGCTGTGACCATGGTGACCAATGACGTGATTCCCTACGGCCTAGTGCAGGCCCCAAGGGGGGAGCTTGACGGGTTGAACCTGGTGGGGCTGAAACGTCGGGGTGTCGACCGCGCCGATATCACAGCGCTGCGTGCAGCATATCAGATGCTGGCGCAGGGCGAGGGCACGTTTCTTGACCGCGCCCGGCGCTTGGCGGAAGAGACCGACAGCCGCCTTGTGCGCGAAATGGCCGATTTCATTCTGCAGGCCTCGGACCGCAGTTTTCTTACGCCCAAGGGGGCAAAGTGACGACGGCGATCATCGCGGGGCGGGGCGGCCTGCCGGCGGTGCTGGTGGCTGCAATGCCCGACCGGCCATTGATCGCCAGCCTTGAAGGAACCAACCCCGCAGCGCTCATCCCTGATCTGACGTTCCGCATCGAGCGCCTTGCCCCGTTTTTGCGGGCCTTGCAGGATGAAGGGATCACCCGCGTTGTCTTTGCCGGGGGGGCAGACCGACCGAGGATCGATCCGTCGTTGATTGATCCGGCCACGGCCGGGATGTTGCCGCGTCTGATGGCCGCGATGGCGCAGGGTGACGATGCCACCCTTCGCGAGGTGATCGCGATATTCGAGGAAGAGGGTTTCACCATCGCCGGCATCGAGGATATTGCGCCAGCGCTGATGCCCGGCCCCGGATTGCTGAGCGGTACCACGACCGCCGCTGACGCCGCAGACGCCGCCCGCGCCGCTGCCATTGTCGCGGCATTGGGGGCGGTGGATGTGGGGCAAGGCGCTGTCGTGCAGCAGGGCCGCTGCCTGGCCGTCGAGGCGCTGCCAGGGACGGATGCGATGTTGCGGGCCGTGGAAGGCCTGCCCACCACCCTGCGCCCCGATCCCGCCGCAGGACGCGGCCTTTTGTACAAGGCACCGAAGCCGGGGCAGGACCGCCGCATCGACTTGCCGACGCTGGGGGTGGAGACGGTGCGGCTGACCGCCGCCGCCGGGCTTGGCGGCATTGTCTGGCAAGCGGGCGGTGTCATCTGCCTTGATCCCCCCGCCATGATCACGCTGGCCCAACGTCACGGCCTGTTTCTCTGGTCGCGGTCTCCATGAAGTTGTTCATGATCGCGGGTGAGCCTTCTGGCGACCGGCTGGGTGCTACGTTGATGCGGGGCCTGCAATCTCTGTCACCCGGGACAGAGTTCGAGGGCATCGGGGGCCTACTTATGCAGACGGAGGGTTTGACCAGCCTTTTCCCGATGGAAGAGCTTTCGATAATGGGAATTGCCGAAGTGCTGCCAAAGTACTTTGCTCTGAAACGGAGGATTGCCGAGGCCGCCCGGGCGGCGCTTGCCACAAATCCCGTTGCGCTGATTACCATCGACAGCCCGGATTTTTGCCTGCGCGTTGCCGCCCAGGTAAAGGCCGCCCGGCCCGATCTGAAGACAATTCACTATGTCGCGCCGTCGGTCTGGGCGTGGCGTCCGGGACGGGCTGCGAGAATGTCTCGCGTGGTTGATCATGTGCTGGCACTGCTGCCATTCGAACCCCCCTACATGACAGCCGCCGGAATGACCTGCGATTTTGTCGGGCATCCGGTGGTTGCAGAACCGCTGGCGACGCAGAAAGAGGCAGCCATGCTGGCGGGCAAGGGGCCGCTTTTTCTGGCCCTTCCCGGCTCGCGGCGTGGCGAGGTTGCTCGCATCGCACCCGTGATCGGCGAGGTGTTGGCGCGGCTTCGTGGTGTTCATCCCGATCTTCGGGTGGCCTTGCCCACGGTCCGGGGTGTGGCTGATCTTGTGCGCGAGGTGACGCAGGCCTGGCCTGTTACCCCGCAGATCATCGACGATCCGGTTCTGAAACGCGCGGCTTTTGCCGCTGCCGATGTGGCATTGGCAGCTTCGGGCACCGTGTCGCTGGAACTGGCGGCGAACGGCTGTCCGATGGTGATCGCCTATGACATGAACAGAGCGACGCTTTGGTTGATGCAGAGGGCTGCGTTGATTGACACGGTGACGCTGGTCAATCTGGTGTCCGGGACGCGGACCGTGCCGGAGTTCATCGGCAAGGACTGCCGCGCCGACCGTATCGCCCCCGCGCTGTTGGCGCTGATGCAGGATAGCACGGCGCAGCAGGCGGCGATGGATCTGACGATGGAGCGGTTGGGAAGGGGCGGCGAACCGCCCGGCCTCAGGGCTGCGCGGTCGGTGCTGGCGGCACTTCGCCATTGAGGATGGCGATAACCCCCGGCATCAGGCCTTTCATCTTGTCATTCACCAGTTTCATCAACCCCGGCTGTTGTGCCGCCGTCAGCTGCGGCAGCTTGGCCATCACCGACCGCCCTTCCGGCGTCGCGTAGAAATCGCGCAGCGCGGTGATTTCGGCCAGCGTCATCACATCGGCCATGATCGCAGACTGGTCTTGCATCAGTGCCCTCATTGGTGCGGTGAAGGTGTCCGCGTAAAGCGCCTTGATCTGTTCGCGCTGTTGCGGGGTCACCGGCTGACCCGCTGCTTCGGCTTGCTGGACAATCGGGGCCCACATCGTGTCGATCACCGCTGCCAAGTTAAAATCGGCCAGCGCCATGGTGACGTATTCATCGGCGACGGCGATCCGCTCTTCGCGCGTTTCCGCAAGGGCGGGCAGGGGAAGCGTCAGCAGAGCGGCAAGAATCAGGCGGCGCATCGGGGCTCCTTCCACGGGTCAGGCAGTGGCGCCGTTCCAGACCCAGCCGCCACCGAAGATGCGCCCGCCCACGGGCGCGTAAAACACGCAGGCCTGCCCGGCCGAGACACCGTCTTCTGGCGACAGAAGTTCCACTTCGGCAGTGGTGTCCGACAGTGGGCGCACGATGGCATTGCGCGGCGCACGGGTGGAACGGACCTTGACCTGCAGGTGCCATTCGGACCGCGAGGCAAAGGCGTCATCGCCCAGCCAGTTGATCTCGCGGATCGGGATCACCCTTGTGGACAGCGCAGCTTTCGGGCCGACGATGACACGTCTGGTCGCAGGGTCCAGCCGCACCACATACAGCGGCTCGCCTAGACCACCGATGTTCAACCCCCTGCGCTGGCCGACCGTGTAATGGATGACGCCGCCATGGGTGCCGACGACAGTTCCGGAAAGATCCACGATCTCGCCCGGCTCTGCAGCACCGGGGCGCAGTTTTTCAATCACGGCGGCATAGTTGCCGTTTGGCACGAAACAGATGTCCTGACTGTCGGGCTTGTCGGCCACGGACAGTTGATATTTCGCCGCCAGCGCGCGCGTTTCGGCCTTTGACGCCAGATGGCCGAGCGGAAACCGCAGGTAATCCAATTGGGCCGACGTTGTCGAAAACAGGAAATAACTTTGGTCTCTTGCGGGGTCTGCGGCCTGATGCAGCTCGGGGCCACATATGCCGAGCTTGCGCTGGATGTAGTGCCCCGTCGCCATGCAATCGGCGTCAAGGTCCTTGGCTGTGGCCAGAAGATCCTTGAACTTCACCCTTTCGTTGCAGCGGATGCAAGGCACCGGCGTCGCACCTGCCAGATAGGCGTCGGCAAACTCTTCGATCACCGCCGCACGGAAAGTGTTCTCGTAGTCGAGGACGTAATGCGGAAAGCCCATCGTTTCTGCCACGCGGCGGGCATCGTGGATGTCGCGGCCCGCACAGCACGCGCCTTTTTTCGCGAGCGCCGCGCCATGATCATAAAGCTGCAACGTGACGCCCACGACATCGTATCCTTCGTCCGCCAGCATTGCGGCGACGACCGAGCTGTCGACGCCACCCGACATGGCAACCACCACCCGCGTCTCTGACGGGGCTTTCGGCAAACCGAGAGAGTTCAGCGGCAGGTCACGCGGCACAGGGATCATCCGATTATCTTGATTGGTCGGCAATATATGAAAATGCTGTGCACTCTCAACCCCTCGTTTCAGCATTGATTAAGGCTGTTCCGTCAATCTGGCGTCAAATGAACAAGGGTTGGCCCATGTATCTCAAGCGCGTCGACGGACCTCGGCAAGTGACGCTGCCGGATGGCTCGGTGATCAGCAGGGCCGATTTGCCCAGCCCAAACACCACACGCTGGGTTGCCAGCCGCAAAGCCATCGTGGTCAAGGCCGTCGTCTATGGCCTGATCTCCCAGTCAGAGGCGCAGGAACGCTACGCCCTGTCTGAGGAGGAATTCGGCATCTGGCGCACTGCGGTAGAGCGGCACGGCGACAATGGCCTGAAAGTCACAGCCATCCAGAAATACAGACAACTTTAGATTGTTTCTTCTACACGCTCAGGCAAAGTAACGCGTCGTTAACCATTGGCAGCCAACGTTGTTAACGATGAAGGCACCGGAGCGGAGTTAACCTGATGCGCATTCTGCTTGTTGAAGACGACCCGACCACCTCGCGCAGCATCGAACTGATGCTGACCCATGCAAGCCTCAACGTTTACTGCACCGATATGGGGGAGGATGGGGTCGATCTGGCAAAACTATACGATTACGATTTGATCCTGCTTGATCTGAACCTTCCCGACATGAGCGGGCACGAAGTGTTGCGCCAGATCCGTCAGGCCAAGGTGGAAACACCGATCCTGATCCTGTCCGGCTCGGACGATACCGAAAACAAGCTGAAGGGCTTCGGGTTCGGCGCGGATGACTACATGACGAAACCCTTTCACCGGGAGGAGTTGGTGGCAAGAATCCACGCCATCATCCGGCGGTCCAAGGGGCACAGCCAGTCGGTGATCAAGACCGGACGGGTAGCGGTCAATCTTGACGCCAAGACCGTGGATGTCGAAGGCAAATCCGTGCATCTGACCGGCAAGGAATACCAGATGCTGGAGCTTTTGTCCCTGCGCAAGGGCACCACGCTGACCAAGGAGATGTTTCTCAATCACCTCTACGGCGGCATGGATGAGCCCGAGCTCAAAATCATCGACGTCTTCATTTGCAAGCTGCGAAAAAAGCTGGCCGAGGCGACGGGGGGCATGAACTACATCGAAACTGTCTGGGGTCGCGGTTACGTGCTGCGCGATCCGGTCTCAGCTTCGGTACCCCGGCTTGCGGCATCTGCCTGACCTTTACCTCATGCGGCGCACAGCCTAACCTCTGCCGGTCAGGCAGGGGGGTGGAATGAGCGACAAGCCGGTCGAGGCACTGACGGAAGCTGAAGCTCGGCTCGAACTGGCCCGGCTGACGGCGGCCTTGGCAGCGGCGAACGAGGCGTATCACACGCTGGACGCGCCCGAAATGACGGATGCGGCCTATGACGGGTTAAAGCAGCGCAATCTTGCCATCGAGGCAAGGTTTCCCGGCCTGAAGCGCGCCGACAGCCCCAGCGACCGGGTCGGGGCCGCCGTTGCCGAAGGTTTCAGCAAGGTCGCACATGCTGTCCGCATGCTGTCGCTGGAGAATGCCTTTCAGGCTGATGACGTGAAGGAGTTTGACGACCGGGTCCGCAAATTCCTTGGGCGCAGTGACGCACTGAACTACACGGCAGAGCCTAAGATCGATGGTCTGTCGTTGTCGTTGCGTTATGAAAGCGGTCGCCTGGTCCAGGCCGCAACACGCGGTGACGGCGAAGTGGGCGAAAATGTGACTGAAAACGCCCGTACCATCGCTGACATACCGCAACGACTGGCAGGCGCACCAGAGGTGCTGGAGGTGCGCGGCGAAGTCTATATGAGCCACGCGGATTTTGCCGCGCTGAACGCCCGTCAGCTGGCAGGAGGCGGCAAAGCCTTTGCCAACCCGCGCAATGCGGCTGCTGGCAGCCTGCGGCAACTGGATGCCGCAATTACCGCAGCCCGTCCGCTGCGCTTTTTCGCCTATGCCTGGGGCGCGGTCTCGGATCCTTTAGCCGCGACGCAGTTCGATGCGGTCAAACGTCTTGACGCCTTGGGATTTCGGACGAACCCCCTGACCGTGCGCTGCGATGGTCCGGAGGCCATGTTGGCCGCGTATCGGCGGATCGAAGCGATGCGCGCCACGCTTGGCTATGACATCGACGGCGTTGTCTACAAAGTCGACGATTTGCAGCTTCAGCGAAGGCTTGGCCTCCGTTCGGCCACGCCCCGCTGGGCGATGGCGCATAAATTTCCGGCAGAACTGGCGTGGACACGGCTGGAGGCGATCGACATCCAGGTCGGGCGCACCGGCGCCCTGTCGCCGGTGGCGCGGCTGACGCCGGTAACAGTGGGGGGGGTCGTGGTCAGCAACGCAACGCTGCACAACGAGGATTACATCGCCGGCCGGGATGCAAAGGGCAACCTGATCCGCGAGGGCAAGGATATCCGGATTGGCGATTGGGTGCAGGTCTATCGGGCTGGGGATGTGATCCCGAAAGTGGCGGACGTGGAAATCAGTCGTCGGGACATCGACGCGCAACCTTATGTTTTTCCGAAATTTTGCCCGGAATGCCATTCTCCGGCAGTTCGCGAAGATGGTGATGCTGTGCGCCGCTGCACCGGCGGGCTGATCTGCCCGGCGCAGGCAGTGGAGCGACTTAAGCACTTCGTCAGCCGGGGGGCGTTCGACATTGAAGGTCTTGGTGCGAAACAGGTGGAGATGTTCTTCCGCGATGCCACTCTTCCCATCCGATCCCCCGCCGACATCTTCACCCTTGCCGCTCGGGATGCCGAAAATCCGCTGCAAAAATTAAAGAATCGCGACGGATTTGGCGACAAATCGGTGACCAACCTGCTTGCCGCGATTGAGGCGAAGCGACGCATCCCGCTGGACCGCTTTCTGTTCTCGTTGGGCATCCGACATGTCGGCGAGGTCGCGGCTGGCCTGCTGGCCCGCCATTATGCCACTTGGCCGGCCTTCGAGGCCGCGATCACCAAAGCCTCGCCAGACAGCCCCGAATGGACCGAACTTACCGCGATCGACGGCGTGGGGGCGGTGCTCGCCCGCAGTCTGGTGAACGCATTTCGCAACCCCGCCGAACGCGCCGCAATCGATGCGCTGGCGGCCCATCTGACGGTGGAACCAGTCGTCGCCCGCAGCCCCGTCAACTCCCTGGTCGCCGGAAAGACCGTGGTCTTCACCGGCACGCTGGAAAAAATGACAAGGGCCGAGGCGAAGGCACGCGCCGAGGCGTTGGGGGCGAAGGTCGCAGGCTCGGTCAGTGCAAAGACCGATCTGGTGGTGGCAGGGCCGGGGGCGGGTTCCAAGGTGAAGGAAGCGGCGCGTCTGGGCGTGCAGATCCTTGACGAAGACGGATGGCTCAACCTCATCGTCAGCGCATGAGCCGACCGGAGGTTCTGTTTCCGATCTTTGCAGGGCTGGAAACCCTGGATGGCATCGGCCCGAAATCCGCCCGTGCATTCGAGGCGTTGGGGGTGAAGCGGCCGAAGGATCTGCTGTACCACCTGCCACATGCCGGGGTTGACCGGACGCGCCGCGCGTCGGTCCGCGATGTGATCTCACCCACGACGCTGACGGTGGAGGTAGAGGTCGGCGGGCATTTCCCGCCGCGCCGCAAGGGTGGCCCTTACCGGGTGATGGTGCGCGACCAAAAGCTTGAATTTATCGTGACCTTCTTTCACGCGCGCGGCGACTACCTGCAAAAACTGCTACCGACCGGCCAGCGCCGATTGATCTCGGGTAAGATCGAACTGTTCGACGGGGTGGCGCAGATGGTGCATCCCGACCATGTCCTGCGACCGGAAGAGGCTGGCGATCTGCAGCCCTATGAACCGCTTTACCCGCTTTGCGCCGGTTTGACGCAGCGGATCGTTGCCAAGGCCGTTGCAGCCACATTGGTGCGGACGCCCGCGGTCGCGGAGTGGATCGATCCGGCCCTCAAGGCGCATGAACGCTGGCCGGACTGGCGCACCGCCCTCACAATCGCCCATGCGCCGCAGGATGAATCCGGCTTGGCCTTTACGGATCCCGCCCGTATCCGATTGGCCTATGATGAGTTGTTTGCCCATCAACTAACCCTGTCGCTGGCGCGAAGCGCGTTGCGCCGGGGCAAGGGGGTGGTCAGCATCGGCGATGGCAGCTTGCGTGCAAAAGTGCTGGCCGGCCTGCCTTATGCCCCAACCGGGGCACAGGCCCGCGCGATTGCCGAGATTGCGAGCGACATGGCCGTACCGCTAAGAATGAACCGGCTGCTGCAAGGCGATGTTGGGTCCGGCAAGACGCTGGTGGCGTTTCTGGCCCTGCTGATTGCGGTCGAGGCAGGCGGGCAGGGCGTGATGATGGCCCCGACCGAAATTCTCGCCCGCCAGCATTTCGAGGGGCTGGCACCATTGGCGTCAACAGCCGGGGTGCGGCTGATATTGTTGACCGGCCGCGACAGGGGGGCCGACCGCGCGGCCAAGCTTGCGGCTTTGGCTGAGGGTGAGACGGCAATTCTGGTCGGCACCCATGCGGTGTTCCAAAAAGACGTGCATTTCCGAGACCTGCGCATCGCGGTGGTCGACGAACAGCACCGCTTTGGGGTGGAGCAGCGGATGGAGTTGGGCGCCAAAGGCGCTGCTGCCGATGTTCTGGTCATGACCGCGACGCCGATTCCGCGCAGTCTGGCACTCGCAACGCATGGCGACATGGACATCTCGGTGCTGGACGAAAAACCGGCGGGCCGCAAGCCGATCCGAACGGCGTTGATTCCATCCGCCCGGATGGATGACGTGGTGACACATCTGGCGCAGGCGGTTGCCGAAGGACGGCAGGCATATTGGGTGTGTCCGCTGGTCGAGGACTCTGAAGTGCTTGATTACGCCAGCGCCGAAGCGCGGTTTCAGCATCTGCGCGCGGCCTTGGGCGAGGGGCAGGTGGGGCTGGTACACGGCCAGATGCCGCCCGCAGACAAGGACGCGGCAATGCAACGGTTTGTTGCCGGGCAAACGGCGGTTCTGGTGGCCACGACGGTGATCGAAGTGGGCGTGAACGTTCCCAACGCCTCGATCATGGTGATCGAGCGGGCCGAGACTTTCGGTCTGGCGCAGTTGCACCAGTTGCGGGGGCGGGTCGGGCGGGGGGATGTAGCCTCTACCTGCCTGCTGCTGTACCAAGCGCCGCTGAGCGAGGCGGGCGAGCGCCGCCTGAAGGTGATACGCGATACCGAAGACGGGTTTCGCATCGCAGAGGAAGACCTTGCGATGCGCGGCGCCGGTGACTTGATCGGCACCGCGCAATCCGGCCTGCCACGGTTCCGGGTGGCCGATCTGGAACGGCAATCCGCCTTGATGGCGGTGGCACAGACCGACGCGCGAAAACTGTTGCTGGACGATCCGGCGCTGACCGGGTCGCGCGGGCAGGCGGCGCGGTTGCTGCTGTGGCTGTTGGATCAGGATCGGGCGATTCGGATGATTTCGGTCGGGTGATCGACGTTTGTTCAATGATGTTCTTAAAAAGTTCTTTACAGGACGGCCCTAACGTGAGAACAAACGAGCAACACATTGGAGGTTGCCATGATCAAAACCGTGAAAGACCTGTTCTTCCGCTCTTCCGTCGGCATGATTGAGGATACGGTTGGGGTGATTGCCCTTTTTGTTCTGGTTTTCACCGTGCTGGCGATGCCCGGCACCGCCTGAGTTCTGCCCCGCGGTCTGATCCCCAGGCCGGGTCTCTGTCCCCCATGTGATCCATGGTGAGGCCCCGCCGTTTCCAGACACGCTACTGCCGCCGCCGTCGATGACGTGCGGCGGCTTTTTCATGGTGCGCTTGCGGCCTCGGCGATCGCGGCGCAGGCTGCTTCCAGCGCGAGGAGGATCGAGGCGTGGCGATTTTTAAAGTCACGGGCGGGGAGGAGGACCTCGTACCCGTCAAAGGGTGCCGCCGGGACTGGTCCTTCACCTTTCAGCATGGCACGCAGGGCGGCTTCGGCGGCGGTCAACTGAGAAAAGTCGCAGCCTACCGCGACGGCACCCAGGATGGCGGCTGAAGCCTGCCCTAGAGCGCAGGCTTTCACGTCCTGCGCAAATTCGGCGATGCGGCCGTCCTTGAGAATGATGTCGACCGTCACGGTGGAGCCGCAGAGGGGCGAGCGTTTGCGGGCGGTGCCGTGCGGGGCGGGCAGGCGGCCGTGGTGCGGGATATCCGCCGCGAGGGCGAGAATCCGACCGGAGTAGAGGGAGAGAAGATCGCTGTCGCTCATCGCTTGTCCTTTGTTCCTGTCATATGTAGGTCCGGACGGGCGCGCCGCCAAGGAGAACTGTCATGACTTTCGATCCGGCAAGCCTTGCTTTCGACGAACTGGGACTGATCCCCTGCGTTGCGCAGGATGCGGGGTCGGGGGAGGTGCTGATGGTCGCCTGGATGAACCGTGGCGCGGTGGAGAGGACGCTGCAGACCGGGAGGGTGACCTACTGGTCGCGGTCGCGGGGGGCGTTCTGGGTGAAGGGGGAGACATCGGGGCATCATCAGCGGCTGGTCGAGATGCGGGTCGATTGTGACCGGGATTGTTTGCTGGTGCTGGTCGATCAGGAGGGGCCGGCCTGCCATACGAACCGGCGGTCGTGTTTTTATACCGCGATCCGGGATGGCGGCGAGGTGGAGATCCTGAGGCCGGAAGGGGTGCGATAACACGCGTGTTATAGCGCTTAGGATATTGATTACGCTTGATAAGTCAAATTCTGTTAACTTTCTGGTAACCCGACAAGCCGCCGAATATCGGCGGGTGTGGCGCCTTCGGCCCGATATTTTGCCAGTGCGCGGGCATCATCCCGCTTGGCCAGCCGCTTGCCCTGATCATCGCGGATCAGGCGGTGGTGGTGGTAGGTCGGGGTTGGCAGACCGAGGAGGCGCTGGAGGAGGACGTGGATCGGGGTCGCCGCGAACAGATCTTCGCCGCGAATGACGTGCGTCACCCCTTGCGCGGCGTCATCCACAACGACCGAAAGGTGATAGGATGTGCCAAAGTTCTGCCGGGAGAGGACGATGTCGCCGATGTCGCTGCAATAGGTCTGGCGTGTCGTAAAGATCGCGCCACGATGGTCAGGCCCGGTTTCGGTGAACCAAAGCCCCCAGTCGCCCCCGCCCGCCGAAAGAACGGAGTGATCGCACGAAGACACCGCCATGGTCATCTGAAGCCGCAAATGCGTGTCGATGGGCCGGGCTGTCATCGAGCGTGGCAGCCCGCTGCGTTGCCGGCCGAGACAGGTACCGGGATAGACCGGGCCGTCGGGACCGGGGGTGACGCCTTCCTGAG
>JAYSYZ010000116.1:0-11322 GCA_043727195.1 Paracoccaceae bacterium
TAATGGCCAGCGCCAGCAGCACCGGAATGGCTACCTTGAACAGCGCCAGCGGAAACAGCCGCGACAGGAGCGTCTGCGCGACATAGGCCAGCGACAGCAGCAGCAGCGGAAACAGCACGCCATCGACAATGCGTCGGCCGAAAAGAATCGACGAGCCGCCGCTTAACAGCTGCCGGCGGCTGAGAATGCGCACCGCCAGCCAGGCCAGCAGCACGCAGGCGGCCAAAGCGGCCAGTTCAGTCAGCACGCTGGGCTGGGTCAACGCCCCGATCCAGCCTTCCAGACCCTCGATGCGTGAGACGGGAACAGGCGCGTTCACGGCGCCGGCCATTGCGGCATTCCCTTCATGTTGCGCGCCATGAGCTGGCCGGCCAGTTGATCAGCGGCTTCGCCGCCGGTTTCACGCTGTTGGTAAGCAGGAATAGCGCTCATGAAAGACCAGACGCCTACAAATCAGCCAGTACCCGGATATGCGCTTCGACGCTGCGCCCTAGCGCGCTGAGGTTGTAGCCGCCTTCGAGCGACGACACGATCCGGCCCTTCGCATGCCGCCTGGCGACGTTCTTGATGCGTTCGGTGATCCAGGCATAGTCCTGCTCGGTCAGACCCAGCTGGCCGAGGTCGTCCTCGCGATGCGCGTCGAAGCCGGCGCTGATGAAGATCATTTCAGGCTTGAACGCTTCGAGCCGCGGAATCCACAGCTGCTCGATCAACTCGCGAATCTCCATGCCCTTGGTATGGGCCGGCACTGGCAGGTTGACCATGTTGGACGCCGGATGGCCGGCGCCGCTGTAAGGGTAGAGCGGATGCTGGAAAAAGCTCACCATCAGGATCCGCTCGTCGCCGCTGGCGATGTCTTCAGTGCCGTTGCCGTGGTGCACGTCGAAATCGACAATCGCCACGCGGGACAGCCCGTGATGGTCCAGCGCCCGCTTCGCCCCGATCGCCGCCGTCCCGAACAGACAGAAGCCCATCGCAGTTTCGCGTTCCGCATGGTGCCCCGGCGGGCGACCGGCGACGAAGGCGTTCTGAACCTCTCCTCCGACCACGGCATCGACGGCGGCGCAAATGCCGCCGACAGCCCGCAATGCAGCCTCGACCGAGCCGGGCGAAAGATAGGTGTCTGGGTCAAGCTGCGCCCAGCCTTCTGCGGGTTCCGCGGCCCTGACCCGCGCAAGATGGCGCGCCGGGTGGCAGCGCAGCAGATCATCCTCGGCCGCAACCGGGCAATCGCGGCGGTCTAGGCTCAGGCCCCGTAAACCATCCGCCACCGCCGCCATCCGCTCCACCCGTTCGGGGTGGTCCGGCGGCGTGACATGCCGCCGGAACGCCCCGGAATGATAGAGGGCAGTTGTCACCCCTGCGCCTCCTGGCACGCAATGGTTTCGGCCACCGCCTCATCCGACCCGGACAAGTCGATCATCATCACATCCTCACCTTCGCTTTGCAGCGTCATGGTATTGCGCGCCGCCAGATCGGACAGGAAATCGACGCTGTCAAATGAGATCACCGCGCCGGGCAAAGCGTCAAGGTGCATGCCGGTGGCGGCGCCGTCATACTGTTCCTCGTCCAGCAGAAAGGTAATCGGATAAGACTCGCCATCAACGATGTCCCCCCAGTTTTCATTGAATGCGGCGACATATCCGTTGCCGGCAGTGCGGTTGAAACCGATGCGCACTGTCGATCCATCTTCGAATTCCGAGGTCAGGAAGCAGCCGTTACCCAGCGTCGTATCCACCACGACATCCCAGCCGCCGGCTTGGGAATAAGGGACCAGATCTTGGGCAACGGCAGCGCTGCCAATCAGGGCGAACGCGGCAGCGAGTGTGTAGGCAGTCATGCAAGTCTCCATAGCGTTGGGTTTTGAAGCAGATAGAACAGTCAAAAGTGCCTTCACATCGTCAATACACCTGCGATGTCGCCGATGATTGCGCCAGATCAGAGGCTTAATCCGGCTGAAGCATGTACCCCTCGCCCCGTACCGTCTGAAGGTAGCGTGGCGTCTTGGGGTCCTCCTCGATCTTTCGCCGCAGCCGGGTGATCTGCACATCCACCGCCCGTTCCTGCGCCGCTTCGTCGCGGCCAAGATCGCCGACCAGTCTTTCCCGGCTGATCGCGTTTCCGGGCTGGGCGGCGAAGATCCGCATCAGTTGCGCTTCGGTGGCGGTCAGTCGAACGAGTGCCTGACCCCGCCACATTTCCCCCCGGTCGAGGTCATAGCGCACAGCCCCCAGGTGCAGTATTTTGGGCGCCGGTTCAGCCGTTCTGGTCTGCGGAACCCGGCGCAGGATCGCATTGATCCGCAACAGCAGTTCCTTCGGCTCGAACGGCTTGGTCAGGTAATCATCCGCCCCCGCCTCGAACCCTTCGATGCGGTTTGCCGTTTCGCCCTTTGCGGTCAACAAAAGGATCGGCGTCGTCAACCGTTTGCGCAGATCGCGGGTCAATGACACGCCGTCCTCGCCCGGCATCATCACGTCCAGCACGATCAGATCGAACTCCAGGCCTGACAGTATCCGCCGAGCCTGTGCCGCATCGCGGGCGGCTGACACAAGAAACCCGTTGCGGATCAGAAACTTCTGCAAAAGCCCCCGGATACGCTCGTCGTCGTCCACGACCAGCAGATGTGCCTCGGGTGGGGTCATGCCCCGCCCTCTTTCAGGCGGTTGTACTGTTTGCGAATCTCCGGGTTCATCATGGCCTCCAGTACTTGCCGAAAGCCAGCCACCGCCTGCGGCCCGGCAGCGCGGTAGGCCGCCCGCATCCGCGCGCGCTGTGCATCTGATAATTCCCGTTCCAGAACCAACCCCTTGTCCGTCAGGTAAAGATGCCGTTCGCGCGCGTCCACCTTGCCCTTATCGCTGCGCACGAGGCCATTTTCGATCAGGGTGCGCAACACGCGATTGAGTGATTGCTTGGTCACGCCAAGGATTGCCAACAGATTTGACACAGTGGTTCCCGGAGAGCGGTGGATGAAGTGGATCGCCCGGTGATGGGCGCGACCGTAATCCATGCCCTCCAGAATGCGGTCCGGATCGGCGGTGAAACCTCGATAGGCAAAGAACATCGCCTCGATGCCCTTGCGCAACTGTTCGTCGGTCAGGAACAAAAGGCTTTCGCCGCTGCCCGGCCCCGAAGCCTCTGCCGTCATCGCCACATCCCCCGGTTTTCCCAGAGGATACGTCAGGGTTGCTGACGATCCAAGGGCCATTGCCACGGCGCACTGACCGAGGTGTGGAGCCGGCGTAAGGGCTGACCTGGTTGCCTGCCAAACTGCACTTACGTCAGCGTTGTTGACATGATGCAGCGGACCCGATAGCAAAATGACGTTTTGGCGCAATAACATGTCCGTATCGGCCATAATCTGCGCAACATTCGCAAAGATGGGGGAAGACGCGATGGCAGGTTATGATGATCGGGATGGCTTTATCTGGATGGACGGCAAGCTGGTGGATTGGCGCGCGGCCAATGTCCATATCCTGACCCATGCGATGCACTACGCCTCTTCGGTCTTTGAAGGCGAGCGCTGCTACGGCGGCAAGATATTCAAATCTTCCGAACATTCCGAACGTCTGCGCACGTCGGGTGACCTTCTCGACATGCCGCTTCCCTACAGCGTCGCCGAGATCAATGCGGCGAAAGAGGTCACCCTCAAGGCGAATAACCTCACCGACGCCTATGTGCGCGCCATTGCCTGGCGCGGCGCCGGCGAAATGATGGGGGTTGCGGCCAACAAAAACCCGATTCACATGGCAGTGGCGTGCTGGACATGGGGGAATTACTACGGTGACGCAAAGTTCAAGGGTGCCAAGCTGGACATCGCAAAGTGGAAGCGCCCGTCGCCGGAAACCATCCCCTATGCCGCCAAGGCTGCCGGGCTCTACATGATCTGCACCATGTCCAAACACGCGGCCGAGGCGAAGGGCTGCTCCGACGCGATGATGTTCGACTATCGCGGTTACGTGGCCGAAGCGACGGGGGCCAACATCTTTTTCGTCAAGGACGGTGAGGTGCACACACCCAAGGCCGACGCCTTCTTGAACGGCATCACCCGGCAGACAGTGATCGGCATGCTGCGCGACATGCAGATCAAGGTGCATGAGCGGCATATCATGCCCGAGGAGTTGGAAGGATTTCAGCAATGCTGGCTGACCGGCACCGCGGCAGAGGTCACCCCGGTGGGCCAGATCGGCGACTATAATTTTGAAGTGGGCGATTTGACCCGTCGGGTTTCAACAGAGTATGAGCGACTTGTCCGAAGCTGATGATGCGGTCCGGCGGGACGATCCAAGCGTCAAGAAGGTCCTGAGCACCAAGCTTGCGGCGATGATGTTGCGTTGGTACGTCACCGGGACCCTATTCTGGACAGTTCTTCTCTGGCTGGTCGGCGTCGATCTGGCCTTCATGGCGATCAATTTCGTCGCCTTCGTGCTGCACCAGGCTGAACTGATCGCTGACGTTCCGCTTTCGCTCAAACTGGCCCGAGACTGGTCGCTGGCCGAGATGTTCGGCTATCTGAAGTGGCTGGCGATCGTCGCAACGCTCCTCTGGCTGACGGCGCGCGATCGCGCAGTGACACCGCTTTTGGGCCGCCGTCTTCTTGTTAATCTTTGCCGACGACGCGTTCCAAATCCACGAAACGATCGGCCTGTCGATGTCACAGATCTTCGACTTCGGGGAACACGCGGCGCTTTCCGGCCCCGATCTTGGAGAGTTCACCTATTTCCTCGCGGCGGGAGCGGTGGTGGTGTTTTGCGCCGCGATGGTGATGCGGAATAGTGGCGCGTCATCCCGCGTGATGTCGGAGCATTATATTGTCATCTTGGCAGGCCTGGCTTCCTTCGGCATCGGCGTCGACGCATTGCATCAGATGGTCGTGCACCTGACCGAAGGCATACCGGCGCTCTTGCTCTTGGACCCCATCTTTGCGCTGATCGAAGACGGTGGCGAAATGCTCGTCGCAAGTGTCGCGCTGGCGCTGACCTTGACGGTACTCGCGCGCCGACCGACGGTGACAAGCGCCTCACACTGATACCGCAGCATTCGTCAGCCCTGATCAGACCGTCCGGCCACGCTCGATCCTAAGAAACTGCACAATCCGTGATTTGCCCGCGATGCTGCGCGGTCGATGCCAGATCTCGCGTGGATGGCGGGCCAGTCGCAGAAAGTGCTTCATGCGTCCGCCGGTAGATAGCTTCCGGTGGTCGGCGAGGTGTCTTCCGGTCATCGCGTGTTCCTCCTCTGCTTGCATTGTCACCATAGCCGCAACGTCCCGAGTCTGCCAGCAGGGTATCTGACCGATTGGCTAGTTCCGGCTCAACTGCGCCACAGCCCAGCGCGCGGCATCAGCAACGGCTGCGTCTGGGTCCGTCATCAGCGATGCGGCGACAGGCGTCAGGGCAGGCAGTCCCGAATTCCCGATGGCATAAAGCACATTGCGAACAAATCTGTCGCGCCCGATCCGCTTGATCGGGCTGCCGGCGAACCGCGTCCGGAACCCGGCGTCGTCCAAAACGGCCAGATCGGCCAGTTCTGGCAATCCGACGCGAGGTTGATAGCCAAGCTCGGTCGCTGCGACGGCAAACTTGTTCCACGGGCATACGGCCAGACAATCGTCGCAGCCATAGATCCGGTTGCCCATCATCACACGCAGCTCTTCGTCGACCGGGCCCCTGTGCTCGATGGTGAGGTAAGAGATGCACCGCCGTGCGTCCAATTGGTATGGGGCGGGAAACGCCGCAGTCGGGCAAATGTCGAGACAAGCCGTGCAACTGCCGCAATGGCTGATCTCGGGTTCGTCCGGTTCAAGTTCAAGCGTCGTGAAGATCGCGCCGAGGAAGACCCAATTCCCCAGATCGCGCCCCAGCAGGTTGGTATGCTTGCCCTGCCACCCCAGCCCCGCTGCCTGCGCCAGGGGTTTCTCCATCACCGGCGCGGTATCGACAAACACCTTGATCTCGCCGCCCCCGGTGTCGATCAGCCAGCGCCCCAGCCGCTTCAAACGCCGTTTGACCAGATCGTGGTAATCCTTGCCCTGGGCATAAATGCTGATCAGCCCCCGGTCACGGTGCGCCAGACCGGCCATCGGGTCGGCCTCGGGGGTATAGGCCTCGGCCAGCATGATCACTGACCGCGCTTCGGGCCAAAGTGCCGCCGCCGATCCTCGCCATTCTGCCCGCTCGGCCATCCAGTGCATCTGCCCATGATGTCCTGCGTCCAGAAAGTGCCTTAGCCGCTCGGCAGTCTGTGGCACTGCATCAGGCCGACAGACACCGGCCTTGGAAAACCCGACCTCCCCGGCCCGCGCGATCAGCCGGGCTTTCAGCGCCTGCACGGACATCGGTGTGCTCTTTCAAGAAATTCTCGGGGCGGCACGGCGGGCTGTCTCCCGGCCCATGCCGGGTCAGAAATCCAGATCGGCATAATGCGGCGCCGGGGGAAAGCCCGAGATCTGGTCGGCAAGCAGGGGCCGGAACGAGGGCCGCGATTTGATCTTTGCATACCAGTCTTTCAGCACGGCATGCCGGTTCCAGTCGACATCGCTGATATAATCCAGGCAGCTCAGATGCGCGGCGGCGGTGAAATCTGCCAGCGTCATCACATCCCCGGCCAGCCAGCGCCGCTGATCCAGCAGCCAGGCCATATAGTCGAGGTGATATTTGATGCGGCTTGAACCGGTCTTTACGTTCTTGCTGTCAGGATAGCCCTGCCCGGTGACCTTCTTGTTGACCCGCTCATACAGCAGCTTCGATGTCACTTCATGCTGGAACTTGTCGTCAAACCAGGCACAAAGGCGGCGCACTTCATAGCGTCCGTCCGGGTCGCGGGGTAAAAGCGCGGGTGCCGGGACGAGCTCTTCCAGATATTCGCAAATCGCCTGACTTTCGCTCATGATGCGGCTGTCCATCTTCAGGACCGGAACCTTCCCCGCAGGATTGCGTCGCAGAAAGTCGGGCGAGGGCTCCCAATAGCGCTCCTCCACCAATTCGACCTCGATCTTCTTTTCTGCCAGCGTCAGCCGCACCTTGCGGCAGAACGGCGACAGCGGAACATGGTAAAGGCGGTTCATCGGGCGCGCACCTCTGGTGTGATCACTTCATTGCCGCGCCATGGGGTGAACTTCAATCCCCCGCGCTTCTCAACCGTCGAAACAGGCGGATCGCCCGTCAGCGGCAATGGTTTCTGCGCCGCTCATGATCGCCCGGGTGCGGCTGCGTACGAAACCGGAAGGCTCCGAGGCGCTGCGCCCTTTCGGATCGGGCAGCACCGCCGCAAGACGCGCCGCTTGCAGGGCAGTCAGGTCTTTTGCGTTCACGCCAAAATGCTTCTGTGCCGCCGCTTCGATACCGAAAACGCCGTCGTCGAATTCCGCCACGTTCAGATAAACCTCAAGGATGCGTTGCTTTGACCAGACCAGTTCGACTGCCGGGGTCAGCATCGCCTCCATCGCCTTGCGAAGGTAGGTGCGGCCGTGCCAAAGAAAGACGTTTTTGACCACCTGCTGGCTGATGGTCGACGCGCCGCGATTGCCGCCCTCCTCGATGGCTGCCCGGATCGCGACCATGTCGAAACCCCAGTGGCTGCAGAAATTCGCGTCTTCTGCGGCAACGGCAGCGCGGCCTGCGACCGGCGCTATTTCGTCCCAGCTGACCCAATCCTTGCTGATCCCGCCCAGCCGCCAGGCCTCGTTCAACTGATAGATATTGATCGGCGGCGGCAGAAAGCTGAACAGGATGACCAGAAGGGCATAGAATGCCGCGACCCCGCCAAAGCCGCGCAGGCCCCAGCGCAACGCCCGCCGCCAGCGCGGACGGCGGTTGGTTTCGGCCGCTTTCGGCTTGCGCCTCCGTCGTGCGGCGGGTGGTTTCTCGGCGGTATTGTCCGTCATGGGCAGCACATAGACGCGGGCGGGTCCGCCGCGTCAAGGGTGGCGGCTATTTCCGACCGCCGCCGAGTTGGTCCTGCGGCAGGTGCAGCGGCGGGACCTTTTCCAGAAATGCCTTCAGCCGTGTCTCTGCCTCGTGCGTCAGCGAAGTGTGGATCACGCGGCCCTTCTCGCGAAAAGGTTCCAGCCGTTCCAGCACTTTATCGGTGGTCAGTTTGCGGACCAGCAGACCCACAGCCGCCCCGCCCTTGTCCAGGGTCTGGCCGATGTCACGCAGGAAATTGTCGTCAATGCCAATATCGCTCAGCTTGCCCGCCAGCGCCCCCGCGCCGGCCCCGACCGCCGCGCCGACGATGGGGTTCAGGAACAAGAGACCGATCAGCGTCCCCCAAAGCCCGCCGCCGATGGCCCCGCCGGTGGTCAGGCTTACCGACTGGTGCAAACTGACCTTGCCGGTTTCGTCGCGGGTCACGACCACGACATCCTCCATCTCGATCAGATATTCCTTCTGTAGCGCAACCAACGCCTTTCCGGCAGCAAAGGCGGTTGCTTCATCCGGGAAGGCAACGATGATCAGATCGGACATTTTGGCTTTCTCCAACGCAACTGGGCCGCCGCAATCCTGCGCGACGGCCCAGTCATACCATATCCAAAGCGGTTTGAGGAGGTGTAATCCCCTACTCGGCAGGAACCCTCGCCACCTCATCGCTCAGGGGGTGGGCCAGATGCGCAAGCATCTCTTTCGGGCAGACCTGAAGGAAATTGCGCCGCTCTGCTTCCCAGTTCGACAGGATGCGTTCGGCCAGGTTCGATCCGGTTTCCTCCAGCTGCCGCAAAACCAGGCCCTTCAACTGCAACTCCCAATGCGGATGGCCCACTGCACAGGGAATGATGGTTTCAAGGTTCATGAAATCCTCGGCCACGCCTTTCGGATCGTAGACATAGGCCATGCCGCCAGTCATGCCCGCACCAAAGTTGGCCCCGATCCGCCCCAGAACCACGGCCACGCCACCGGTCATATACTCGCAGCCGTTCGATCCGCAGCCTTCGACCACCACATGCGCACCGGAATTGCGGACGGCAAAGCGCTCTCCCGCCCGGCCGCTGGCAAACAGGAACCCGTCGGTCGCACCATACAACACAGTGTTGCCGATGATCGTGTTCTCCTCCGCCTTCAGCGGCGACGACATCATCGGCCTTACGGTGATCGTACCCCCCGATAGCCCCTTGCCGACATAGTCGTTAGCGTCGCCCATCACCTCCAGCTTGATGCCGCGCACGGCAAAGGCCCCCAAGGATTGCCCGCAAGACCCGTTCAACTTGACCGTCAGATGGTTGGGTTGCAAGGCGTTGCGCATGCCGAATTTCTTCACGATATGGCTTGATGCCCGCGTGCCGATGGTCCGGTGCGTGTTGCGGACCGCGTAAGACAGTTGCATCTTTTCGCCGTCTTCAAAGAATCGCGCACCGTCCTTCACGATTTCTGCGTCCAGCGTATCCGGCACCGCATTGCGCGGCTTTGACCGGTCATAGGTGATCTTCTGTGCCCCATCGACGGTGATCAGAAGCGGGTTCAGGTCCAGGTCATCCAGATGCGCCGCACCCCTGCTGACCTGGTTCAAAAGGTCGGCCCGCCCGATGATCTCATCCATCGACCGCGCACCGATCTGGGCAAGGATTTCCCTGACCTCCTGCGCATAGAAGGTGATCAGGTTTACCACCTTCTCCGCCGATCCGGTGAACTTGGCCCTCAGCGCCTCATTCTGCGTGCATACGCCAACCGGGCAGGTGTTGGATTGGCACTGCCGCACCATGATGCACCCCATGGCGATCAGCGCCGCCGTGCCGATGCCGTATTCCTCGGCCCCTAGCATTGCCGCCATCACCACGTCGCGCCCGGTGCGCAGGCCGCCATCGGTGCGCAGGGTGACCCGTTCGCGCAGGTTGTTCATGCTGAGAACCTGATGCGCCTCGGTCAGCCCCATCTCCCATGGCAGACCGGCGTATTTGATGCTGGTCGCAGGGCTTGCCCCCGTGCCGCCGTTGTGGCCGGAAATCAGGATAACGTCGGCCTTGGCTTTGGCCACGCCTGCCGCAATGGTGCCGACACCGGAGGAAGACACCAGTTTTACCGTCACCTTGGCGCGCGGGTTGATCTGCTTCAGGTCATAGATCAGCTGCGCCAGGTCTTCGATGGAATAGATGTCGTGGTGCGGCGGCGGCGAAATCAGCGTCACCCCCGGCGTCGAATGCCTTAGCCGCGCGATCAGCGCCGTGACTTTCATCCCGGGCAACTGCCCGCCCTCACCCGGCTTTGCGCCCTGCGCAACCTTGATTTCCAATTCCTCACAGGCATTCAGGTATTCCGCCGTCACGCCGAAGCGTCCGGAAGCTACTTGCTTGATTTTGGCCGACGGGTTGTCGCCGTTCGGCTCCGGCACGAAATGCGCCGGGTCTTCGCCGCCTTCGCCCGAATCCGACTTTGCCCCGATCCGGTTCATCGCCACATTCAGCGTCTTGTGCGCCTCGGGGCTCAGCGCCCCCAACGACATCCCCGGCGTCACAAAGCGTTTGCGGATCGAGGTGATGCTCTCCACCTCCTCAATCGGTACCGGCTTGCCCAGGGTCTTAATATCCAGCAGATCGCGCAGATGGATCGGCGGGTTGGCCCGCATGGCCGCCGAATACTGCTTCCACAGATCATAGCTGGCCCGGTCACAGGCCGATTGCAGCATATGCATGGTCTGCGCTTCCCAAGCATGCTTTTCGCCCGACCGCCGGGCCTTGTAGAACCCGCCGATCGGCAGCACATCGCTGCCACCCAGCCAGCCCTTGGCATGCACCTCTTCCAGCTTCTGCTCGATCCCGGTCAGGCCGATGCCGGAAATCCGGCTCTGCATGCCGGGGAAATACTCCGCCACCATGGCACGGCTCAGCCCCACCGCTTCGAAGTTCAGCCCCCCCCGGTACGACGAGACGACCGAAATTCCCATCTTTGACATTATCTTCAGCAAACCCGAGTCAATCGCATCGCGGTAGCGGCGGATCGCATCGGTCAGGTTCCCGTCCAAAAGCCCCCGGTTCAACCTGTCGGCAATCGAATCCTGCGCCAGATAGGCATTGACCGTTGTCGCCCCCGACCCGATCAGAACCGCAAAGTAATGCGGATCGATGCACTCCGCCGACCGCACGTTGATCGAACAAAAGGTGCGCAACCCTTTTCGTGTCAGCCACGAATGCACCGCGCTGGTTGCAAGGATCATCGGCATCGGCACGCTGGAAGTACCCTGATGTTCATCGGTAAGCACCAACTGCCCGGCACCAGACCGCACGGCATCCTCGGCTTCGGCACGAATACGCTCCAGCCCCAGCCGCAGATCTTCAAGCCCGGGCGACACGGGGAAGGTGCAGTCGATGAACGCCACCTGATCGCCAAA
>JAYSYZ010000117.1:0-34106 GCA_043727195.1 Paracoccaceae bacterium
GGGTCGTCCGACATGGGGGCCATCCTTTGCCTGTCGGCCAAAGCTTAGGATCAGCCGGCGAAAAAGAAACGCCGGAATGCGACGCCGCAAGGTCTGTTCAAACCGGTCAGGTCAGTCGCGCCAACAGCGCCAGCACCGTCGCACGTTCCCCCTCCGACAGCGGCGCCAGCGTTGTGTCGCTGACCGCAAGCGCAGTTGCGGTCCGGCTCTCGAACAGCGCGGCACCGGTGTCGGTCAACGCGACGGTCAGGCGGCGGCGGTCGTCGGGATCGGCCGAGGTTGCCACCAGATCCAGCTTCGCCAGCCGGTCCACCACGCCCTTTATCGTCGCCGCATCCATCGCCGTCGCCCGGCCCAGATGGTTCTGCGACTGCGGGCCCGTTTCTGCCAACCGCGCCAGCACGGCGAACTGCGTCGTGGTAACCTCCGGGATGGCTTCGGAAAAGATCGCCAGATGCCGCTGCGTCACCCGCCGCAGCACATAGCCGATCTGATCGTCAAGCCGGTAGGGATGCGCCGCTGTCATGTCGCCCATGGCGATACCCGGCCTGCGGTCGTGGCGCAAGGCGGTTGACAGCGGGCAGGCTGCGGCGCAATCTTGTTATTATACAAACAATCTCCGGTGCCCGCTCCGTGCAAGCCTATGTCCGCCCCGCCAGCCTGACCGAAGCGGTGGCGTTGCTGGCCGATCCGGCCTTTCGGCTGCTGGCGGGTGGTACCGACATGTACCCCGGGGCCGCAACCTGCCTTGCGGGCAGCATTCTGGACGTGACCGCCATAACCGCGCTCAGCGGTATCAGCAGCAGCCCGGGCCTCAGGATCGGCGCCGCCACTACCTGGACCGAGATTGCCGAAACCGACATGCCGCCCGCCTGCCATGCCCTGCAGCAGGCGGCGCGGCAGGTGGGCGGGCGGCAGATCCAGAACGCGGCCACCATCGGCGGCAATCTCTGCAATGCCTCGCCTGCCGCCGACGGGGTGCCGCCGCTCCTCGCGCTTGAGGCGGAGGTTGAACTGGCGTCGGCAGCTGGCAGCCGGGTTCTGCCGCTGGCGGCGTTCCTGCTTGCGCCGCGCCAGACTGCGCTGCGTCCCGGTGAAATCATGACGGCTGTCACGATCCCCGAAGCGGCCTTGTCGGGTCGCTCCGCCTTTGTGAAACTTGGGGCGCGGTCGCATCTGGTGATCTCCATCGCCATGGTGGCGGCGCGCCTGATCCTTCTGAGTGACCGCGTCGCCTTTGCCGCCATCGCGGTCGGGTCGTGTTCCGGCGTGGCACAGCGTCTGCCGCTGGTGGAGCGTGCCTTGGCAGGCGCGCCGCTTGCCGGCCTCGGTGACCGCATCCGTCTGCCGGATGTCGCGGCAACCTTGTCGCCGATCGACGATATCCGCGCCACCGCCGCCTACCGAATAAAGGCCGCAACCGAACTCGTCAGCCGTGCCGTGGCGCAGGCCGCGGGATGATGATCGCCTTCACCCTCAACGGCCAGCCGGTCACCGCTGATGCCCCCGCCACCGAACGGCTCAGCGAAACGCTGCGCGAGCGGCTGCGGATGACCGGCACCAAGGTCGGCTGCGACGCAGGCGATTGCGGGGCCTGTACCGTGCTGATTGACGGCGCATCGGTCTGCGCCTGCCTGACCGCCACCGCACAAGCCACCGGTCGCCACGTCCAGACGGTGGAGGCGACGACGCCCATCCTCAGCCGTCTGCGCGCAGCCTTCCTGCGCCACGGGGCCGCGCAATGCGGCATCTGCACGCCGGGCATGCTGATGACAGCGGCAGAACTGCTTGCGACAAAGCCGCAGCCCTCGTGCGCCGAGGTGGAAACCGCCCTCGGTGGCGTTCTCTGTCGCTGCACCGGTTACCGAAAGATCATCGCCGCCGTCTGCGATGCGGGGCAGGGCGACAGCGCCCCGCCGGAAGGCCCCGCCATTGGTCAACGCCTTGCCCGGCTGGACGGTGCTGCCAAGGTCGCGGGCGACAGTTTCGGTGCGGATGAATGGCCCTTGGGCGCGCTGCTGCTCAAGGCCGTCCGCTCGCCCCACCCCCACGCCGCCTTCACCTTCGGCGACCTGACGGCCTTTCGCACAACCCCCGGCGTGGCGGGCGTCTTCACCGCCGCCGATATCTCCGGCCGCAATGCGTTTTCGGTGATCCCCGCCTTCGCCGATCAGCCCGCAATCGCCGCGTCACCCGCCCGGTTCCGCGGCGAATGCGTGGCGCTGGTGGCGTTCGAACCCAGCACCGACCCTGACATCACCGCCTTTCCCATCGACTGGACGCCGCTCCCCGCCCTGACGACGCCCGCTGCGGCTGAAACCGGCCCGCTGATCCACCCCGGTCGCTCCGGCAATCTGCTGGTCGCGGGCCGCGTCTGCAAAGGCGATGCCGCCGCCGCGCTCGCCCGGTCAACCCACGTCGTCGAAGGCCGGATGGAAACCGCTTTCGTCGAACATGCCTACATCGAGCCCGAGGCCGGGGCCGCCTGGATGGATGGCGACACCCTGGTCATCCGGGCCTGCACGCAAGCCCCCGGGATGGACCGCGACGATACCGCCGCGATCCTCGGATTGCCACCTGGCCATGTCAGAATCATCCCCTCCGCCGTGGGGGGTGGCTTCGGCTCAAAGCTCGACATCAGCCTGCAACCGCTTCTCGGCCTCGTCACGCTCAAGACCGCACGCCCCTGCCGGATGGTCTATTCGCGAACCGAAAGCATGACCTCTACCACCAAGCGCCACCCGGCCGAGATGCAGGGCAGGATCGGCTGCGATGCCAACGGGCGCATCACCGGGATGGAGTTTGACGGCCGCTTCAACACCGGCGCTTATTCAAGCTGGGGTCCAACGGTGGCAAACCGCGTGCCGGTGCACGTCTCCGGCCCCTACCTGACGCCCCACATCACCGCCAAGGCCCGCGCCATCCACACCCACGGCCCGGTGTCCGGGGCGTTTCGCGGCTTTGGCGTGCCGCAAGGCGCGCTCTGGCAGGAAACGCTCTATGACCGGCTGGCCGACAAGGCGGGCATCGACCGGCTGGAGTTTCGCATTCTGAATGCGCTGCGCGACGGCGACGCCTCGGCCACGGGGCAGGTGCTGCAGGCCGTGGGCATCGGCCCCTGTCTTGCAGCGCTGCGCCCGCACTGGACGCGCGCCCTCGCCGACGCGACCGGTCACCATGATCTGAAACGCGGCGTCGGCGTCGCCTCCTGCTGGTATGGCTGCGGCAATACCGGCCTGCCCAACCCCTCGACCATCCGCATCGGCCTGTCGCGGCAGGGCGAGGTTGTGCTGCATCAGGGGGCCACCGACATCGGTCAGGGCTCCAACACCGTCATCCCGCAGATCGCCGCCGAGGCGCTTGGCCTGCCGGTTTCGGCCTTCCGGGTGATCGGCCCCGATACCGCACTGACCCCCGATGCGGGCAAGACCTCGGCCAGCCGCCAGACCTTCGTCACCGGCCGCGCCGCCGTGGCCGCGGCCGGGGCGCTGCGGCTTGCCATCCTGCGGCTGGCAAATGCCGGGCAGGGCGCGACGCTCGCCCTTGCCGGCGGCATCCTCACGGTCCGCGACGGCAGCACGGTCCGCCAGATCGCCCTTGACGCGCTGCCAGCCGACGCGCGCGGATATGCCCTGTCGGCCGAAGAAACCTACGACCCGCCCACCTCGCCGCTGAACGCGGATGGTCAGGGCAAACCCTACGCGCTGTACGGCTACGGTGCCCAGATGGTGGAACTTGCGGTCGATACCCGCCTCGGCCTCGTCCGGCTCCTCAGGATCACCGCCGCTCACGACGTCGGCCGCGCCATCAACCCCACCCTGGCCGAGGGCCAGATCGAGGGCGGCATCGCCCAGGGCATCGGCTTTGCCCTGATGGAGGAATACATCCCCGGCCGCACCGAAAACCTGCACGATTACCTGATCCCGACTTTCGGCGACGTGCCCCCCATCGAAAGCCTGCTGATCGAGGTGCCCGATCCCGAAGGCCCGTTCGGCGCCAAGGGTCTGGGCGAGCATGTCCTGATCCCCACCGCCCCGGCCATCCTGAACGCGATCCGCCACGCGACCGGGGCCGAACTCACCCGCGTCCCGGCCCTGCCGCACCGGATCCTCGCCGCGCTGGAGGGCAGGGAATGAACGCGCCATTTCATCTGTCCAGAAATATCCCGGGGGTCCGGGGGCTGGACCCCGGTCGGTGGCCATCATGACAGACGCACCCGAAAAGATCCGCTGCGATGCCTGCCCGGTGATGTGCTACATCGCTCCGGGTCAGACCGGGGCCTGCGACCGTTACGCCAATGCCGGGGGCCGCATCGTGCGCTGCGATCCCGTGGTGATGCTGACCGAGGCGCTGTCGCACGGCCACCGTATCGTCCCCTTCGCCGCCCGGAACTGGGACGGCGATCCCTTGCCTGCCGATACGGTGGTCACCGGCATAGGTTCTGGCACCACCTATCCCGATTACAAGCCCGCGCCGTTCATCGTCTCGTCCCGGGTTGCGGGGGCGGACATGGTCACCGTGGTCACCGAAGCGATCTTTTCCTACTGCGGCGTCAAGGTGAAGATCGACACCGACCGCTTTCTCGGTCCCGAAGGCGCGGTGATCCGGGTGGACGGCGAACCGGTCGGGCATGTGACCACCGCCGAATACGGCAGCCAGATGTTGTCGCTTGGCGGGGTGCATCACCTGACCGGCGGCAGCAAGGCCGAAGGCCGGGTAACCTGTGCCGCGATGCTGGCGCTGTGCAACGGCGCGGCGGTGACGCTTGCCATCGACGCCGGTGCCAGTGTGACCGTACAGGCCGGTCAGCCGCCCCTCGTCGACGGCACGGCCGAGCGGCGGATGCGGGTCGGCTGCGGCTCTGCCACCATCGGCATGTTCGCCAGCCAGTGGCAGGGGCTTGTCGACGAGGTGGTGGTGGTCGATGATCACATCACCGGCGTGATCAGCGAACATCAGGCGGGCCGCGTGCTGGGCTGGCAGCCGACGGGGATCAAAATCAAGGGCCATCGCTCCACCCCCGGGCGGTATTTCCGTGTATCGGAACCGGGTGTCGGTTGGGGCGGCACCCGGCTGACGGATCCGCTGGCGATACTGGGCGACTGGAACCCGAAGAAAGGCGCGCGGCCCGGCCTCACGCTTCTCATGGTGTCCACCACCGGCGAGGATTTTGGCTATTACGCGCTGGACGCGGCACTCATCCCCCAGCCGCAGCCCCTGCCGGATGCCTTGCGCGCAACCGTCGGCCTGATCAATGAAAACTGCGAACCGTCGCTTTGCACCGTCCTGTTCATCGGCGGCGCGGGCGGATCGCTGCGCGCCGGGGTGACGAAAAACCCGGTGCGGCTGACCCGGTCGGTGCAGCAGGGGGCAACGCGGCTCACCTCTGGCGGCGCCGAATGCTATGTCTGGCCCGGCGGCGGCATCACCTTCATGGTGGATGTAACGCGGCTGCCACCCGGGGCGTTCGGCTATGTGCCGACCCCGGCACTCGTCGCACCCCTCGAATTCACCCTGCCGCGCGCCGATTATCTGGCGATGGGCGGCCATGACGACGCAGTCCGCAGCCTTGCCGAGGTGATGGCCATGGGTGGCGAATACCCCACCGCCGCGCGTCTGCAACCCCGGCGGGGTGAGGGGGCATGACCGGCGGTCACCCCATGGCACGACGGTGCCGCAAGCCTTTATGGTTGCCTTCGCGGCCAGGGCCGCTTGGACCCGTTTCCAGGTCCCTAAAAAAATGGTGCCGCGAATGACGGGGGCCTATGCCAGACATCTGCCGGACGGACGCCTGCATCTGCAACACGGGCCGATCGACCTTGTCTGCGAGGCATGGGGACAGGCGGGTGCCGTGCAACAAGGCTACCGGCGGGCGGCCCGGCGGTTCGCTGGCGTGCTGGCCGAACTGGTTGCGGACCTGGCGGAACTGCGCCGCGAGGGCGGCCGCCCGGCGGGTGTGCTCGGCGCGCGGATGGCCCGTGCAGTGGCGCCGTTCCGCCCCGCCTTCATTACCCCGATGGCCGCCGTGGCAGGGTCGGTCGCCGAAGCCGTGCTTGCCGAACTGGCCGGACCGGGGATCGCCAAGGCCTATGTGAACAATGGCGGCGATATCGCGCTGCACCTGGCCACCGGCGAAAGCCTGACCTCGGCGATTGCCGCGCCGGGCGCGCGCCCGGTGACCATCCCCGCCGCAAGCCGGGTGCGCGGCATCGCCACCTCGGGCTGGCGCGGGCGAAGCTGGTCCTTCGGCATTGCCGATGCGGTGACCGTGCTGGCCCGCACTGCGGCCATGGCGGATGCCGCCGCCACCATGATCGCCAATGCCGTCGATCTGCCGGGCCATCCGGCCATTGCCCGCCGCCCGGCGAACAGCTTGCAGGCCGATACCGACCTTGGCCATCGGCTGGTCACCACCGATGTCGGCCCCCTGACCCCGGACGATATCTTTACCGCGCTGGACGCAGGCCTTGCCGCAGCTGATGCGTTTCGCGCCCGCGGGCTGATTGATGCCGCAGCGCTTTTCCTGCAGGCTGAGACACGGGTCAGCGGCACGCTGCTGCTGCCCGAACGGGAGAATGCGCATGTCTGACTTCAAGGTCCGCAAGATCGTGCTGCAGCTCGAAGAAATCTTCCACGAAGGCGGGCCACTGGCCGACCCCGCCCCGATGAAAGGCGCCGTCTACGCGATCTGCGCCAACCCCTTTGCCGGCCGCTACGCGCCAGAATTGCAGCCCGCGATGGAGGCGCTGAAACCCCTTGCCCTGACCCTGACCGACCGTCTGGTCGCGGCACTGGGCGGGCGGGCGATGATCGACGCCTACGGTAAAGGCGCCATGGTCGGCGAGGCCGGGGAGCATGAGCATGGCGCGATCTGGCATGTTTCGGGCGGCTACGGCATGCGCGAACGTCTGGGCGAGGCCCGCGCCATCGTGCCATCGGCGATGAAGGTCGGGGGGATGGGGACAACGCTGGATGTGCCCTTGGGCCACCTGAACGCCGCCTATGTCCGCTCGCGCTTTGATGTGATCACGATTGCCTGCGCGGATGGGCCGCGTGCCAACGAGGTGCTGTTTGCGCTGGCCATGGCGCGCGGCGGGCGGGTGCATTCCCGCATGGGCGGGCTGGAACTGCATCAGGTCAAGGGCGAGGATGGCCTGCGATGATCAGTCCCACCATCATGAACGCCGCGATCCCTGCGATCAGACAAGGTATCGCGCTGTGATGCCTCGATGTTTTCAACCACCGGGGGCGCGGCGATGACCGGGCTGGTGGCGGGCGTCGACGTTGGCGGAACCTTTACCGACCTTGTCATTTTCGACCCGGCCTCCGGTCAGGTGCGGCTGGCCAAGGTGCCCACCACCTTGCCCAACCAGTCCGGCGGGGTGCTGGCGGCGTTCGAGGCCGCCGGGGCCACACTTGCGGATATCGACCTGATCGTCCACGGCACCACCACGACGACCAACGCCGTGCTGGAACGGAACTTTGCCAGGACCGGCCTGATCACCACCCTGGGCTTTCGCGACGTCCTCGAACTTGGCCGTCGCACCCGCCCGCATGCTTATGGCATGCACGGCACCTTCACCCCCATCATCCCCCGCGACCTGCGGCTTGAGGTTCCCGAACGCATGGACGCCAGGGGTCGCATCCTGACCCCGCTTGACGAGGATGCGCTGCGCGCCGCCGTCCTGCAGCTGTTGCACCTTGGCTGCGAAAGCCTGGTCATCCACTTTCTGCATGCCTATGCCAATCCCGCCCACGAACATCGCGCGGGGCAGATTGCCGCCGAGCTTTGGCCGAACCGTTTCATCACCCTGGGCCATGCGTTGCTGTCGGAAAGCCGCGAATACGAACGTGGTGTCACAGCAGCGGTCAATGCCTCGGTCCAGCCGCTTCTTGAACGGTATGTCGTCCGCCTTGCCGATCAGCTTGGCCAGAAAGGCTACGCCCGTGACCTTCTGGTATTGACCGGCAATGGCGGCATGGTCACGGCGCAGGATGTGGCGCGCGAGGCGGTCAAGACCGTGATGTCCGGCCCCGCCTCGGGCGTGATGGCCGCTGTGGCCACCGGCCGCCGCGCCGGAATGTCCAACCTCTTGACCTATGACATGGGGGGCACCTCCACCGATGTCGCGATGATCCGCGCCGGCATCGCCCCCGTCTCGAACGAGATCGAGGTCGAATATGCCATGCCGATCCACGTGCCCATGGTTGACGTGCGCACCGTCGGGGCAGGCGGCGGCTCTATCGCGCGGATCGACGCGGGCGGGATGCTGCGCGTCGGCCCCGAAAGTGCGGGCTCGGTGCCCGGGCCGGTCTGCTATGGCCACGGCGGCACGAAAGTCACCATTTCCGACGCCAACCTGATCCTTGGCCGCCTTCCCGCCGCCCGCTTTGGCCAGGCCGCCGGGGCAGCCCGCGCCGCGATGGCCGACCAGATCGGCACCCCGCTTGGTCTGTCTGTCGAGTCCGCTGCTGCGGCTGTGATCCGCATCGCCAACACCCACATGGCGGGCGCAATCCGCATGGTCTCCATCTCGCTTGGCGCAGACCCCCGCGACTTCGCGCTCTTTGCCTTTGGCGGGGCAGGGCCGTTGCACGCCGCAGCCCTGGCGCGGGAACTTGCCATCCCGAAAGTCCTGATCCCCGCCCGGCCCGGCATTACCAATGCGCTCGGCTGCGTCGTGGCTGACCTGCGCCACGATTTTGTCCGCACCGTGAACCGCCCGCTCGACAGCGCCGACATGGCCGCGCTTCACGCCATTCTGGCCACGCAATCCCGCGAGGGGCGCCGCCTGATTGCCGCCGAAAAGATCACCCTCACCGATGTCCGCGCCGAATGTTCCGCCGACATGCAGTTTGTCGGCCAGACCCACCTGCTGCGCGTCGCGCTCCCCTCCGCCACCCCCAGCCGCGCCGACCTGCAGACGCTGTTCGAGGCCGCCTATCACGCCCGTTTCCGCGTCGATCTGCCGACGATCCGTGCCAACCTCGTGAACCTGAACACCTCGGTCATCGGCCAGCGTGCAGAACTTGACCTCTCCCGCCTGATCGATCCGGCGGGTCGCAAAGCCACCGCCGAACCGTCCGGCTACCGGCAAGTCTGGTTCGACGGCTGGCACTCCACCCCCGTCTACTGGCGCGATCACCTGCCGCTCGACCTTCACCTAGCCGGCCCCGCCATCATCGAACAGATGGACACCACCAGCATCATCGAGCCTGATTGCACTGTCACCTCCGACGCCGACGGCAACCTGATCGTGGCGGTGGGCGCATGACACACCTGCCACCGCCCCCCACCCCCATCCCCTCCCCACATGGGGAAGGGGAGGCACCCCACGCACCAACCCGCGCCTCCTTCCCCCCGCGTGGGGGAGGGCCGGGGTGGGGGGTCCGGCCCAAGACCAGCGCCGAGGCCGCGCATGACCGCCCCCGTCACAATGACCGCTCTCTCCATAGGCCGGTCCCCCACCCCCACCCCGTCCCCACTTGGGAAAGTGGAGGCACGCCACGCCCCAACCCGCGCCTCCTTCCCCCCTCGTGGGGGAGGGCCGGGGTGGGGGGCCTAGAACCCAGCGCAGAGGCCAGCCATGATCGACCCCGTCACCCTCGCCGTCATCCAGGCCAGCCTGCAACAGGTCTGCGACGAGATGGACCTGACCTTCTCCCGTGCCGCCTTCTCCCCGGTCATCGCCGAGGCGGACGACCGTTCCGACGGCATCTACTCAGCAACCGACGGCAGCCTTATCGCGCAAGGATCAAGGGGATTGCCGGTGTTTGTCGGCGTGATGCAGTTTTCCACCCGGACCATCCTCGAACGCATCGCCAGCGGCGTCACTGCCGCCCCGGAACCCGGCGACATCTACATCGTCAACGACCCCTATCTCGGCGGCACGCATCTGATGGACGTGCGCTTTGCCATGCCGGTGTACCGGGGCGGCACGATCTTCTGCTGGCTGTCCAACACCGGCCACTGGCCCGATACCGGCGGCGCGGTGCCCGGCGGCTTTTCCGCCAGCGCCATCAGCGCCGAACAGGAAGGCTTGCGCATCCCGCCGGTCAAGCTGTTCAAACGCGGCACGCTCGACACCGAAATTTACCAGATCATCTGTTCCAACATCCGCATCTCCGAACAGCGCATCGGCGACGTCAAGGCACAGGCCTCGGCACTCCTCGTTGGCGCGGAACGACTGGCATCGCTCCTCGACCGTTACGGCGACGTCACGGTGACCGGGGCGATCGCCGCAATGCGCCACCTCGCCGCCCGACAGATGCGCGCGATGATCGGGTTGATCCCCGACGGCATCTATCAAAGCACCGCCATCGTCGACAGTGACGGGGTGGTCAACGAACCGCTGACGATTGCGCTCTCCGTCATCAAAACCCGCGAAGGCCTGACCTTCGACTTCGCCCGTTCATCGCCGCCCTGCATGGGTCCGATGAACTCCGTCCGCGCCACCACTTATTCCTCCGTCTACCTCGCCATGCGCCACATCTTCCCCGACGTGCCGATCAGCGCCGGCGCGTTCGAGCCGCTGACGATCACCGGCATCGAAGGCACCTTCCTTGACGCGCAATACCCGCGCCCCGTCTCCGGCTGTGCCGCCGAGGTATCGCAGCGCATCGCCGAAGCCGTGTTCGCGGCACTCGTAAAGGCGCTGCCAGATCATGTCACCGCGTCCCCGGCCGGAACCTCCGGCAACTTCGGCCTTGGCGGCCACGACCCAGAAAAAGGCCGTGATTACGTGATGTACCAGATCTCCGGCGGCGGTTACGGCGGCAACGCGGGCCATGACGGCCTGTCAAACGGCTGCTCCACCATCGGGATTTCCAAGGCCCCGCCGGTCGAAATCATGGAACAGGCCTACCCCGTCCTTTTTCGCCGCTACGCGCTGCACGAAGGCTCTGGCGGGGCGGGGCAGCATCGCGGCGGCTTTGGCCTCGACTACGAGATCGAGCTTTTGCGCGGGGACGCGCGCGCCAGCTTCGTGATGGACCATGGCCGCGTCGGGCCGCAAGGTGCCCTCGGCGGGCAGGACGGCGCGGTGAACCGGGTCGAGGTGATCCGCGACGGTGTCACCCTGATCCCCAAACACCTGTCCAAGGCGCAGGACATCGCGTTGAAACCGGGTGACCGGGTCCGCGTCCGCACCCCCGGCGGCGGCGGTTACGGCTCCCCCGCCGCGCGCGACCCCGCCCTGATTGCCGAAGATGTTCGCCTTGGTCGCTACACCCCGGACATCGCCGCCCGGTTGTGGCCAAAGGCCTGAGGCGCGGCCAAAACGCTTCGAAAGAACCGCCCCGCCCGCCGTCCGGGCCTATTCCGCCACGTGCAAAGCGGTCTTCTTCTTGCCCGTCACCGCCTCTTCCAGCGCCGACAACCGGCCCTGCAACAATGCGACATCGTCTTGCCCGCGCGCGATCCGTTCGGCCAGAACATGCGCCTCGGGGCTTTCCGGTTCGGCTTCCTTCCTGCCGATCATCCGGCTGAAGACCCAGGCCAGAAACCGCGACAGATCGTCCATGATCAGATAGAACGATGGCACCACCACCAGGCTCAGCACCGTGGACACGATGATCCCGCCGATCACCGCAATCGCCATCGGTGCGCGGAACGATCCGCCTTCCCCCACACCCAGCGCCGAAGGCAGCATCCCCGCCGACATCGCGATCGAGGTCATCACGATCGGCCGCGCCCGCTTGTGCCCGGCCTCGACTACCGCCGCGATCCGGCTCATCCCGCGTGCCCGCATCTCGATGATGAAGTCGATCAGCAGAATCGCGTTCTTGGTGACAATCCCCATCAGCATCAGGATGCCGATCATCACCGGCATCGACAGCGGGTTCGACGTCAGGATCAGTGCCGCCGCCACCCCGCCAATCGCCAGGGGCAACGACAGCAGGATGGTGAAGGGCTGGATGACCGACCGGAACAGCAGGATCAGCACCGCCAGCACCAGCATCAGGCCCATCACCATCGCATTCACGAAACTGCCCACCAGTTCCGCCTGCACCTCCGCATCACCCGCCGCCGCCACCCGCACCGATGCCGGCAGTTCGACCGAGGCGACGATTTCGTTGAACCGCGCGGTTGCGGTGTCCAGCGCCACCCCCACCGGCAGACTGGCGCCGATGGTGGCGATGCGTTCGCGGTCCTTGCGCTGCACCGTCGCCGGGCCTTCGGCCATCACGATGTCGGCCACGCTGGACAGCGGCACCGATGCCCCGGTCGCCGTGGTCAGGCGCAATGCTGCGATCCGCGACAGATCCTTGCGCCATTCGTCGCGCAACTGCACCCGCACCGGGATCAGCCGGTTGTCGATAGACAGCTTGGCCAGTGCTGCGTCAAAATCGCCGATGGTAGCCACCCGCACGACCGACGCGATCTGCTGGGTTGTAACCCCCAGTCGCGCCGCCTCGTCCAGCCGTGGCGTGATCTGGATTTCCGGCCGAGGCAGGGCCCCTTCCGACGCGAGGTTGGCCAGCAACGGCTCGCCCGCCAGCGCGGCCTCAAGCCGCTGCACCGCCAGATTCAGATCCGCTTCGCTTGACGACAGGATGGAAAAGTTGATGTCCCGCTCCCCCCGGTCATTCAGCTTGAACGACCGCACGTCCGGCACCGCCTTCAGACGCTCGAAAATTTCGGCCTCGATGGCGTTTTGCGGGCGCAGTCGGCCGCTGGCCGGGGCCTCGGGCAGGTAAGGCCCGATCAGCGGCAACGCTTGCCCAAGGTCGGAAAACTTGCGCGCAAAACCGTTGTCCAGCCGGTCCAGAACCACCGAGATATTGGCCCGTCTGATATCCACATCACCCTTGGGCGACGATCCCCCGATGACCAGAATGCTTTTGACCCCGTCGACATCCTTGATCGCAGCGCGCATCGCGTCCGTCGTTTCGCGCGTTTGTTCGATGCTGGATCCCGGCGGCAGTTCAACCGAGATCGACACCCGGCTGACGTCTTCGGGCGGGAACAGGCTGCCCGGCACCTGCAGCATCGCAAACACCGAAAAGATCACCACGACCACCGCCACGACCATCGTGACGTAATAGGTCGGAAACCGCCAACCAAGCTTGGGGATACGCCGCACTCTGGTGCTGCCCCCGACAAAGCGCAGATAGCCCCGCATCACTGCGCCGTCGCCGGCCGCATGTTCGTCGGCGTCCTTGGCCCGCATCAGGTAGGCGGCCATCATCGGCGTGATCAGCCGCGCGACCAGCAGCGAAAACAGCACCGCAATCGCCACCGTCAGGCCGAATTGCCGGAAATACTGGCCGGGAATGCCGGGCATGAAGCTGACCGGCACGAACACCGCGACAATGGTGAATGTGGTGGCAATCACCGCAAGGCCGATTTCGTCCGCCGCCTCGATGGCGGCGCGGTAGGGGGTCTTGCCCATCCGGATATGCCGGGCGATGTTCTCAATTTCCACGATGGCATCGTCCACCAGAATGCCGGTGGCCAGCGTGATCGCGAGGAAACTCACCAGGTTCAGCGAAAATCCCAATAGATCCATGATATAGAACGTCGGCACCGCCGACAGCGGCAGCGCCACGGCGGTGATCAGCGTCGCGCGCCAGTTGCGCAGGAACATCAGCACCACCAGCACGGCCAGCAGCGCCCCCTCCAGCAGGGTGTCGATTGCCGATTCGTAGTTGCCATAGGTGTAGAACACCGTGTCGTCGATCATCGTGATCGTCACGTCAGGATTGGCCGCGCGCACCTCGTCCAGCGCGGTGTCGACCGTCGCGGCAACGCTGACCTCCGACGCCCCCTTGGCGCGGAACACCGCAAAGGTCACCACCTCCTGGCCATTCAGCCGGCTGAACGACCGGATCGCCTCGTAAGTGTCGATGATCTCGCCCAGATCGGTCAGCCGCACATGCCGGCCCGACGGCAGCGCGATGGTCGTGGCCGCCAGATTATCCACCGTCTCCTGGTTGCCCAGCGTGCGGATCGCCTGTTCGCCCGCCCCAATCTCCGACCGTCCCGATCCGATGTCGGCATTCGTCCGGCTCAGTTGCGCGCTCACCTCTTGCGCGGTGATGCCGAAACTGCCCAGCTTCACCGGGTCAAGCTCCACCCGGATTTCCCGCTCCGCCCCGCCGTACCGATCCACCCGGCCGATGCCGGACCGGCCCTGCAGCGCCCGCGTCACCGTGTCATCCACAAACCACGACAACTCCTCCAGCGACAATCCCGGTGCCGTGACCGAGAAATTCATGATCGCCTGACCCTCGATATCGATCCGGGTCACGATAGGGGCCTCGATCTCGCCCGGCAGGTCGCTGCGGATGCCGTCAATGGCATCCTTCACGTCCTGCACCGCCTTGTCGGTCGGCACCTCCATGCGAAATTCGATGGCCGTGGTCGATACAGCATCGGTCACGGTCGAGGTAACGCTTTTCACCCCGCTGATGCCCGCCACGGCATCCTCGATTTCCTTGGTGACCTGGGTCTCCATCTCGGCCGGTGCCGCACCCGCCTGCACCACCCGCACCGCCACAAGCGGCACGTCGATGTTCGGAAACCGGGTGATCGGCAGGCTGTTGAAGGACAGCGTCCCCACCACCATCAGCATGAAGAAGGCCAGAATGGGCGCAACCGGATTGCGAATGGCCCAGGCGGAAAAGTTCATGGCATATCCCTCAGTTCGTTCCGGCCATGTCGGGCACCGGGTTGATCCGGTCGCCCGCGCGCACAAAGGCGCCCGCCTTCACCACCACCATGTCGCCCACCGCAAGCCCCTCGACAATCTCGACACGGGCACCGTCGCGGATGCCGGTCCTGACCGGAACCCGGTCAACCAGACCGTCGCGGACCCGCATCACCGTGGCTCCGGTCGCGTCCGATCCGACGGCCGTGACCGGCACCGACAAGGCGGCGCGTTCTACCACCAGAATTTCCGCCTCCACGTACATCCCCGACCGCAGACCCTCCGGCGCATCCACCTCGATCCGCGCCCGGCCAAGACGGGTCACCGTATCGATCCGCGGCTCCACCAGCCGCACCGTGCCAGACAGCGGCCCGGTGCCGCCAACCGCGCGAAGGCTGGCCTTCTGACCGACCTGCAGGCGCAACAGGTCGCCCTCGGCAATGTCGGCACGCAGTTCCAGCGCACTGTCGCGCACGATGACGAACATCGCCTCACCCGCTGCAGTGGCGATCCCGCCGATCCGCGCGTTTCGCTCCACGATCTCGCCCGCGACGGGGGCCTTGACCTCGGTCCGCGACAGTTGCAGATCGACGTTCTCCAGCCGGGCATTGGCCAACGCCAGTTGCGCCCGCGCCGCCTCCAGCGTCTGGCGCGCCACCATCACCCGCGCCGCTGCCGACACCGCATTGGCATTCGCCGTATCCGCCGCCGCCTGTGGCGACGATCCCTGGGCGCGCAGCTTGGCCGTCCGGTCCGCCACCCGCTGCGCCTCTGCGGCGCTTGCCTCTGCCTCGATCAGTTGCGCCTCGGCCTGCGCGATCGTCGCCTGACCCGAGGCCAGCGACGCCACCGCCTCGCTGCGCTGCAATTCCAGCGTCGATTTCGACAGCACGGCCAGAATCTGACCCTCGGTCACCACATCGCCCACTTCGACCAATAGCTGTTCAAGCGGCTGACCCTCGATCAGGGGCTGCACCTGCACCTCTTCCACCGGGCCGATCAGCCCCGATGCGATGACCCGGTCGCGCAGCGTCTCCAGCCGCGCCTCCGTCACCGTGATCGCCGGCAGGCCGGTTGCCACTGGTGCTGCGGCCGCATCCTCTTCGGCGCGTGCGGCGGAACGGGGCAGGGCAAGGCTCAGGCCGATGCTCAGCATCAGGATCACGATCTTTTGCATGTCGCCTCAGCCCTTTGCCACGTCGCTGGAAATTTCGGTCAGTATCTGGTCGATGATACGGTGGATCAGCCGCGCCAGATCAGCATCCGCAGCACCCAGTTGGCTGCCCCGGATCGTCGCGGCCTTGACCAGCATCACCAACAACTGGCCCTGCGCCCGATAACGTAAGACCGCCTCGGCCACCGGTCTGCCGGTAACTCTGGCAAAGATTGTCGCGATGTTGGCGACAATCTCCTCCTCCATCCGCGCCGACGCCGCTGCAATCTCCGGCTTGCGCATCGACGCTGCCGTGATCTCGGCCCAAAGCTGCCCGTCGTCGTGGCATTCGCCGTTGATATGCTCCACGATCTTGGCCCGCAGCCCCGCCATCGGATCGTCCGAGGTCATGATTTCGGCGAAATCGCGCTCCATCTCGCGCAGGTCCAGACTGCACATCGCCTCGACGATGGCCGCCTTCGACGGGAAATAGCGATAAAAGTTGCCGACACTCATCCCCGCCGCCCGCGCCAGATCCTGCATCGACGCGCCATCGAACCCCTTTCCGGCAAACACCTGCCGGATCGAGCCGAGGATTTCAAAGCTGCGGTCATCCGCTGTGGGGGATAGCAGCGTAAGGTTGGACATGAGGCTACTCGGAATGAACGTTCATTCAGGGTGTAGTTTCCCCGGCGGAAACGTCAAGTCCCAACTTTCCGCTGCCCGGCTTGGCCCGGCTTGGCTTTTGCGCGCTTTTCGCTCAAAGCACCGGCTGGAACGGGCAGGGATGGCGAAATGACGGCAGGGTTCAGCTTCACGGTCGCGGCCACCGACGGGCGCGCACGCACCGGTGCCATCACCACGCCGCGCGGCGTGATCCGCACGCCTGCCTTCATGCCGGTCGGAACCGCGGCCACCGTCAAGGCGATGCTGCCCGGCAGCGTGCGCGCCACCGGCGCCGATATCCTGCTGGGAAACACCTACCATCTGATGCTGCGCCCCAGCGCTGAACGCATCGCGGCGCTTGGCGGTCTGCACCGCTTCATGAACTGGGACGGCCCGATCCTGACCGACAGCGGCGGCTTTCAGGTGATGTCCCTCGCCTCCCTGCGCAAGCTGACCGAAGCGGGTGTCCGCTTCTCCTCCCACATCGACGGGTCAAAACACCTGCTCAGCCCTGAACGCAGCATGGAAATCCAGCGCCTGCTCGGCTCCGACATCGTGATGGCCTTTGACGAATGCCCCGCCTTGCCCGCGACCGACGACGCGGTCGCTGCCTCCATGCGCCTGTCGATGCGGTGGGCGCAACGCTCGCGCGACGCTTTCGGCGACCGCCCCGGCCACGCCCTGTTCGGCATCATGCAGGGCGGGGTAAACCGGGCCCTGCGCGAGGAATCCGCCGCCGCCCTCACCGCCATCGGCTTTGACGGCTATGCTGTCGGCGGTCTGGCGGTGGGCGAGGGGCAGTCGGCCATGTTCTCGGTCCTCGACTATGCGCCGGGGCTGCTGCCGGAAGAGAAACCCCGCTACCTGATGGGCGTCGGCAAACCCGACGATATCGTCGGCGCGGTGGAACGCGGCATCGACATGATGGATTGCGTGCTCCCCTCCCGCTCCGGCCGCACCGGCCAGGCCTGGACGCGCCGTGGCCAGATCAACCTGCGCAACGCCCGCCACCGCGACGATCCCCGCCCGCTGGACGAGGCTTGCACCTGCCCCGCCTGCACCGGCTATTCCCGCGCCTATCTGCACCACGTGGTGAAGGCGGACGAGATCATCGCCTCGATGCTGCTGACCTGGCACAACCTGCACTACTATCAGGCCCTGATGCAGGGCCTGCGCCAGGCGATTGCCGCCGGCCAACTGGCGGCATTTGTCGAGACTTTTCATGCGATGCGGGATGGCGGTGACATACCACCGCAATGATATAAACATCACTTTGCCATACTCCGGTGCTACGATCGCGAAATGTTTGCGAAATTACGGCATTGGCCTTATGCGGGTGATGCTGGTGACCTTTTGCGCCACGACAGGAGTTCAGCATGGCACTTTCGTCAATATTTTATGCCCGCACCGACAACGGCACCGCTCAGAACAGTGCCCTGAACGTTACCAATGCGCCTGTCACGCAGCTGCAATTCACCAGCGGTACCTCCGGTGATTTGACGCTGGATTTCGTAGCCGATGGTGCTGATCTTGGAACCATTCCGGAAATTGATCCCGACACCAGGATCATCATCAACGGCGTCACATATAACTTCGCTGTCCTCAAGTCAGGAACGCTGCCCGTTGCGTCCGTCCCTCTGGCGCTGCAGGGAAAAACGGTCATCGTCATCAAGGTCGATACCAACAACGATGGCGACGTCAACGATAACAGCGACACACAGTTATTCTTCACGCTTGATCCCGCTGGCACCCCTGTCAACATGGGCGCAATCGGCACCGGCGCGCTGACCCTCGGATCTGTGAGCCTGACACCTCCCCCCACACCGGTCTGCTTTTGTACCGGCACCGAAATTGCCACCCCGTCCGGACCGCGCAAGGTTGAAACGCTGGTCGCGGGCGACATGGTGCTGAATGACCGGGGCGAGGCGCGACAGGTCTTCTGGATCGGTCGCAGCCGCATCTCCCTCGTCGATCTGCGCGGAAATGCCGGCCGCGCCCCGATCCGCATCCCCGCCGGTGCCTTCGGCGCGAACCTGCCCTACGCTGATCTTTTCGTCTCGCCGCAGCACCGTATCGTGCTTGACGGTCCCGCCGCCGAATTGCTGATCGGCGAGGGCCGGGTCCTCGCCGCGGCCAAGCATCTGGTCGGCATCTTTGCCGAAACGGTCGTTCCGGCCGATGACGTCGAATATTTTCATATCCTCACCGAAGCGCATGAGATTCTGCTCTCGAACGGCCTTGCCACCGAAAGCTTTCAGCCCGCCAGCCGCACCGTCGACGTGATGGCCCCGGCCACCCGCCAGACCTTGGAAGCGGCGCTGGCAGCGCTCGGTCGTGACGCCATGCTGACGCGCAAGGACGCGCTGCCCAGCCTCAAGGCGCACGAAACCCGCAGCGTTGCCACGATGATGCAGCTTGCAGCCGCCCGCGTTCCCGAACCGCTCGCCACCATGCGCGCCTGACCGGCCGCCATCGGCGCGACAGTCACCGCCGACTGTTTCCAGCGCAAACTGACAGAACCCGTCATTCCAGCCTTGCGGCACAAACGCTGGGCGCGCAGAATGCAAGGTGATGGTTCCGGGACAAGTGGTGGTTGACACCTCCCGTCAGCGACACCAGATATCAGCCTCTGAGGGGAAGGCCCTTGCGCTGCCGATGATCGGGGCCGGACCTTCCGCCGAACCAAAGGAAGCATCATGACAACCGAGCTTTCCCCCAGCTATCCGGTGTTGCCGCTGCGCGACATCGTGGTCTTCCCGCACATGATCGTGCCGCTGTTCGTCGGCCGCGAAAAATCCGTGCGCGCACTGGAAGAGGTGATGCAGGACGACAAGCAGATCCTGCTGTCCTCGCAGATGGACCCGACCGTTGACGACCCGACGACCGATGGCATCTACCGCACCGGCGTGCTGGCAAATGTGCTGCAACTTCTGAAGCTTCCCGATGGCACTGTGAAGGTGCTGGTCGAGGGCAAGGCGCGCGTCAAGATCGTCGAATTCATCGAAAACCCCTCGTTCTTCGAAGCCCGCGCCGAGGCCCTGTCCGAAACCCCCGGCGCAAAGACTTCGGTCGAAGCGTTGGTGCGCACCGTCAGCGAAGAGTTCGAGCGTTATTCCAAGGTCAAGAAGAACATCCCCGAAGAGGCGATCGCCGCCGTCTCCGACACCCGCGATCCTGCCCGGCTGGCTGACCTTGTCGCCGGCCATCTGGGCGTCGAGGTCGGCGTGAAGCAGGATCTGCTCGAAACGCTGGATGTCGCCGAGCGGCTGGAAAAGATCTACGGCCAGATGCAGGGCGAACTTTCGGTGCTGCAGGTCGAAAAGAAGATCAAGACCCGCGTCAAGACGCAGATGGAGCGGACGCAGCGCGAATATTACCTCAACGAACAGATGAAGGCGATCCAGAAGGAACTCGGCGACGGCGACGAGGGCCAGAACGAGGTTGCCGAACTGGAAGAGCGCATCAAGAAGACCCCGCTGTCGAAGGAAGCCCGCGAAAAGGCTGATGCCGAGGTCAAAAAGCTGAAAAGCATGAGCCCGATGAGCGCCGAGGCCACGGTGGTGCGCAACTATCTGGATTGGCTGCTGGGCGTGCCATGGGGCGTCAAGTCCCGCGTCAAGAAAGACCTCGCCGCCGCGCAAAAGGTGCTCGACGCCGATCACTACGGTCTCGACAAGGTCAAGGAACGCATCGTCGAATATCTCGCCGTACAGGCGCGCAGCACAAAGCTGAAAGGCCCGATCCTCTGCCTCGTCGGCCCGCCGGGCGTGGGCAAGACCAGCCTTGGCCGGTCGGTCGCCAAAGCCACGGGCCGCGAGTTCATCCGCATCAGCCTTGGCGGCGTGCGCGACGAATCCGAAATCCGTGGGCACCGCCGCACCTACATCGGGTCGATGCCGGGCAAGATCATCCAGAACCTCAAGAAAGCCAAGACAACCAACCCGCTGATCCTGCTCGATGAAATCGACAAGATGGGCCAGGATTTCCGCGGCGATCCGGCTTCGGCCCTGTTGGAGGTGCTGGATCCCGAACAGAACAGCACCTTCGTCGACCACTATCTTGAGGTGGAATATGATCTGTCGAACGTGATGTTCATCACCACCGCAAACTCCTACAACATGCCCAGCCCGCTGCTGGACCGGATGGAGATCATTCCGCTGGCAGGCTACACCGAGGATGAAAAGCGCGAGATTGCCCGGGGCCACCTGATCGACAAGCAGATCAAGGGCCACGGGTTGCGCAAGGGCGAATTCAAGATCACCGATGGCGCCTTGCAGGAAATGATCCGCACCTACACACGCGAAGCGGGCGTGCGGAACCTTGAACGCGAAATCGCCAAGCTTGCCCGCAAGGCGGTGACCCAGATCGTCAGCAAAAAGACCAAGACGGTCGAAATCACGCCCGAAAACCTCGAAGGCTTCCTCGGGGTGAAACGCTACCGCTACGGTTTGGCCGAGCAGGAAGATCAGGTCGGCGTCGTGACCGGCCTCGCCTGGACATCCGTTGGCGGCGATCTCCTGCAGATCGAAGCGCTGCGCCTGCCCGGCAAGGGCCGGATGAAGACCACCGGCAAACTGGGCGATGTGATGAAGGAAAGCATCGACGCCGCCGCCTCCTACGTCCGGTCGATCAGCCCCTCCATCGGGGTGAAACCGCCGAAGTTCGAGACAATGGATATCCACGTCCATGTCCCCGACGGCGCGACGCCCAAGGATGGCCCTTCTGCGGGTCTGGCAATGGTCACCTCCATCGTCTCGGTGCTGACCGGCATTCCGGTCCGCAAGGATATCGCCATGACCGGCGAGGTGTCCTTGCGCGGCAACGCGATGCCAATCGGTGGCCTGAAGGAAAAACTCCTCGCCGCCCTGCGGGGCGGGATCAAGACCGTCTTCATCCCGGAAGAAAACGAGAAAGATCTGGCCGAGATCCCCGATAACGTGAAATCGGGGCTGAAGATCATCCCGGTCACCCATGTGCGAGAGGTTCTGGCCCAGGCGCTGGTACGTCAGCCCGAGCCGGTGGATTGGGACGAGGCTGCCGAAGAGGCCGCCGCCGCCGCCCGCGCCGCCGCAACGACGCAACCGTCGCAAGTCGCGCACTGACCGGCGATTACCTGCGGAATGGCGCGCCGTCTGGCGCGCCATTTTCATTCTGCTTCACCGGCGCAGCCAATGTCACCCAACGCGCAGCCCGTTCAGATGAGGCGCCTGCGATGCTGAATCCGGTGGCTATGGCCCGTATACCTCAGTATCTTGCGAACGGAATGCATCCTTCTGACAGAAAGTTTCCATGGCAACGCGCACGATCAAATCCGCCACCAAACCCGGCGAAAAGCCTGCCGCCAAGGCAAAACCTGCGGCAAAGCGCGTAAAGGCCCCGCCAGCGGCAAGCGTCATCGCCAAGCCGGCCGGCAGATCTGCGGCCAATCCGGCCGCCAAAACCGGCGCCGTCGCGTTCAAGCTGAAAGACCTTGTCGACGCGGTCGTCGCCTCCACCGGCGGCAAGAAACCCGAGGTCAAAAAGACCGTCGAAGCGATGCTGGCGGTCCTGTCCGATGCGTTGAAGCGCGGCGCCGACCTGAACCTGCCGCCCCTGGGCCGGGCGCGTGTGGCCAAGGTCACTGAAAAGAACGGCACCTCAACCTTGACGCTGAAGCTTCGTGTCGGCGGCGCGGCCGGGCAGGGTGCGAAACAGGGCCTTGCGGACGTCAGCGAGGATAGCTAAACCCTCCGCCACCGAACACCGCATCCGGGAGATTAGCTCAGCGGTAGAGCGCTTCGTTCACATCGAAGATGTCAGCGGTTCAAATCCGTTATCTCCCACCATTGCCCAAAAAGGCGCGCCGCAACCGGCGCGCCTTTTGCATGGCGACGGCAGGTTCGCCGGGCGGGACAGCCGGCGCAGTGCCGCGCGCCGCAAGGCACCCGGCTAAAACGCAATCAGGCAGCCGGCAATCGCCCGGCACAGAGTGTCGGCTTTGAGGCCATTGCGGACATGTCACCCGCCCTTCCCCTGGCCCGGGGTCAAGGGCGAAGCCCGCCGGGCCGCGCCCTCCCTCCCCCTTGGGAGGGCGCTTTTGCAGCGTCTCAACCCGAACGACTGTTAGAGTGGCGGCACCATAAAGCGCCTACGTCCACCGTTGCAGCGCCATCCCGAGGGAGGGCGCGGCCCTCCGTTGCGCTTGGGGTGAAACCTCCGCTTCGCCCGGCTTTGCAGTGACTCGTCATCGGGCAAGCGTCAATCTGACAGAACCCGCCCCTGCGCCCATCCACCCGCCGTCGCTTCCCGCGACGACGGCTTGCCAGTCCCCCCTTTGCCAGTGTACATGGCGAACGGCGGGTGATTAGCTCAGCTGGTAGAGCGCTTCCTTTACACGGAAGATGTCGGGAGTTCGAGCCTCTCATCACCCACCAGCCCGCCGCAATATCCTTTCCAAAAAGTTAACAAAAAAGCGAAAAATTAGTAATAACAATAGCTTACCTTCCATAACGCGCGTGTTATCACGCCCTCCCGCCTCCTGCTGACCCTCTCATCCCGCACAGGCCACGCGCGCGGATGGCAGGTGAAATCCGGCCCGTTCCGTCGTATGTTTCCCCTCGAAGGAGACATGCAGATGAGCTGGAATCCCGCCCTCGACCCCACGATCCCGATCGGTGACGCGGTCGACGCCATCGACACCGTCATCATCCCGCGCGCCCGCGATCTCGGCGGGTTCGAGGTCCGCCGTGCCCTGCCCTCGGCTGCCCGCCAGATGGTCGGCCCCTTCATCTTCTTCGATCAGTTCGGCCCCGCCGAATTCCTGACCGGGCACGGCATCGACGTGCGCCCGCACCCCCATATCGGCCTCGGCACCGTCACCTACCTTTTGCAAGGCCGCCTCCACCACCGCGACAGCCTCGGCACCGATCAGTGGATCGAGCCGGGCGCGGTCAACTGGATGAAGGCGGGCTGGGGCATCACCCATTCCGAACGCACCGACGGCCCGGTCCGCCAGACCGGACAGACGATGTTCGGCCTGCAGACCTGGCTCGCTTTGCCGAAATCGCAAGAGGATGATCCCGCCGCCTTCGTGCACACCCCCGAGGCGCAGCTTCCCGTGCTGGAGGGTGAGGGCAAGATCGTCCGCCTGATCCTCGGCCAGGCCTGGGGTGCGGCGGCCCTCATGCCCACCCCGTCCGAGATGTTCTATGCCGACGCCACCCTCGCTCCGCACGCCGCGATACCCCTGCCGGACGATCACGAAGACCGTGGCATCTACATCCTGCAGGGCGAGGTGACCGTCGCGGGGCAGACCTTCCCGGCCAACCAGATGCTGATCTTCCGCCCCGGCGACCGGATCAGCGTCAGGGCCGGGGCAGCGGGCGCCCGGCTGATGCTGCTGGGCGGGGCCACGATGGACGGCCCCCGGCACATCTGGTGGAATTTCGTCGCCTCCTCACCCGACCGCATCGCCGCCGCCAAAGAAGCGTGGCGGGCGGGCGACTGGGCACATGGCCGGTTCAGATTGCCCCCCGAAGACAAAGCCGAATTCATTCCGGCCCCGGAGGTCTGACCCAGGGCCGGTCCAACGCATCAGAACAACGCCGGGGCAGATAACTGCTGCATCAGCTTATCGTCCCAGGTTCCCGCAACCTTCACATGGGCCACGGCGCCAAGCAGCACCGCCTCGATCAGGTTGTGATTGACATAGGCATAGGTGCCGGGCTGGCGGAACTGATACAGCATCGCACCCGCCGATCCGCCGCGGATGAACCAGGTTTCCAGATCCGTCGCGGGCGCGTCATTGAACGAACCGGTCTCCCAGACATGATCGCCATGCCCGCCGATCAGATGCGGCCGGGTGTCCCGGTTCGCCTGCAGGTGAACGAACAACACCCGCTCGCCCACCGTCGCTGTCAGGGCGTTGTCGTCGGTCAGCGACCCCTTGGTGCCGTTGAACACCACATGGCTGGGGATCAGCTTGCGCATCACATCCAGCGCATCGCCGTAATCGTCCATCGCGCCCTCATAGGACATGAAGTTTCCGTCTGCATCACGCGCCACGTAATAGTCCTGCTCGCCTATGTAGAAGGCCTTGTCATAAGCCAGCGCATTGCCTGCCTTGTCGCGCAGTCCTTCGCGCGGCAATACCATGATGGCACCGTTCATTCCGTGGCAGAGGTGATAGGGGGTCATCTCGCCGCCCGGGGCGCAGTGATAGGCAAACACACCTGCCTTCAACAACCGGAACCGGATGATGACCTGCTCGCCCGGCTGGATCAGGGTGATTTCTCCGCCGCCCATCGCCCCCGTCGCGGCATGAAAATCGATGTTGTGCTCCAACTGGTTCGCCGGATCGCTTTTCAGCGTCAACTCCACGTAATCACCCTGATGCGCCACGATCATTGGGCCGGGCACATGGCCGTCATAGGCAAACACCCAGATCGTGCCGCCATCGCCGTCAATCTCGATCTTCTTTTCCGTCACGGTCATCTCGACCTCGACGATCTTCGGCCCGCCGCTTGCAATCTGCTCATGGTCCGGCACCATGGGTGGCGCGACCATGACCTGTTTGATCCGGGGCAGGGCGGCGATGTCGATCTCTGCCGTTGGCACCCCGATGGGGTCAGTCTTTGCCGTTTCGGCCAAGGCGGTGCCGGTCAGGCCGGTCAACGTCAGGCCGGCGGCCGCGGTTCCGGCAGCAGCCCCTCCCAACAGGGCGCGGCGGTTTACGCTGGGTGAAAGCAGCTTGTCTGAAAACGTCATCGGATGAGTCCTTTCCTCGAAAGCCCCGGCGCGGTTCAGCCGTCAGGGGCATCATGGCCAAGGCAATAGACCACCTCCAGGATTTAGGGATTGATCCAGATCATGCGCTGCGAAAATATCCGCCGCGAGACAATACGCGCGCCGGTAGCGCACAACGATCCGATCTGCGCTTGACGCCGCACGACCCCTTGCGTAAGACGACGCACGTTCGGAGGGTACCTTCCGGGCAACGAGATGCGCGGTGGTAGCTCAGTTGGTTAGAGTACCGGCCTGTCACGCCGGGGGTCGCGGGTTCGAGCCCCGTCCACCGCGCCAGTTTCCCCATTAAAGTCTGGTGTCCACGCGTGGACATGAGTCTGATGCGTTTGGAATCAATGGGTTGAATTTTGAAATTCAGACCTTGTTAAGTCTTGCCCGCCCCTGAAGGGGCGAGGTGCTTTGGATCACGTCCGGCGTCATCCTCACGTCAGCCCAGCGTCAGCCGATAGCGGATGTGGCCATCAGAGGGGGTGTAGCTGTCATACAGCGCGCGGGCGCGGGCGTTGCCTTCGTTGGTATGCCAGTAGAGGCGCGCCCAGCCTTTGGCGCGGGCCAATGCGATCAGATCGTCGATCAGCGCCCGCCCGGCCCCAGAGCCGCGCGCGGCTTCGGACACGAACAGGTCTTCCAGATAGCAATCCTCGGTCGCAACCCAGGTAGAAGGGTGGTGCATTTGGATGGCAAAGCCGATCACCTGATCCCCGTCCACGGCCAGCCGTGCCTTGACCGGCGAGGCCGCATCCATCAGCCGGGCCCAGGTGCCGGCTGTGATCTGGGGCGCAAGATCGACCGCGTAAAACGCAAGATACTGCGCCCAAAGCCCGCGCCATGCGGCTTCGTCAGCGGGGCCCGCATCACGGACGATCATTGCAGACGCGCCAGAATGCGGGCCCAGGACCGGATGCCCTTGTGGAAGCTTTCAAGATCATACTTTTCGTTCGGCGAATGGATCTTGTCGTCATCGCGGCCAAAGCCGATCAGCATCGCATCCATGCCAAGGTAGGTCTTGAAATACCCCGCAATCGGGATCGACCCACCCGCGCCGACGAACGCCGCCGCACGGCCCCATTCGTCGGTAAGCGCCTGACGCGCCGCCTCGAATGCCGGGTCAGAGATTGCCATCACCGAGGCCGGGCTGCCCTCGATCGCGTCATGCCATTCGATCCGGCAATCGGTGGGCAGCTGTGCCTCGGCCCAGGCGCGGAACGCGGTCAGGACCTTTGCGGGGTCCTGTGCGGACACCAGACGGAAGCTGACCTTGGCATTCGCCTCGGCCGGCAGCACGGTCTTGAAGCCCGCCCCGGTATAGCCGCCCCAGATGCCGTTCACCTCGGCCGTCGGGCGCGACCAGATCGCCTCAAGCGGCGTACGGTCCACCTCGCCCGAAGGCACGGAAAGCCCGACATCCCCCAGATAGCGCGCATGGTCGAAGGCCAGACTTTGCCATTGCTGGCGCAGCGCGTCGGGCAGTTCGGCGACATCGTCGTAAAAGCCGGGCACCGTCACGCGCCCCTGATCATCGTGCAGGCCGGCAAGAATCCGCGTCAGCACATGGATCGGGTTGCGCGCAAGGCCGCCATACATGCCGGAGTGCAGATCGCGCGACGCCGCATGCAAGGTGAATTCGGATTTCGCGAGGCCCCGCAGCATCGTGGTGATCGCAGGCACCGCGCCTTCAAACATGCCGGTGTCGCAGATCAATGCGAGGTCAGCGCGCAGTTCAGCCGAGTGTTCCTGCAGGAACGGGATCAGCGATGGCGAGCCGGATTCCTCTTCGCCCTCCAGAAAGATCGTCAGTTTGCCGGGCAGGGTGCCGTGGATGTGCTTCCACGCCCGGCACGCCTCCAGAAAGGTCATCAGCTGACCCTTGTCGTCCGACGACCCGCGGGCGCGGATGACGCGGCCCTTGGGGGTATCCTGCACCTGCGGGTCAAACGGATCGCGGTCCCACAGGTTCAGCGGATCAACGGGTTGCACGTCATAGTGGCCGTAGAACAGCAGGTGCCGCCCACCGGTGCCACCGTGCCCGACGACCATCGGATGCCCCGGCGTCGGGCGCGAGGCGGCGTCAAAGCCAAGGGCCTTGAGGTCTTCGACCAGCCAGTCCGCCGCCTTTGCGCAGTCGGCCTTGTAGGCCGGATCGGTCGAAACAGAGGGGATGCGCAACAGCGCCATCAGCCGCTCCAGAGCCTCTGGCAGGGTGTCGTCGATGCGGGTCAGCACGGCATCAAGGGTCATCGCTCTCTCCGGAATGTGATCGGGATCAAGCCTATCAGGCGGCTGGGGACTGTCCAGAGCGCGCGGCTTGCGCTAAGGGCTGGCGCATCCTGAAACGGCGCTATGGCGGGGTTGGCGATGATTGCGAGACTGGGATTGCTGCTGGGTCTGAGCGTGGGGTCGGTGGCATGGGCCGAAGACGTATCGGTCGAGACGGCGACGCTGGGGGTCTTTGCGATCACGCTGCACCTGCATCCGTTCCTGACGGAAGAGGAACTGGTGACCCTGCGGCTGGTCATGGTGAACGAGCAGGCGCTGTCGCTGTTCGTGCCGGGCAAGACAGGGTTTGCGGCCTTGGCAGTGTCGCCTGAGGATGGGTTCATCCGGCTTGGTGCACCGATGGGGTCAGCAACGGCGGTAGGCGATCTGCCCGATGCCGAAGCGGCACGTGTGGCGGCCCTGACCGGCTGCGAGGCCATGAAACAGGGCACGGCGCCCTGCGTCACCGTGCTGGAGATTGCGCCGGCTCCTTGAGGCAGGGGCGACAATTCGCCCCCTTGGCTGTGGCGGCGGCTTGACCCAAGTCAATGCGGCAGCCGGGCCGATCTGACACGACAGTCGCAACGATCCGGACGGGAGACGATGATGACCTACGACACCGCACTGGATGCAGCCCTGCAACGACTGCACGACGAGGGCCGCTACCGGACCTTCATCGACATCGAGCGGCGGCAAGGCCAGTTTCCGCACGCGGTCTGGACCCGCCCTGACGGGACCGAGAAAGACATCACCGTCTGGTGCGGCAACGATTACCTTGGCATGGGGCAGCATCCGCAAGTGCTGGCCGCGATGCACGAGGCGCTGGAGGCGACCGGGGCGGGGTCGGGCGGCACGCGCAACATCTCGGGCACGACGGTCTATCACAAGCGGCTTGAGGCGGAACTGGCCGATCTGCATGGCAAAGAGGCGGCGCTGGTGTTCACCAGCGCCTACATCGCCAACGATGCGACGCTGTCGACGTTGCGGCAGATCTTTCCGGGGCTGATCATCTATTCGGATGCGCTGAACCATGCCAGCATGATCGAAGGCGTGCGCCGGGGTGGCGGGGAAAAGCGGATCTTCCGGCATAACGATGTGGCGCATCTGCGGGCGCTGCTGGCGGCGGATGACCCGGCGGCGCCCAAGCTGATCGCGTTTGAATCGATCTATTCGATGGACGGCGATTTCGGGCCGATCAAGGCTGTCTGCGATCTGGCGGACGAGTTTGGCGCGCTGACCTATCTGGATGAGGTGCATGCGGTGGGCATGTACGGCCCGCGCGGGGCAGGGGTCGCGGAACGTGATGGCCAGATGGGGCGAATCGACATCATCAACGGCACGCTGGCCAAGGCGTACGGGGTGTTCGGGGGCTATATTGCTGCATCTGCGAAGATGGTGGATGCGGTGCGCAGCTATGCGCCGGGGTTCATCTTCACCACCTCGTTGCCACCTGCGGTGGCGGCAGGGGCGGCGGCTTCGGTGCGGGTGCTGAAAACGGCGCAATCCCTTCGCGATGCGCATCACACACAGGCGCGCATCTTGAAGCTGCGGTTGAAGGGGCTGGGCCTTCCGATCATTGACCACGGGTCACATATTGTGCCGGTGCATGTGGGCGACCCCATCCATTGCAAGATGCTGTCCGACATGCTGCTGGAAACCTATGGCATCTACGTCCAGCCGATCAACTTTCCCACCGTCCCGCGTGGCACCGAACGGCTGCGCTTCACCCCCTCGCCAGTGCATGATTCCGCGGCGATCGACCACCTGATCAAGGCGATGGACGCCTTGTGGAGCCATTGTGCGCTGAATCGCGCCGAGGTTGCGGGCTGACCTATCTCGCATGTGCAAAAGGCCTTGCCCTATGTTAGCCTTTCGCAAATAGAACAACCGGTGAGTCGTTTGGGAAGGCGACTCGGCGGATATAATGCACCGAGGGGACAGGGCGCGGATGATCGGTTGGAGGGCGAAACCTTCGACGACCGAAGAAGAAAAGCCGAAAGGCTTTGACGACTTCGAGTTGCGGTTGGGTGATGTCATGCGAGGCGAACGCGCCACGCTGGGCAAGTCGCTGCTTGATGTTCAGCGCGAGCTGAAGATCAAGGCAACCTACATCGCTGCCATCGAAAATGCCGACGTCTCTGCCTTTGAAACCCCCGGTTTCGTTGCAGGATATGTGCGGTCCTATGCGCGCTATCTGGCGATGGACCCCGACTGGGCGTTCGAGCGATTCTGCGCCGAAGCGGGCTTTGCCGTCGCCCATGGCATGTCGGCCTCTGCCGCGCCCAAGCGGATGATCAAGGCGCGGACGCGTGAATTTTCCGACCCCCTCGCCAACCCGAACGCGACCTTCGTGCCGCGCGGTGAAAGCGTTTTTGCGCAGGTCGAGCCGGGGGCTGTCGGATCCGTTGCCGTCCTGCTGGCGCTGATTACGGCCATTGGGTACGGCGGCTGGTCGGTGTTGCAGGAAGTTCAACGGGTGCAACTGGCGCCGGTGGATCAGGCCCCCAGCGTGGTGGCCCAGATCGACCCATTGCTGGACGCTGGCACCGCCGCGCCGCAGATCGTGGCAACGGTTCAGACAGAGGCCACCGAGTCCATCGCCCTTGCCGAAGGCACTGCGCCCGTCGACGTGATGGACCGGCTGTACCGGCCGCAAGCGCTTGACGTGCCGGTTCTTACATCCCGTGACGGCCCGATTTCCGCGATCAATCCGCGCGAAACCGGCGTTGTGGCTGCATCAGACACTGTAACCACCCCTGCTGCCGAAGCCGAAGCTGTCCGTGTGGTGGCCGAGGTTCGGCCGGGCGTCGAGGTTTTGGCCGTGCGTCCGTCCTGGGTGCGGGTCAATGCGGCGGACGGCACCGTGTTGTTTGAAAAGATCCTTGATGCGGGTGAACGTTACAGCGTGCCCGCGCTGGAAGCGGCGGCGGTGTTCCGCACTGGCAATTCCGGGTCGATCTACTTTGTGGTCAACGGGGTGACCTACGGCCCTGCTGCCCCCGGTGCCAACGTGGTCAAGGACATCGCCCTGTCGCCCGAAGCGCTGACCCAGACCATGGCCACAGCCGATATGGCGGGCGACGATGACCTTGCCCGGTTCAGCACTGCCGATGCCGGCGCTTTGGCCCCGGTTGAAGGCGCGCCTTCGGAATAACCCATCCTGTTTTGCCTGACCGGTTGCCGCGGCCCGCCGCTGGCACTATCCTTGTGGCAGTAGGTTTCCGGAGGCTTGCCTGATGACGCACAACCCCATCCGCCCATGGCGCAACATTGACCGGCGTGTGTCGCGGCAGATCAGGGTCGGCAAGGTTCTGGTGGGGGGCGACGCGCCGATCTCGGTCCAGACGATGACCAACACGCTGACCACCGATGTGGCGGCCACGATCGAACAGATCCAGCGCTGCGCCGTGGCCGGGGCGGATATCGTCCGTGTGTCCACCCCCGATCAGGACAGCACCCGCGCCTTGCGCGAGATTGTGGCGGAAAGTCCCGTTCCGATCGTCGCCGACATCCATTTCCACTACAAACGCGCCATCGAGGCTGCCGAGGCGGGGGCCGCCTGCCTGCGCATCAACCCCGGCAACATCGGCGACGCAAAGCGCGTGGCCGAAGTGGTCAAGGCCGCCAAGGACCACGGCTGCAGCATCCGCATCGGGGTGAATGCCGGGTCGCTGGAACGGCACCTGCTGGAAAAATACGGCGAGCCGTGCCCCGACGCGATGGTGGAATCGGGGATGGACCACATCAAGCTGTTGCAGGACAACGATTTTCACGAATTCAAGATCAGCGTGAAGGCGTCCGACGTGTTCATGGCCGCCGCTGCCTATCAGCAGCTTGCCACCGTAACCGATGCGCCGATCCACCTTGGCATCACTGAGGCCGGGGGGTTGACCTCTGGCACGGTCAAATCCGCCATTGGCTTGGGCAGCCTGTTGTGGTTCGGCATCGGTGACACGATCCGGGTCAGCCTGTCCGCTGATCCGGTCGAAGAGGTGAAGGTCGGGTTCGAGATTCTGAAATCGCTCGGCCTGCGGCATCGCGGCGTCACGATCATCTCGTGCCCAAGCTGCGCGCGGCAGGGGTTTGACGTGATCAAGACGGTGACGGCGCTTGAGGACCGGCTGGCGCATATCACCACGTCGCTCAGCCTGTCGATCATCGGCTGCGTGGTGAACGGCCCCGGCGAGGCGTTGATGACTGACATCGGCTTTACCGGCGGCGGGGCGGGCAAGGGAATGGTCTATCTGGCGGGCAAGCAGGCGCATACCCTGGGCAATGAGCGCATGGTCGATCACATCGTTGAACTGGTGGAACGCAAGGCCGCCGAACTGGACGCCGCCGAGGCTGCTGCGAATGCAACCGAAGCTGCCGAGTAATCAGCGTGCCGTCATGTCGAGGGGCCGCATCGCGCAGGCCAGAAAGTCGATGAACACGCGCAGCCGGGCGGTGACCGACTGGGCCGAGGGGTAGACGAAGTACAGCCCCTTGCGCGGCGTTTCCCACCCCGGCAAGACCGCGATCAGGTCGGCTGCATCGAGGGCCGGTCGGGCAAGGATGTAGGGCAGCAGGGCCACACCTGCGCCCGCAATGGCCGCCTCGCGGATGGCCAGATAGGATCCAAGTTGCAGGGCGGGATTGACCGCGATTTCAACCGCTTCGTCGGTGCGGTTCAGCATCCAGGTCATTGCCCAAGGGGCCGCCAGCCCAACCAAGGGCAGGTGTTTCAGGCCCGTTGGATGGTCAAGTGTCGCCAGATCGGGCAGGCCCGGTCGGGCGACCAGAACCGCGTGGCCTTCCTGCAACAGCCGCGCCACTTGCCCCGAACTTTCCATCGGGCCAAAGCGGACGCAGCCGTCAAAGCCTTCCTCCAGCAGATCGGGCACGCGGTCCAGGAAATGGATCTCCAGCGTCACATCCGGGTGGGCGGCGCGAAAGTCGGCGGCCAGCTTGCCCATCAGCACATTGCCCATCACCTGCGGCACCGCGATGCGCAGATGCCCGCGCGCCACGGCATGCTGTTCGCCAAGGGCGCGGCGGATGTCGTCAGCCTCGCCCAGCAGGCGGTCGGCGCGGGCGGCCAGGACCTTGCCCTCTTGCGTGACGCGCAGCTGGCGGGTGGTGCGTTCGATCAGGCGGACGCCAAGCGACGCCTCCAGATCGGCAATGCGCTTGGACAGGGTGGATTTGGGCACCCTAAGCGTCAGTGCCGCGGCCGAGAACGAGCCTTCACGCAAGATGGCGCGAAAGGCGCGCAGGGCGGTCAGGTCGAGGTCATTATGCAGCATGATGCACAAAAATTCCAATAATACGTCACTTGTCCATAATGGTGGTATATCGGAGGATCAGCGTCAAGCTCTTCCGTCGCAAAGGTCTTTGCATGTCCACCGTTCCCGAACCGGGGCGCCGCGTGATGGCGTCCGTCCTGCTGCTGGCGTCGCTGACCATCATGGCGAACGCGACGATTGCGCCGTCGCTGCCCGGTCTGCAGGCGCATTTCGCGGATGTGGAGGGGATCGAGACGCTGCTGGGCTTTCTGCTGACGCTGCCGTCGCTGGCCATCGTGCTGTCGGCGGGGCTGTTTGGCTGGCTGGCGGACCGGTATGACCGCCAGAAGCTGCTGGCGCTGGCAGCGGTGCTATACGCGGTGGGCGGCACGGTCGGGCTTTGGGCCGACAGCCTGACGGTGCTGCTGATCGGGCGCGCGGTCCTTGGGGTGGGTGTGGCCGGGACAATGACGCTGGGCATGACCTGGGGGACGGACCTGTGGCAGGGACAGGCGCGGGCGCGCTTCCTGGGGTTTCAGGGCGCGGCGATGTCGGCGGGCGGTATCGTGGTGATGCTGCTGGGCGGCGCGCTGGCGACGCTGCACTGGCGCGGGGCGTTTGCGACCTATCTTCTGGTGCTGCCGGTCGCGGTCTTTGCGCTGTATTGTCTGGCTCCCTACGCCCGCCAGATGGCCAGCCGCCGTGCCGCCGACATGGCCACCAACCGACCGGCGGCGGTGGCGGGGGCCTTTCCCTGGGGGGCCTTCGCGGTGGTCGGACCGCTGGGGTTCATCTTCATGGCGACGTTTTACGTGATGCCGACGCGATTGCCGTTCTTCATGGCGCAGATGGGCGTCAGCAATACGCTGGTTGTCGGCGGCATCATGGCCTCGATGACGCTGGCGTCAGTGCCCGGAGCGCTGCTGTACGGACGCATCCGGCGCTATCTGTCGGCTATACAGGTGTTTGCGGCCAGCTACGCGCTGATGGGGCTGGGGATGCTGATCGTGTCACAGGCGCAGGGACCGGGGCTGGCGATCCTCGGGTCGATGGTGATGGGGGTCGGCATGGGGCCATCAATGCCGAACTACACCACCTATTTCATGGGCTACGTTCCGGCCGACCTGCGCGGTCGCGCCTCGGGGATGCTGACAACGGCGTTCTTCGCCGGGCAGTTCGTGTCGCCGCTGGTGTCGGCCCCGCTGGTGGTCTGGTTCGGCCTTGGCGGCGCGTTCGTCGCGTTGGGGCTGGCGCTGATCGGGCTTGCGGCGGTGATCCTCGGCCTGGGCCGGTGGCAGCCACAGCCACTGCCCATGGCCGTGCCACCGCGCT